>JBGSKF010000110.1:0-23242 GCA_041741375.1 Gemmatimonadales bacterium | reverse complement strand
TGCGGGTGGAGGTGCGGGACTCGGGGATCGTGGACCTGGATCCGCTGGAGGTGCCGACGGCCGAGATGGTGCCCCTGAACATGGACAGCACGCTGTCCGGCGGGCGGTCGGTGTGGCTGGTGGGGGGGGCGGGCTCGCTGGCGGCGGGGGATTCGACGGGGGCGGACACCCTCCTGTTCCAGGTGACCGACTCGGTGACCGCGGTGGCGGTCAGTTTCGAAGTGGTAGGGAACGAGGGGTTTGTGGTGACCCTGGTACCGCCGCGCTTCACGCCTGCCTGGTTCGAGCACGATTCCGCGTACTTCGAAGTGCGTGGGGTACAGAAGCGGATGCTCATGGTGGACTTCGAGCCCGGCGCCACGGTGGGGGAGCGGACGGCGGCGCTCGCCGTGATCGGAGGGGAGGTGGTGGGAGGTCTGCCGCGTCCCGCCCCCTATACGGAAGGCTTCTACTATGTCCGAGTTCCTGGGAACCCTTCGGTCCCACAGTTGGACAGCCTGGGGGGAGTGCTTGAGGCGCAGCCGAAAGTGGCGTTTGCGGGCCCGAGGTTGCAAGGGGGCATAGTGCAGGGGATCCGTCCGGCTGACGGGACGGGGTGGGAGCAGAGTGCGTGGAGCTTCAATCCCGATCTCTCGGTCGGCGACAATTGGGCGTACGAGGCGATTGGTGATCCCCTCGCGTGGGGGTGCAGCACCGGTGCGCGAGTGGCACACCCGATGAACATGGAGAACAGAACATGGTGCAGTGACCGGAGCGTTCTCCCGACGGCGGGAAGTGCTCCCGCGACCTCCTCTGATCCCTCCTTTCACTCGGGGTGACTCCGCAGACTGAACACTGAACACTGATGACTCCGCACTTCCTGCTTCCCCCCTTCGAACTTCACCTTTCGAACTTCACACTTCGAACTTCACACTTCCCACCAGCAGGTGGGCAATCGTGATTTCCTGACCGCTGGTTTCCGCGGCCAGCCTCTGTTCGGTCTGCTCGAATGCTGCCAGGTCGAAGGGTTGCGGAGCGAGGGCCGCATAGGTGGGATGGAGATCGATGATGGGACAGGCGTTGTCCAGAGTGTCGTGGGCGGTGGCCATGGGCACACCCATCACCCGGCATACCAGGGGGCGGTCCTCGTAGATCCGGCACCGCCCCTCCGGGTCGAGGAGGGGGCAGGGCTCGTCCGCCATCGCGTCGCACAGGGCATCGAACCGGTCCTCGCCGAGTGCCGCGATGTCCCAGGGTGATTTCCAGTGCGGCTCGAGACCAGCCATCTCCTCCACCTGGTCATGAGCGACGGCCATCACCTCCGCCTGCTGCTCCGGAGGGAGAGAGCGGACCGCGGCGAGGACCAGAGCCGCGTCGAGGGCGCTGATGTCGAAGGGGCCATGGCAGCAGGCACTGCAACCGGCTCGGCAGGGGACCACGCCGGGGTGCCGTCGCTGGACGTCGTCCGACCAGCGGTCCAGGTCCTGAAGCAGGGTGCGATAGGTGGCGGGGTCGCTCATGCGGGAGGAGGCCGGCGGAAGGCGGCCGCCAGGGCGAGCCACCCCGCCAGGAACATCACTCCGCCAATTGGAGTAACGGCTCCGAGCCAGCGCGTTCCCGTCAGGACCAGCAGATAGAGACTCCCGGAAAACACCAGCGACCCGATCACGAAGAGCCACCCGGCGAGACGGGCACTCGAGTCCGGAGCATGGCTGGTTCGCCATGCAGCAAACAATGTTCCCAGCCCATGGTACATCTGGTACCGCACCCCGGTCTCGAAAACGGCGAGATCTTCCGGGCCCAGGGTAGTCCGAAGAGCGTGGGCACCGAAGGCGCCGATCGCGACCGCCAGGCCGGCGAGCACGGAACCGGCGACGGCCAGGTGCCGGGCCGGAGCGGTCACTTCTGCTCCCGCCCCGCCCAGGCGCCGAGGAGAGCCAGCGCCGGGAGGCCGAACAGAAGTGCCCTGGCCACGGTATCGGGGGAAGAGGGATCGGGACCGAACAGCATTCCGAGGAAGAGGAGGACCAGAACGCCAGCAAAGAGGGCCAGGAGACCGATGCGGACCTGGTGCCGGTGAGTCCGATGGACGGTGATGAAGACCCAGAGCCCCGCGGCGAGGAGCCCGAGTTCGACCACCATGGTGCCGGGGAGACTGCGCGCCAGGCCGAGTCCGAGCCGGGCGGAGTCGGCGCCGGAGACGGGAAGGGAGCCGGGACTGGAGACGAGATCGAGGAGGAGATGGGACAGGGCGGCCACACTCACGAGGACCGAGGCGCGAAAGTGGCCCGCGGTGTCCCGGGTGGGCCGGGAGTAGTACACGGCGCCGAGCACGACGGCCCAGAGGACCACGCCGGCCATGCCGTGGCTGATCGGGACGCGGTCCAGGACCACGGAGGATGTGGCGGTGGCCCCGGGCACGATGGCGACGTGCTCCCAGCCGAGGAGGAGGGTGCCGCCGAGGAGGATGTCACTCACCCAGGCCGCGAAGAGCAGCGTGCCCAGGGACACCTTGGGGTGAAGGCGTTGGAGGGCGAGGGCGACACCGGCATGACCAAGGAACATCGATTCGCTCCGGGAGCGGGAGGGTCACATGGGACGGGTGCTGTCCGCTTCGTCGTGGTCAACCGCCATCCCCATGGCATGGTACCCATTGTCGACGAACAGGACCGTGCCCGTGATGGCCGAGGCGAGGGGGCTGGCCAGAAATGCGGCCGCCGCCCCGACATCCTCGGGGACGAACTCACGGTTCAACGGGGAATTGGCCTTGTAGTAGGCCATCATCCGCTCGATCAGCCCGATGGCGGTCGCCGCCCGGGAGGCCCAGGGACCGGCGGAGATGGTATTGACCCGCACACCCCATCGCTGCCCCGCCTCCCAGGCGAGGGTGCGGGTGTCGGCTTCGAGGGCCGCCTTGGCCGCGGACATGCCGCCGCCATATCCCGGAATCACCCGTTGCCCCGCGAGGTAGGTGAGGGAGAGGAAGTTTCCTCCCGGGCGCATCATCGGCGCGAAGGTGCGGACAAAGGCGACGTTGCTGTAGGTGCTGACGCTGATGGCGTCGAGGTAGCCCCGGCGCGAGGTGTCCACCAGGGCCTTCTTGACCTCGGGCGCGTTGGCCAGGCTGTGGACCACGATGTCGAGCCCCTGATGCCCGAAATCCTCCACGAGGCGACCGGCCACGCCGGCCACGGTGAAGTCTCCCTCCTCCCGGTAGCGCTTGTTGTCCCGGATCTCCTCGGGCACATCCGCCAGGGTATCGTAGGCGGCGTCGAGGGGATAGATCCGCTCGAAGGCCAGGGCCGATCCGTCGGAGAGGCGCATGCTGTCGCCGAGCTTTCCCCGCTCGAGGAGCTTCCGGAAGATGCCGAGAGCCGGGGGCCAGGTGCCGAGGCAGACGGTCGCTCCCGCCTCGATGAGGGCCTTGGCGATGGCAAATCCGAAGCCGCCGTCGTCCGCGACGCCGGCCACGAAAGCACGTTTCCCGCGAAGATCGATCCCGAGCATGAGGTTCAGGAAGCCTCGTGTTGGAGTGGAAGGAATGCGGGAAAGTACCGCCCCCCGACCCGGAACACCAACCCGGCTATTCGCTCCGGAGGACCTCCAGCGGGGTCCGCTTGAGGATGGTGGCACTGCTCCAGAGCCCGACCCCGAGGGTCAGGGCCACCAGGCCGCTGGTGACGGCCACGAGTTGGGGAAGGGGCACGCGGAACGGCGTGTCGAAGACAAAGGTGGCCAGAGCCCATCCCGCCACCGACGCGAGGATCACCGAGATGGAGGTCGCCAGGAGGCCCAGGGCCGCGTACTCCGTGAGAATGATGCGAAGCACCTGGCGCCGCGTGGCGCCCAGGGTCTTCAGTAGAACCGCCTCGCGAATCCGTTGGAAGCGGTTGGTCGACACCGCACCGATCAGCACGATGGCCCCGGTCAGCAGGCTGAACCCTGCCATGAACCGGATCGCCAATGCCACCCGATCGATGATGTTCTGGATGGCGTTCTGCAGCAGGGAGAGGTCGAGCGAGGTGACGTTGGGGAATGACTCGGCCAGCCGGCGCTGGACCGTCCCCCGGTCGGCGGGATCGTCGATGCGGGCCAGGGTGGCCATCATCTGCGGGGCCCGTTCCAGGGCGCCCGGTTCGAACACCACGAAGAAATTGGGCTCGAGCCGGCCCCAGTCGATCTCCCGCAGGCTGGCGATGACGGTGCGGACCTCGATGCCTTGCACGTCCCAGACAATGTGGTCCCCGAGGGACACCCCCAGCTCGGCGGCCACGCCCTCATCCACGGAGACGCGCGCGGTACCGCTCGGGGCGGCAGGAGCGTCGTCCCACCACGTTCCCGCCACGATCCGTTCGGTGGCCACGAGGGTGTCGCGGTAGGTGGACCGGTACTCCCGGCGAATGGCCCAGGAGTCTCGCAGGGCGAGCGCACTGTCCGCCTCCTCCACCCGGGCGGCGGTATCGCGGCCCGCGATCGCGCGGATCCGCATGGGGACGATCGGGACGATCGGAGTGGAACGGACTCCGGCGTCCCGAAGGAGACCTTCCACTCCCTCCCGTTGGTCCGGCTGGATGTCGTAGAACGCGATGTTGGGCCGGGAGTCGCCCATCTCGACGTTGATTTCACTCAGCAGGTTGTGCTGGATCAGGAAGAGGGTGCTGAGCAGGAATGCCCCGAACCCGAGGGCGAGGACGATGGTGACCGTCTGATTGGCGGGCCGGTAGAGGTTCGCCAGTCCCTGTCGCAGGAGATAGGGCCACCGGGGCCGGAGAATGCGCCGCACGGCCCAGGTGAGAACCTTGGCGGCCGCGGCGAGGACCAGGATCACGACAGCGATTCCCCCGGCGAAGCCGAGCCCCGCGAGCCACTCACCAGCCTGGATGATGGCGAGGGCCACCACGGTGAGCCCGAGTAGGAGGACCGCCCCGATCGCGAAGGGATCGCGGTGGCTCTTCCGGGTTTCGACGTCCCGCCGCAGGGTCACCAGCGGGGAGACGCGCCGCACGCCGGCCAGGGGGAGGAGAGCAAAGATGGCGGCCACCCAGAGCCCGAGCCCGATCCCGAGTCCCACGGCCCGCGGGGAGATCGCCACCTCCACATCGACCGGGAGGAGGTCGCCGAGCATCCCGGGCAGGGCCTGCTGGATGCCGACCCCGATGGCCGCGCCCAGGATGCTGCCCAAGGCCCCCATGACGAGTGCCTGGAGGAGATACACGGCAAACACGTCCCCGGCCGAGGCGCCGAGACAGCGGAGGATGGCGATGGTGTCGAGCCGCTGCCGGATGAAGACATGCACGGCGCTGGCCACACCAAGCCCTCCGAGGAGAAGGGCGATCAGCGCCACCAGGCCGAGATAGTTCCCCATGCGGGTCAGGGTGTCGCTCAAGTCCTCGCGGTCATCCTCCACGGTTCGGATCCGGACCCGCTCGGGACGCAGGACGGGGCGGTACTCCTCGGCGATGACCTCGGCGTCGGCGGCGCCGGAGGGAAGTTTGAGATAGGTTTCGTACTCGGCGCGGGCCCCGAACTGCAGGAGGCCCGTGGACGCGAGGTCCCGGCCGGCGATCCAGACCGGTGGCCCGAAGGCCCCCTGGACCCCGAAGCTGCCGGGGGCATCGATCACGGTCCCGGCGATGAGGAAACGGGATTCTCCCAGGGAGAGAGTGTCTCCCGGCACCGCATCGAGAATGCTGAGCAGGCTCGGGTCCACCAGGATGCGCCCTCCCGACTGGAGGTCGTGCCAGGCCCCCGCCGGTACGGTCTGGTAGGTTCCGTACCAGGGATAGCCCGAATCCACCGCCTGAACCTGCACCAGGCGAACACCCGCGGTCCGCGGGACGTAGGCCATGCCGGAGAACGACACCACCGTGGCACGGGCTCCCGACGGATCGGTGCCGGGGGTGGCGATCAAGGAGTCGGCCAGGAGGGAGGCCCGCTCCGGCAGGGGCTCCCGGCTCCGGAAGGCCATGTCGGCGCCGAGAAGCTCCCGGGCCTGCCGGTTCACCGAGACCCGCAGATTGTCGGTGAAGGCGTTGATGGCCACGAGCGCGGCCACGCCGATCGTGATGGCCCCGGTGAGGAAGGCGAGCCGGCGGCGGGCGCCCCGGCTCTCCCGGAGGGCCATGCGGAGAACGAAACGAGGCCGGATCATGCTCCGGTGTCTTCCCTGACGTGTCCGTCGGCCAGGCGGATGGTGCGGCCCGCCAGTCCCGCCAGATCGGGGTCGTGGGTCACCAGAACGAGTGTCGTACCCGACTCGCGATTCAGTTCGCGCATGAGCTCGATGATCGTCTGGCCGGTCTTCGCATCGAGATTGCCGGTGGGCTCGTCGGCAAAGAGAATGCGGGGCCGGATGGAAAAGGCGCGAGCCAGGGCCACCCGCTGCTGCTCGCCCCCGGAGAGCTGGGCCGGGTAGTGGTCCATCCGGTCTCCCAGGCCGACGCGGGTCAGGAGCGACTCGGCCCGCTCGGTCGAGGGCTCTCCGCGCAGCTCGAGGGGAACCTGCACGTTTTCCCGCGCAGTCAGGGTCGGGATGAGTTGGAAGGACTGGAAGACGAACCCCACCCGCTCGGCACGGAGCTGGGCCCGGGCATCCTCATCGAGGGTGCCCAGATCCCGGCCGTCGAGCACGACCCGGCCGGATGCGGGGCGGTCCAGTCCCGCCAGGAGGCCAAGCAGCGTGGTCTTTCCGCTCCCGCTCGGACCGATGATCGCGAGGAACGCTCCTTCGGGGAGCGCAAAGGTGATATCGTTCAGCACCGTCAGTGGCCTGCCGCCGGAAAGGTAGGTCTGTGTCAGCGACTCGCATTGCAGGATCACGACATGCTCCCTGGTGTTCCGTTTCGTGTGGCAAGAGCCGGACAGCTCCTTCCGGTCCTCCTGGTGACCTTCTTATACGCTGCATGTGGGGGTGAGGATTCACCCCCCCTGCGGGACGACGGTCCCCCTCGGAGACCCTCCCCCTCCTCCGCGCCGGGCGCCGACGTCCGCGAGTCGGGACCCGCCATCCTCTTCCTCGGAACGAGCTTGACGGCGGGATTCGGGGTGGATCCCGGCCAGGCCTTCCCCGATCTTCTGCAGCCCCGGTTGCACGAGGCGGGGCTCCCCTACCGCGTGATCAATGCGGGTGTGAGCGGCGAGACCTCGGCGGGAGCACTGCGCCGGATCGACTGGGTGCTCGACCAGCCGGGCATCGAGTACGTGGTGCTCGAAACGGGGGCCAATGACGGACTCCGGGGACAGGAGGTCGACAGCCTGCGATCGAACCTGCTGGCCATCATTGCGCGGGTCCGGCAGGACCTCCCCGCCGACCGCATTCTCCTGGTCGGCATGGAGGCGCTGCCCAATCTCGGCCCGCAATATACCACGCGGTTCCGGCAGGTCTATCCGGATGTCGTCCGGCGCACGGGGGTGCGGTTCCTTCCGTTCCTTCTGGAGGGCGTGGCCGGCGTGGACAGTCTCAACCAGACGGATGGCATTCACCCCTCCCCGAGGGGGCATGCCCGCGTGGCCGACCATCTCTGGCCCGCGCTCGAATCAATGCTGCGGGAGGAGGGGGAGGGAGGCTGAGGCGAGCCCGAGTCAGGGTGTCGTGGCCGTGGCGGAGAAGGCGGTGAGGAGCGAGGTGCCGGGAAGGGATGCCAGCACGGCCTGTACCCCCGCCATGGGACCCAGGGTCCAGTCCACCCGGGCAAACCCAAGCGGATCGGTGAAGGTGACCGATTCGGACAGGGAGCCCCCGCCGCTCAGGACCTGCCACTCCACCCGCACGTTGGGAATCGCATTGCCGAACTGGTCCAGGACTCGAGCCGAGAGCGGCCCCGGCAAGGTCTGGCCCATGAGGCCGGTCTGCTGGTCCCCCGAGAATCGGTCGAGGGCAAAGGGGAGACCGGGGAGCGCGCTGATCGTGAGGCGCGCCGGAGGGAGGCCCGGAACTTCCGCCGTGAACACCTGGTTGCCGACCAAAGTGCCGAGACGACCCCCGGTTCGGGCAATCCCCCCCGGGCCGGTGATGACGGTTCCCTGGTTGACCACGCCCCCTGCGGGTGGGAAGAAGTTGACCCGGACACCGGGGACTCCCAGGTTGTCGCTCGCGAGGACCTGAACGGTGAAGTCCTCGGGGAGCGCCGTACCGACCTGGGCCGACCGCCCGCCGTTGCTGAGAACGGTGATGGCAGTCGGGGCCGGGGCGAAGGAGACGACTGTCGAATCGCGGGCGCCGGAGGGCGTGGTCACCCGCAGGAGAACACTCCCCCGTTGCGAGGGTGCCTGGACCTGTCCAATCAGGGACACGGGGGCGAGCACGGGATTGCTGGACTCCCAGCTCAGGTATACCGGTGGATCGACCACGATTCCGCCCTTGGAGGCGAGCACACTGAAGCCAAACCCCGACCCGAGGGAGAGCACGGTGTCCCGGGGCAGGATCAACAGGTCGGTGATGTCCTGCCCCGGTCCGACGAAGTCCACGGGGATTGCCGCCACCGGGAAGACGTTGATGCCCTCCGCCACTTCGATTCTCTGCTTTCCGGTGAAGAGAAGAAGGTCGTCGTCGAACAGGTCGAGCGTGGCATCGAGTTGCTCGGTCGCGGCCCGCAAGGGGACGGCCACGCGGAGGGCGATCCGGTTCGAATCGGCGGGGAAGAGGATGATGGTGTCGACCAGGGTTTCCAGGGGGAGCCGGACCAGCCGGAACCGGACGCGGTCCACCACGAGGTTGGTGAAGGCCTGGAAGTTGATATCGGGCGCAAAGGATGGCTGAATGGCGAGGGAGGCCTGTTTACCGGCAGGTCCGGTGCCACCGCCATCGCCGCACCCGGACGCGGTGAGCCACCCGGCCACCAGCGCCACACGCCAGAGCCGTCGCCTGCGGGACGAAGGACTTCCCATCCAAGCTTTCATGGGAGGAATCATAGGATGATACCCGGTGCGCGGGGAGTGGCCTGCGTCACAAACCGGACAATTCCCCTCGGAAGGTGTGGGCCTTCCGCAGGGGAAACGGAGGCGCTGAGTAGCGATAAGATCATCTCGTGCAATGGCTTGGCCTACTTGGCGGCGGGGTCGTCGCCTTCCGGTGGACTCGAAGCGATGTAGGGCAGGTACACCCGGGCCGTGGTTCCTTCGGACTCTGCAGACTGGATCCAGACATACCCACCCCCGGCCCTCACGATTCCCTGTACGACGGTCAGTCCCAATCCGAGGGACGAGGTCCGGGTGGTGAAGAATGGCTCGAACAGCCGGGTCCGGACCTCGGGGGGCATTCCCCGGCCGGTGTCGGACACCGAGAGCACCACCTGGGCCCCGGCCCCCCGGGGGCCGAGGATCGTCTGAGGCAACTCGGCGGGGTAGCTGTTGGCCGTGGTGATCGTCAGGACCCCGCCCTCCGGCATCGCCTGCGACGCATTGAGCACCAGATTCAGAAGCACCTGCTGGAACAGGACGTAATCTCCCCGGATGAGGCCCAGGCCGGGGTCCAGGTCGAGTACGAGATGGGTATGGTCACCGAGGACGCAGGTGATCAGTCCTTCCAAGTCCCGGATGACGTGGTTCCACTGCACCGAGACGGCACGGTGAGGGGAGGGAACGGCGAGGGCCTCCACCTGCCGGAGGAATCGGAGCGTGGAGGATCCGGCCTCCTGGAGTGCGCGGAGGGCGGGGTCGTCCGGGGTTCCGGACTGACGTGCGTAGGTGCTCAGGCCGTGGACCGCGTGCTCATGGCTGCGCGCAATTCCCCGGGCGAGCTGGGCCACGGCTCCCAATCGCTGCGCGAGCCAGAGCCGCTCCTCCATCTGTTTCTGATCCTCCACATTCCGAATCTGGCCCAGGAAGGCGATGGGGTGCTCCGAGCCGGACCCGGCGCGAAGGGGGGTCAGGTGAACCTGCACCGGGATGAGACGACCGGTGCGATGCCGGAGCAGCCCTTCCCCGTTCCACGGTTGCCCTTCCTGGGCCGCATTGCGGATCCGGTCCGAAATGGATGTGTCGCCGGTCAGCCGGGAGAGCCAGTGTGCCGGAGCCTTGGTGTACTCCTCGGGTTGGTAACCGGTCAGCCCGGCAAAGGCCGCGTTGCCCCAGATCACTTCGCTTCCCTCGTCGGCTCGGGGGGTGGAGACCAGCACCACGGCATCGCGGGATGCCTCCAGGGCCGCCTCCAGAAGCCCCGGCGCCGGAAAATCGGAAAGAGGTGTCGTCATTCTGGGTGAAGTGTAACCCGGTTGGCCACTGGCATCCTCCCCGGTCGTCCCCTACACTTGACGGATGCCCTTCCTCGACTCCAATCACCAGCGCGCCGCCATTCTCATCACGTTGCTGGGCGTGGTGGTGGCCATCGCGCTCGCGCCGTATGCCAGCGGCCTCCTGGGTGCTCCGGTCCTCTATGTCATTCTCCACCCGGTGCATGCGGTGCTCGCCCGGCGAATGCCCCCACCCCTGGCGGCGGTGGTGGTCATCGTCCTGACTCTCCTGCTGGTGGTGGTTCCGGGGGTCTGGCTCGTCGGGGTTCTGGTCGGCGAGGCTCAGGGAATGGCCCGGTCGGTGCTCCAGTCGCCGGTGCTCGACCGCATAGCGGCGATCGAGATCGGGACCTTCGCGCTTGGCCCCCAGCTCGCCCGTGCGGGAGAACAGGTCATCAGCTGGCTGGGGGGGAATGCGCTCGGGCTCATCGGCACCGCCACCCGGTTCATCCTGAACCTGACCTTCTCCCTCTTCGCCCTGTACTACCTGCTCCTTCATCCGGCCCGGATCTGGGAAGGGGTGGAACCCTACATCCCCTTCTCCCGGGAGAACACCCGACGGCTGCAGCAGCGCTTCCGGGATGTGACCGCCTCGACCGTCATCGGGACCGGCGTCACGGCCCTCCTGCAGGGAGGACTTCTCGGCGTCGGGTTCGCGATATTCGGTCTGGCCAATCCGTTGTTCTGGGCCGTGGTGACGGCGGTGTTCGCCATTCTTCCCCTGGTGGGGAGTGCCCTGATCTGGGGGCCCGCGGTCATCGCGATGCTGCTCGACGGCCGCACCGGGGCCGCCCTGGGGCTCGGTCTCTGGAGCGCGATCCTGGTCATCAATGTCGACAACGTCATCCGCCCGATCATCTACAACAGGTACGCCAGGATTCATCCCCTCGTGACGCTGGTGGGAGCGGTGGCCGGGGTGAGCTACCTCGGATTGCTCGGCCTGCTGATCGGACCGCTCGCGCTGAGCTATTTCTTCGAGGTCATCGGCATGTACCGAAGGGAGTACTTCGCCCCCGTCGTCGGCGATGCTCCCGAGCCCGGGAACATTCTGGTGGTCCCGGGGGCCGGATCACCGGAGGAGGCTCCGCCACCCTGAGGGTCCGAGGTGGCAGGAGCGAAAAGGGGCGCCGGAAATCCGGCGCCCCTTCCCGTTGGCGGTCCGTGGTGCGTTCAGAAATTCGGACCGCGATCGGCGCACTGGGCCTGGTTCCCCCGGGCAGGACCCGCGGTTTCCACCCGATGCATCTCCGCCCGCCGGTTGGCCTGCTTCCCTTCCTCGGTGTCGTTGGACGCCCGGGGATTGCACTCGCCGTACCACCGGAGTTCGATGCGCCCGGCGTCGATGCCCTGCTCCAGGAGCCAGGTTTTGACCGCTTCGGCCCGACGGCGGGACAAGTCGGCGTTGGACGCCGCGCGTCCCGTCCAGTCGGTGTGACCCTCGACGACCACCCGGACCTCAGGATTGGCCCGCAGTGCCTCCACCACCGATTCGAGCGAGTCGCGGTCGGTGGGGCGGAAGATCTGCGCCCGGTTGCTCTGGAACAGGGCCCCGGGGAGGATGATGGTGTCACGGACGGCAGGGGCCGGGCGATAGATCTCGATCGACGCGTTGGCGCTTCTCCCGTCCCGCGTGGCGGTGACCTGGTAGGTGCCGGGGGTCTGACCGGCGGTGTAGTTGCCGTCGGCCACGGTGCCACCCTGTCCGGACCAGGTGAATCCGGTCGTCTGGGTGGTTCCGTCGGTGAAATGCGCGGTGGCGACAAACCGGGCGCTCTCGCCAGGCCGGAGCCGGGCGGAGGCGGGAGCGAGGGCGACCCGCTCCACCACGTTCGGGCGAATCGTCACCGTGCCGCGAGCCAGGTGCTTCCCATGCGTCGCCGTCACGGGGAAGCTGCCGGCCGCGGTGCCCGCGGTGAAGAACCCGTCGCTCGTCATGGTGCCGCCCTGGGCGTCGAAGCCGACCACCGGGGCACGAAGCTGCCGGCTCCGGCCATCGCACTGGAGCCCGGTGACGGTGAACTGCTGGCTCTGGCCCGGCTGCAGGGTGACTGTGGCCGGGGTGACCCAGATGCTGTCGATCCGGGTGGTGCACTTGTCCTTGAAGATCAGGCTGAGCCCCGCCTGGGCTCCCAGTGTCGTGTTGTCGTTCGCATCATTGGCGGGATCCGGCACGTAATCCACCAGGCCATCCACCCGCAACGACAACGGCCCCAGGAGCCCGACGCGGAGACCCACCAGGCCCCCGACCCCGACATCCGTCCCGTCGAACCCGGCGATCGCCTCGTCCTTGGTGTAGAAGTTGACCCCCGGACCACCGCCAATCAGAAGGTGGACCCGGTCGCTGCCGAGCGGGGCATGGTAGATGGCCCGCAGGTGAAAGGGGACAAAATCGAGGGGTCGGCTCCGAGAGCCCAATCCAAGAGCATTATTCTGGTCGGTGGCGTTGTAGGACCCGTCGAGTTCGAGGGAGAAGTTCTTGAGGATGAACCACCCAAGCCGACCGCCCGCTCCCCAGCTGTTCTCGGTTTTCGAGCCACGATCGAACGAGTCGTCGTAGTCGGTGAAGCGGGCAAGTCCACCCAGTTCGATGGCGCCCTTCTGCTGAGAATGGACGGCGGGGGTGGCCACCAGCAGGGCCAGGCCGACGAGAAAGAGTTTACGCATCCGACACGCTCCTTTGGAAGTAGTCGCACATTCAGCCACCAAACCTGCATTCAGCAACACACCCGGGCTTCCCACTGTCCAAGGTGTGACACTGACCCATGGTTCCAAGATCTACCCGCAGGCCTGAAACGCAAGTCGGGTAGCAACTTGGGGCATATACGGCCGGTTGCGGGAAGAAGTTCCCTCCTGCGATGGCCTGCGGTGGTGGCGGGGATGGACTTGCGTCTGAACCCCGGTATGCATATTTATTCATGATGCACAAATCGATAGTTCTCGCCTTCTCTGGAGGCCTCGATACCTCCTACTGCGTACCCCGCCTCGCCGAGCGTGGGCTCGCCGTGCACACCGCCTTTGTCGACACCGGCGGGTCCACGGCCGCCGACCGGAACGCCATTCGAGCCCAGGCCCAGGCGGCCGGTGCGGTGGAGCATCACGAGGTGGACGCCCGCGCGGCGGTGTTCGACCGGTTTGTCCGCTTCCTGATTCAGGGCAATGTTCTCCGGGGCGGGGTCTACCCCCTCTCCGTCGCCGCGGAACGCACCCAGCAGGCGATTTCGGTGATCGATGTGGCGCGGCAGGTCGGGGCCGGGGCCGTGGCCCACGGTTCCACGGGGGCGGGCAACGACCAGATCCGGTTCGACATCGCCTTTCGCGTCCTCGCCGCCGACCTGGAGATCGTCACCCCGATTCGCGAGGAGGCGATGACCCGGGACCGGGCCATTGCCTACCTGGAGGCGCGGGGAATCCCGGTGCCCCCCAGGTCCGGGGCCTATTCGATCAACCGGGGCCTCTGGGGCACGACCTGGGGTGGAGGCTGGACGCACGACACCTGGGCCGGTCCTCCCGAGGAACTGATGTCGGTCCCGGCCGGCGACTCCGACGTAGAGGAACACGTGGTGCGGTGGGACGCGGGCGTTCCCGTGGCGCTGGACGAGGTTGCCCTGGCGGGAGCGGAGCTTGTGTCCACCCTGTCGCTCATCACGGACCGGTTCGGCATCGGCCGGGCCATCCACATGGGTGAAACCGCGCTCGGCATCAAGGGCAGGATAGGGTTCGAGGCGGGACCGGCCCTGGTCCTGATTGCCGCGCACCGGGAACTGGAAAAACTGGTCCTCACCAAATGGCAGTCCTTTTGGAAGGACCAGCTCGGGCAGTTCTATGGAGACCGTCTTCATGAGGGGCACTATTTCGACCCGGCCCTCCGGGACATCGAGGCGCTCATCGCCAGCAGCCAGCGCCGGGTCACGGGAGAGACCCGGATCCGGTGCGCTCCCGGACGGTTCCTGGTCACCGGGGTGCGAAGCCCGCACTCCATGATGGACCCGTCGGTGGCCACCTACGGGGAGGAACACACTCTCTGGACGGGGGAGGAGGCCCGGGGCTTCGCGCGGGTCGGCGCCATCCCCTCGCTTCTCGCGGCGCGCACGGAGGAGCCCCGGTGATGCTCACCAGTCGCGTTCGTCTCGACCGCATCGCCTCGTCCACGCGGAATGCGCACCTCACCCCGGATGTGATCGTGGGAGACGAGATCGTCTCCGCGGAGGGTTACCTCCTCGCGGTCCGGATCCTGTCGGACAAGGCGGCCTACAACACGGTCGAGGATCCGACGGGCCGGATGGTGACGCTGCGCGCGGGAGACCTCCTTGCCGGGACCCTCGGGAGCCGCCGTGCCCTCCGCGGTTATGCCGGCGAGGTGCCCTCCACCCTCGCCGTGGGCGACACCATCGACGTGCTCAACCTGGGCGGAATCCTGGGCCGCTGCATCTCGGTGAACCCCGACATCGGGCCTCCCTTCCAGGCCGAAGTGCTCGGCGCGATTCTGGCCTTTCCCGACCTCGGTGACCGGATCGGTCGCCCCGCCACCATCCGGGATCATGCGGTGCCGGTCGCCGAGGCGATCGAGACCCCCGTGCCGACGGTATATGTGGCGGGAACCTGCATGAATTCCGGAAAGACGGTGGCGGCCACCGAACTGGTTCGGGGATTGACCCGTGCCGGGTACCGGGTGGGCGCGCTGAAACTGACCGGTGTGTCGCTCATGCGGGATACCCTCAGCATGATGGACGCGGGAGCCGTTGCGGCCCTCACCTTCAACGATGCCGGGGCGGCCAGCACCCATGCCGGGATGACCGTCCCGGTGGCCCGCGGACTGATCAACCGTCTCACCTCCACCAAGGGCGTGGGCGCCGGTCAGCGTCCCGATGTCATCCTGGCCGAATTGGGAGACGGCATTCTCGGTGAGTACGGGGTGCAGGATATTCTCCGGGCCCCCGACCTGATGGGCCTTGCGGCGGCGCACATTGTTGCCGCTCCCGACCCCGTCGGATGCTGGGGTGCGCGGGAACTCTTCCAGCACGTGTACGGACTCTCGATCACCGCGATCACCGGGCCCGCCACCGATAACGCCGTCGGTCGCGACTACATCACGGCTCAGCTCGGCGTGCCGTCCGCCAACGCGCGCCGTGAGCCGGAGGCCCTGACCCGCATCGTGCTCGATGCTCTCGAGGCGTGGCGCCCCCCGTCTCCCTCCATCCGTTCCGGGAACACAGCGTGAAGGTCGCCGTGGTCGGGGCGGCGGGTTATGCCGGCGGGGAGCTCCTCCGGCTGGTCCTGGGCCATCCGGAGGTGTCGGAATGTGTCGCCACGAGCCGGAGCCAGGCCGGCAAGCTGTTGGCCGCGGTGCACCCGGGGATCGCTGGCATGAGCGACGCCCGCTTCGCCGGCCTCACTCCCGGTGAGGCGTCCCGTGGCACCGATGTCGTCTTTCTTGCCTTGGAGCATGGGGAATCTTCCCGGGTCGCGGGGGAGGTCCTGGACGCCGGGCCGGGGCTCGTCATCGACCTCGCGGCCGACTTCCGCATTCACGACGGCCGGTTGCACGAGCGATTCTACGGTTCGCACCCCGCTCCCGACCTCGTCCACCACTTTCGCTACGGGCTCGCCGACGTCCTCGGCACTGCGCTGCACGGCGCCCGGGCCATCGCCGCCCCGGGATGCTTTGCCACGGCGGCACAGCTGGCGCTCTATCCCTTGCGGGACATTCCCCTCGCCGCGCCACCTGCGCTCTTTGCCGTCACGGGTTCGAGCGGGGCGGGGGTCTCCCCACGCGCCACGACCCATCATCCGGCCCGGGCCCACAATCTCTTCGCCTACAGTGTCATGGGTCATCGCCATGAGGGAGAGGTGCTCGAGCAGTGGCGGGCCTGGACCGGAAACCCCGCAGGGCATGCCCGTCTCCTGGTGCATGCCGGACCCTTCGTCCGGGGCATCGCCCTGACGCTGCATGCCACGCTGCGTGAGGCCGCGGGGGATGCGGCGGTGGAGGCGGTGCGCCGTGCCTGGGAGGGACGTCCGGGGGTGCGCGTCGGGGAGTCTCCCCCCGAGCTGGCCCATGTCGTGGGCTCCAACATCGCCCTGGTGTCCGCGGCCACCAGCGAGGACCGCCGGGAAGTCCAGATCATGGTGGCCATCGACAACCTGATCAAGGGGGCCGGGGGGCAGGCGCTCCAGGGCATGAACCTGGCTCTCGGGTTGCCCGAAATGGCCGGACTCCAGTTCACCACGCCTTTCCCCATCTGACCGCCGGAATCCCCATGCCCGAGACCAGTTCCGCGCTTCTCTCCGTGTACAAGCCGATGCCGCTCCGCGCGGTGGCCGGCGAGGGATCGTGGATCATCGACGATCAGGGACACCGGTGGCTCGACGCCTACGGAGGTCACGCGGTCGCCTCCACCGGTCACTCGCACCCCCGGGTGGTGCAGGCCATCTGCGACCAGGCCCGCTCCCTCCTCTTCTATTCCACCGCGGTGCCCCACCAGGGACGCGAAGCGCTCGCAGAGGCGCTGGCGGACCGGTGCCCGGGCGACCTGTCACGGGTCTTCTTCTGCAACTCCGGCGCGGAGGCGAACGAGAATGCGATCGGACTGGCCCGGCGCTTCACCGGCCATCAGACGATCGTGACGCTGCGCGGCGGATGGCATGGGCGCACGCTGGCGGCGGTGACCTGCACCGACGGGGCCCGGTACGAGGAAACCGCCGCCCGCGCCGGCGCCCCGGTGTCCCGCAAGGTGGAGTTCAATGACATCCCGGCCCTCGAGGCCGCGCTGGATGATTCGGCGGCCGCGATTCTCCTCGAACCGGTGCAGGGGCTGCAGGGCGCCCGGGCCTGCCTCACGGAGTTTCTCCGGGCCGCTCGTGATCTCTGCGACCGCACCGGAGCCCTCCTGATCTTCGACGAGATCCAGTGCGGGGTGGGCCGCTGCGATGCCTTCACCGCAGCGGAGGCGTTCGGAGTGACCCCGGACATTCTGACGTTGGCCAAGGGACTCGCCTCGGGCCTGCCAGTCGGGGCGATGGTGACGACACCTCGCGTCGCCTCGGCGCTCCAGTCCGGCGACCTGGGCAGCACCTTCGGCGGTGGCCCGGTCCCGATGGCGGCGGCACTGGCCACCCTGAGGGTGCTCGAGGAGGAGAACCTGATCGCCAATGCCACCACGGTGGGGCATCACCTGCGCGAAGGCGCCCTCGCCCTCGGTGTCGAAGCGGTCCAGGGAAGGGGGCTTCTCCTCGGGCTGCGACTGGCACGGCCGGCGGCGGAGGTTCAGAAGGCGTTGTTCGACCACCGGATTCTGACGGGGACCTCCTCGGACCCCCAAGTCCTGCGGCTGATGCCTCCGCTCTCCTTTTCCCTCGCCGAGGCGGATCTCGTGCTCGAGGCTCTTCGGGAGGTTCTCACATGACCAAACGCGACTTTCTGGCCATGGAGGACTGGAGTCCGGAGGAAATTACGGCACTCCTGGACCTGGCTGACCGCGTGAAGCGGGGCGAGATCACCGGCGGACTGGAGCGGCAGGTTCTCGCCATGGTGTTCCTCGACCCGAGCCTCCGGACGCGGAGCAGCTTCGAGACCGCGATGTTCCTGCACGGGGGGCACGCGGTGATCCTCGAACCGGGCAAGGGGAGCTGGGCGATGGAAACTGAGGTGGGGGTAGTGATGGACGGGAGCACCGTCGAGCACATCATCGAGGCGGCCCGCGTCCTGGGTCGGTATGCCCAGGCCCTGGCGGTCCGGAGCTTTCCCAAGGGGACCGACTGGGCGGTGGAACGGCTCGATCCCGTCATCCACAACTTCGCCCGCTACTGCGAAAAACCGGTCATCAATCTTGAATCGTCGAGGCGGCACCCCTGCCAGGGCCTGGCCGATGCCCAGACCATCCGGGAACGCCTGGGCCAGCCCCGGGGGCGCAGGTTCGTTCTGAGTTGGGCGTGGCATCCGAAGGCACTTCCCACCGCGGTTCCCGCCAGCGCGGCGATCGCCGCCGCCCAGCTCGGCATGGAGATCGTGGTGGCCCGGCCCGAGGGGTACGATCTCGACCCCGACGACATGATGGCTATCCGGTCCCTCGCCGAAGGGCAGGGAGGATCGGTCACGGTGAGCGACGATCAAGCGGAGGCGGTGGCGGGAGCGGATGTGGTCTACGTGAAGGCCTGGGGATCCCTCGGGGCCTTCGGACAGCCGGAGCGGGAACAGGCGCTCCGGAACCCGCATCGGGAGTGGCGGATGACGGAGGCCCTGGCCCGGACCACGAGGAACGGCCGGGGAATCGTGATGCACTGCCTTCCGGTCCGGCGGAACGTGGAGATCGACGATGCCGTTCTCGACGGGCCGAACTCGGTGGTGGTGGACCAGGCGGAGAACCGCCTGCATGCGCAGCGTGCCCTGTTGTTGACCCTGTTCCGAAAGAGCTGATCCGTGATGACGATTGATACTTCCAAGGGGATTGCCGGCCTGAAGGGTGCGCTGCGGTACGTGCGGGCCTATCGAGACAATGTGTTCGTGGTGAAACTCGGAGGGGATGTCCTTCGGGACCCCGAGGTGCTCGACCAGGTGGCCGGGCAGATCTCCCTGCTGAGTTCGCTCGGGATCCAGATCGTGGTGGTGCATGGGGGTGGTCCCCAGGCGAGCGCCCTGATCACCCGGCTGGGCGGGGAGCCCCGGATGGTGGCGGGGAGGCGCGTCACCGATGATGCCGCCCTCGAGGTGGTGAAGATGGTCTACGCCGGCACCCTCAACACCGACCTGGTGGCGGCCCTCCGCTCCCATCAGCTCCAGGCGGTCGGTCTCACGGGTGTGGATGGGGATCTCCTCCACGCCCATCGGCGGCCGCCGGTGTCGGTGGTGGACGATGCCGGAGCGACCCGCGAGGTGGATTACGGTCATGTGGGGGACATCGACACGGTCGATCCCCGAGTGGTCCGCACCCTTCTCGGGGCCCGCTTCGTGCCGGTGGTGGCGAGTCTCGCGGGGGACGACGAGGGCAACGTCTACAACGTCAACGCCGACACGGTGGCGGAGCATCTGGCCGTGGCGCTGCGAGCCCAGAAACTCATCTATCTCACCGGCGTCCCGGGGGTTCTGCGGGACCGCGACGATCCGAACAGCCTCGTCACCTTCGCCGAGCCCGACGACCTGGCCGAGCTGATGGCGAGCGGCGCTCTGGCCGGTGGCATGCGCCCCAAGGTGGAGGCCTGCATCCGGGCCGCCACCGGCGGGGTGGAACGGACCCACATCATCGACGGCCGGGCCCCCGACTCCCTGCTCTTCGAGGTGTTCACCGGGGCCGGCTACGGCACCATGATCGTGGGCCGAAAGGAAAAGGCGACCTATCTTGGCGTTGACCTGGCCGACTGAGATCGCGCTCCTCCGGGAGCTGGTGGCCATCCCGTCCGTCAGCGGCGAGGAGGAGGCCGTGGCCCGGCTCGTGGAATCCACGTCCCGGGCCTGGGGGCTCGATGTGCTCCGGGACGACGTGGGCGTCACGGTGGAGATTCCCGGGCGCACGGACGGTCCGACCCTGGCGCTCATCTCCCATCTCGATGTGGTTCCCCCGGGAGATGGATGGACCCGGGACCCCTTCGTTCCGGTCGTCGAGGGAAACCTCCTCTACGGGCGCGGCTCCGGCGACGCCAAGGCCTCGGTCGCCGCGATGCTCAGCGCCACCCGGGACGTGGCCTCTTCCGGAGGTCCGGCGCGTGGCCGGTTGGTCTGTGCCTTCGGCTTCGGCGAGGAGACTCGGAACACCTCGATGCCGCACCTGCTCAACCGGGTGGGCACGGTGCATGCCGCGGTGGTCGGCGAGCCGACCAACCTGCACTTTGCGGTGGCCCAGCGGGGGTTGATGATGGTCGACCTGGTGGCGCATGGCGACCAGCGTCACGCGGGCTACGCCTCCGAGGGGGGATTCTCCAACGCCATCGAACGCCTTGCCACCGATCTCCTCCGGCTCCCCGGCATGGCGGCCGAGCGCGAGCACCCGATCCTGGGCCACACCACCGTTACCCCCACGATGCTCGACGCCGGAGTGAGCCGCAACGTCACCCCCCCACAGGCCCGGGCGATCCTCGACATCCGCAGCACTCCCTCCTGGACTCACGAGGAACTGGCGGCTCTCCTGACCCACCGGCTCGATTCCGAGGTGGTTGTCACGTCGACCCGGTTGGTGCCCTGCGAGACTCCCGCCGATTCGACCCTGCTCCCCGTGGCACAGCGCGTTCGGCCCGAGGGTCGCTGCTTCGGCAGCCCCACCTGTTCCGACTGGGTGTTCGTCCGGGATCTCGACACCATCAAGTGCGGACCCGGCACCAGCCGCCGCTCCCACACCCCCGACGAATGCGTCGACCTCCCCGAGGTGTCGGCCGCGCGCGGGTTCTACGCCTCCCTCTCACGGGAGTACCTCGCATGACGCCTCGACCACACGCGGACACGCCGCGGACCCTCTGGCTCAGCGACCCCGCGGCACTGGACCGCGAGATGCTCGCCTACACCGTGGGTGACGACCCGGTCTGGGACTCCCGGCTGCTGCGATGGGACATCCTCGGAAGTCTCGGCCACGTGGAGGGACTCCACGCAGCGCGACTTCTCAGCGTCCGGGAGCATGCCCGGCTCCGGCGCGGGCTGCGGGAGGCGCTGCGGGCCGCGGCGGAGGGGTCGCTCGTCATCGAATCGGGGCATGAGGATGTCCACTCCGCCGTCGAGGATTGGCTGACCCGGCGGCTGGGCAACGACGGGGCCCGGGTGCACACCGGGCGATCCCGCAACGATCAGGTGGCCTGTGATCTCCGGCTCCATCTGAAGGATACCCTGCTCGGTCTCCAGGAATCGGCCCTGCTCTTCGCGGAGGCTCTGGTCCGGTTTGCCGGGGTTCATGCGCGAACCCTCTGGCCCGGTTACACCCACCTGCGCCGTGCGATGCCCTCGTCGGCCGGGCTTTGGGCCGGGGCCTTCGCGGAGGGGATCCTCGACAGCGTGGAGGCACTCCCCGCTCTCTGGCGCCGGGTGGACCGATCCCCGCTCGGCAGTGCCGCCGGGTACGGGATCCCGTTGCCGCTCAAACGCGAGCGGGTGGCTCGGGCCCTGGGATTCGGCGGGATCGACCACAATGTGGCCTCGGTACAGAATGGGCGGGGCAAGTTGGAGGCCGCCGTGCTCTTCTGGTGCGTGGAACTGGCGCACGACGTGTCGCGGTACGCCACCGACGTGATCCTGCTGAGCTCGGAGGAGTTTGGCCTGCTGCAGCTCCCGCCGGCCCTGGCCACCGGGTCCAGCATCATGCCGCACAAGCGGAACCCCGACCTCTTCGAGTTGACCCGCGCCCGTGCCGCAGCCCTGGAGGGGGACCTGGTGACGATCCTGCAACTCAAGGCCAAGCTCACCAGCGGATATCACCGGGACTTCCAGCTGTTGAAGGAGCCGCTCTTCCGCGGCCTCGACCGGACCGGACAGATGCTCCGGATGATGGCCGCGACTCCCGGTCGCCTCGAGGTGGACCGGGATCGCGCTCGCGCCGCCCTGGAGGGTGGGGTTCTCGCGACCGACGAGGTCATGCGCCGGGTCGAGGACGGCACGCCCTTTCGGCACGCCTACCAGGAAGTGGCCCGTGCCCTCAAGGCGGGCCAACCATTGCCTGTGCCGAGCCCAGCGGAGATCCTGGGCCGGCGGACCTCGACGGGGGGCGTGGGAAATCCCGGGCTGCCCGAGCTGCGGGCCCGGGTGCGTGCGGCTCGCCGGTGGGCCGCCGGAGAGAGACGACGGTTCGACCGGGCCCTGGGCCGTCTGGCGGGAACCGCCTCCCGGTGAAACGAGATCTGCGACAGCGCCGGCTCCGGATTCTGGAGCTCATCACCACCCGGGCCATCCACACCCAGGACGAGCTGGTGGAGGTGCTCGGCCAGGAGGGATGGGATGTCACCCAGCCCTCCGTGAGCCGGGACATCGCCGCCCTGCGTCTGATCAAGGTGGAGGGAGTCTATCAGCGCCCTCCCCTGAGCATCGATGCCCCCGCCGACCAGGACGAACTGCGGATCGCGGAGAGTGTCCTCACGGTGGACACCGCCGGGGAGGCGCTGCTGGTGCTCCACACGCCACCGGGGGAGGCCAACCGGGCCGGCATCGCCCTCGATCGCCTCGCCTGGCCCGAGATACTCGGCACCATCGCCGGGGATGACACCATCTTCATTGCCGTCCCCCATCGCCGGGCTCAACGGGATCTTCTCGAGCGGCTCCGGGCTCTGGTACCGGAGGGTTGAAGCCCCCGGTTCTCTGGTCTTCCCGTACACGTACACGTATACGTACACGTACTCGTACACGATGCGCCTCTTCCCCCGATGAAAACCACTGATGACGCAGATGACGCAGAGGGTTGACGGTTATCCACGACCGCTCCCCGTCTCGGACCCGGGGATCAGCAATGAGGTGACCCCACCACCCACCCCCCCACCCCCCAACAACAAAACCGCAATCTCGGCGCGCAAGGCGTGGAGCGATGGTAGTGATCCCTACCCCACCCCGGATTGAACCACAGAGGGCGCTGACGCAGAGGGTTGACGGTATCCACGACCCGCTCCCCGTCTCGGACCCCGGACATCGGCAGGATGGGGGCCCTTCCCCCCCCAACAACAAGATCCGGGTCTCCGCGCGCAAGGCGGGGAGCGACGGATATCATGCGGAGACCCTCAGCGTCCTCCGCGTTCTCTGCGGTGATCCCTTCCCCCAACCCAAGTTGAACCACGGAGAGCACGGAGGACACAGAGGGTGGACGGCTCCGACGACAGGTCCCCGATCTCGGATGGCGGGCATCGGCAGGATGGGGGCCCTTCCCCCCCCAACAATGAGTTCCGGATCTCAGCGCGCGAGGCGTGGAGCGCCGGGGATCATGCGGAGACCCTCAGCGTCCTCCGCGTTCTCTGCGGTGATCCCTTCCCCCAACCCAAGTTGAACCACGGAGAGCACGGAGGACACAGAGGGTGGACGGCTCCCACGACAGGTCCCCGATCTCGGATGGCGGGCATCGGCAGGATGGGGGCCCTTCCCC
>JBGSKF010000109.1:0-7720 GCA_041741375.1 Gemmatimonadales bacterium | reverse complement strand
CGGCGCCCACCACCCGGCCGGCCGGACCCGGGCGTAGAACCGGTCGAGCACCTCGGCCGGTTCGGGGCGGGTGAGCCACATCACCGGCACCCACACGGCCAGCGCCCCGAAGGCGGTGATGGCGAGCCGCTGGCCGAAGGTGAGGTCCGCGAAAAACGGGAGATAGGTCATGAGCGCCAGGGCGAGTCCCGCGAGCATGGCGCTCAGTTCCGCCCAGGCGTTGATCCGCCACCAGAACCAGCGCAGCAGCAACACCAGGCCCGGCCCGTTCCCGATCAGGATGAGGAAGCGGAACACCGCCCCGACGTCGTCCATGAAGAAGGAGAGGGTGGCGGCGAGGACGGTGAGACCCACCGAGGCCCAGCGGGCGGCCCGGAGGAGATGGGCGTCGTCCCGGCCGGGGCGAAAGCGGGCGTAGAGATCGTTGACCACATAGGAGGCCCCCCAGTTGACCTGGGTGCTGACCGTGGACATGAAGGCCGCCAGCATGCTCGCGAACACCAACCCGAGCACTCCGCTCGGCAGGTAGCGCACCATCAACATCGGGTACGCCAGCTCCGGATCCTCGAGGCCGGGGAGGATGACGAGGGCCGCCAGCCCGACCATGACCCAGGGCCAGGTCCGCACCACGTAGTTCAGGATGTTGAAGGCGTGGGCCGCCTTCTCCGCTTCCCGCTCGTTCCGGGTGGACGAGAGCCGCTGCACGAACATCCCGCCCCCGTCGCTGTTCCGGAACGCCCACCATTGAATCGCGATGTACCCGAAGAAGGTGGAGAACGGTACCAAAGCATCGCTCCCGGTCGGGATCAGGTCGAGGGAATTCCCCTTCCCCTGGGCCCGGAGAGTGTCGGCCAGGGCGCCGATGCCGCCCACTTCGCTCAGGGCGAACCAGGCCACCAGCACGGCACCGGACATGGCGAGGATGTACTGGACGAAATCGGTGGCGACCACACCCCAGAGGCCCGACACCGCGGTGTAGACCAGCACGATGAGGACGATCGGCATCAGGACCCAGAGGCGGTCGTCCCCCGGGAGGTCGGGGAGATTGGCGGTGAGGCCCAGGGCCACCACCACCTTGCGCATCGCGAGCATCCCGTACCCGATGCTGATGCCGTTGAACGGCACAGCCAGGAGGAAGGCCCGGGTAGTCCGGAGCCAGGACGCGGAGCGGCCGCCGTAGCGGATCTCGGTCAGTTCAAGGTCGGTGAGGACATTGGCCCGGCGCCACAGCTTGGCGAGCAGCACCGCCATCAGCACATGCGCAAAGGCAAAGGCCCACCACTCCCAGTTGCCCGCGATGCCGGCTCGCGCCACCCGTCCCGCCACATACAGAGGGGTGTCGACATTGAAAGTCGTGGCGGCCATCGAGGTGGCGGCGAGCCACCACGGGATGGCGCGGCCGCCCACGAAGAACTCCGCCAGGGACCGGGCACCACGCCGCGCCACCAGGAGGCCGAGGGAGAGGGTGCCGACCAGATACGCGGCCACCACGATCCAATCGAGGCGACTCACGTCGTGCGATCCCGAATCCAGTTCGCCACCGATTCCTGCATCAGCCGCTGCCGGTGCCAGGCCCCCAGAACGGGCACCGTCCCCTGAATCTCCTCGGCGATGCGCCGATGACCGAAGAGCACGACGAGGTCGGCGCCGGGGAGCGCGTCGCCCAGGGCCGCCCGGGCCCTCGGACCGAGCGTGGCCCGTCGCTTGCCGGCGCGTGGTTCGGAGAACACCAGCACCAGGCGGCTCCCTCCCTCGCCGAGGGGAACCCCGGCCCGCTCAAGAGCCTCGGACACGACGTGCGGAGAGGAGGGAGGCCAGGTCCCCTCCTGATCATCATCCACCACCACCAGGCCAACGGGAGAGCGGAGTACCGGTTCGTCCCCGCGGATCAGCCCACCGGCCAGGATGCGCGTGGCCAGGAGGCGATCGAGCCCGGGGAGATCCTCCCCCGGGGCGGGTTTCGCCGTGGCTGCCCGGGCCGCTGTCTCCCACCGAGTCACGCTCTCCTGCACCCGGGCTGCAAAGGCCACGTCCTCCGAGGCCAGGGACTGCAACCGGTCGATGACCGCCAGCGGATCTTCGGGATACAGGAGGAGATCGACCCCTGCGGCAAGCGCCCGGCAGGCGGCCTCTCCGGGTCCCTTCGACAGCCGGGCCCCCTCCATCATCAGCGCATCGGTCACGATGACCCCGCCGAACCCCTCCTCCCGGAGCGCGGAGAGAATCGGGGCGGAGAAGGTGGCGGGCCTTCCTGCCGAATCAAGAGAGGGATAGGCCACGTGCGCGGTCATGATGCCGGCCACGCCGGCCCGCACCGCGGCCCGGAACGGAATCCGGTCCCGCTCGAGCAGGGCGCCCGACGCGGACACCACCGGCAGGGTCAGATGGCTGTCGGCTGTGGTGCGTCCATGGCCGGGAAAGTGCTTGGCACAGGCCAGTGCGGATTCCTGGCACCCTTCGATCCAGGCCCGGACATGCACCGCCACCCGCTCGGGGTCGCCGCCGAAGGCGCGGGTCTGCACGATCGGGTTGTCGGCCTCGGCATCGAGGTCCGCCACCGGGGCGAGAACCCAGTTGATACCGACAGACCGGGCGTCGCGGGCCGTGCGCCGTCCCGCCTCGCGGGAGAGTTCGGGATCGTCGATCCGACCCAGGGCACCGGGAGGGGGAAGCTCGGTCAATCCGGCCACCTGCTGCCCCGCCCCCCGTTCCAGATCGGAGGCTACCAGCAGAGGCCAGTCTGCGGCCCCCTGAAGTTGCTTCACCATGCGCGGCACCGACTCGGCGCTGCCTCCGAAGAGGATCACTCCCCCCGCCCCGGCGTCGATGGCCCGGAGTGCGTCATCCCGAGCCACCTCCACTCCCCGGGGGTCATCCCACCGAAGCGCGGGCAGGACGAGTCGTGCCGGGTTCACGCCGGGGTGATGCTCCCGAGCACCCGCGATCCGCGGGCTCCCGTGACCTCGGGGAGGTTCCCGGGCTGGCCATGCACCGTGAGGTAGCCGAGGTGGGCAAAGGCGACCGCCTCCTTGGCATCTCCGGAGAAGTAGACATCGGAGAAGTCGCGCACGGTACGGGGCGCCAGGAGTTCCTCCAGCCGGTTCCGCAGCACCGGATGCCGCGCCCCCCCACCGGACACGAGGATCTCGGAGGCGGCCGGGAGCCAGCGGGTGATGGCGTCGGCGATCGACCGGGCCGTGATCTCGACCGCGGTGGCCACCGCATCGGGCCCCGGCAGCGCGGCCCCCAACTGTGCGACCAACCCGTCTCCAAAATGTTCCCGGCCCGTGCTCCGAGGCGGGGGCCGGTTGAACCAGGGATCGGAGAGCACGGCGATGACCGTGGCCTCATCGACCCGACCCGCCGCCGCCACCGCCCCGTCCCGGTCGAAGGGAAGAGCCGGGTCGTGCCGCCGGGCCAGGGCATCGATCAGCACCATCCCCGGTCCGGTGTCGAAGGCGAGGACGCCGCGGTCGGCCTCCCGGCGCGGCACGAAGGTGACGTTGGCCATCCCCCCGATGTTGAGCAGGATCCGGGCATGATCCGGGGCCCCGAAGAGGAGCACATCGGCCATCGGCACGAGGGGTGCTCCCTCCCCTCCCGCCGCCACATCCCGGGCCCGGAACCCGCTCACCACCCGCACCCCGAACCGCTCCGCCAGCACGGCCGGTTCGCCGAGCTGCCAGCTCACCCGGCCCGGCTCGTGCCAGAGAGTCTGGCCCGGGAAGGCGATGAAGTCCAACGTGCTGGCCCGGGTCCGTCCGGTGGCCAGCACCTGGTCCACGGCCTCGCAGGCCCAGACACCGAGTTGCACATGCAGGCGGGCGAAGTCGGCCGGGGACCCGTCATGGAGGCACTGTTCGAGAAGGGCGCGCTCCGCCGGCACGTAGTGGCGGGTCTCGAATGCGAGGAGGTGCGCGCGTGCCGGTCCCTCGAGGCGCACCAAGGCGGCATCCATGCCGTCGAGCGAGGTGCCCGACATGAGGCCGATGGCGAGAACGGGTCGTTCGGTCATGTGGGCACCGGAAGAGGGGGAGGAGGCGGGTCGCCGACGACCGCGCGGAGGCGGCCGTCATTGCGGAGGAGTTCCCGCTCGGCTTCCGCGCGGGACCGGTTGAGCAGCACCATCACGATCGCCGTGCGCACGCTGCCCCCGGCCGCGTCGATGGCGCCTCGAGCCGACTCGCGATCGATGCCGGTGGCCTCGATCAGGATGCGCTCCCCCCGGTCCCGCAGTTTGGCGCTCCGGGCCTGGAGATCCACCATCAGGTTGCCCCAGGTCTTTCCCAGCCGGATCATGACGCCGGTGGAGATCATGTTGAGAACGAGCTTGGTGGCGGTTCCCGCCTTGAGCCGGGTGGATCCGGTGATCACCTCCGGCCCGGTCGGCACCAGGATGACGACGTCGCACGCCGAACGGAGGTCCTCGGGGGGCGCGGCACAGCAGAGGAGCACGGTGCGCGCCGTGCGGGTGCGGGCCTGCAGAAGTGCCGCACGGACGAAGGGGGTCACCCCGCTCGCCGCGATTCCCACCAGCACGTCGAGGGATCCGATCCGATGGTGCTCGACCGCGGCCCGGGCGGCAGATTCATCGTCCTCCACCCCTTCCATCGACTGGACCAGCGCCGCGTGCCCCCCGGCGATGATCCCGATCACCTGCGACGGATCGGATCCGAAGGTGGGGGGACACTCCGAGGCATCGAGCACGCCGAGCCGGCCGCTGGTCCCGGCGCCGATGTAACACAGCCGTCCCCCGCCCCGAAGCGCCTCTTCGGCGGCTTGCATCGCGGCGGCGATCGCGTCACCCACGTCCCGGACCAGTTCGGGGACCGTGGCATCCTCGGCGCACATGAGATCGACGATCTCCCGGGGCGTTGCGGTGTCAATATGGTGGGTTCGCGGATTCCGGCGTTCGGTCAGCCGAAGGCCGGAGGATGCGTCGGGCGGCATGCCCGAAAGGTAATCGAAGGGGAAACGCTTTCAGTTTTCAGTGTTCGTAGGGGCGGCTCACTGCCGCCATCGAATCCGGTTCCATGGAGCTGGGTGTCAGGGAATCTCCCGGAGCCGCCCTGAGGAATTCCTTCAGGACCCGTCTCCGCAGGCGCCGCCCCCGGGCTTCACCCGGGGATCGAGGCTGATCGCCACTCTGGAAAATGGACCCCGGCCTCCGCCGGGGTGACGATCCTGCTCGAGTTGAGATCCAGCGTCCACTTCGAACTTGGGTTCTTCTCCAATTTTAGTGCAAGCGGGACAGCCGACACTCGGATGGTTTGAGCGGCGGGGGGGGTGGACACAGCCCCCTTCAAGTGGTAAGAGGATGGAAGCATCACCCACCATTCCCCTACCCCCCGGAGGAGACCATGCCCGCCCTGAGTGTAGCCCCATACCTGCCCTTCCGTCGAGTCAAGGTCGTCGAGCAGACGTTCATCGAGCCGGGACCGACGGTGGTGATCTCGGTCGTGCCCGATGAGCGCTTTGCCCCGGTGTGCTCGGGCTGTGGGGGCGGGGTCCAGTCGGTGCACTCGGCGTCGCGGCGGCGGATCCGTGACTTGAACCTGGGGGAGCATACCGTGCAGGTGGCGGTGACCCAGCGGCGGCTCCGCTGTCGGACGTGTGCCCGGATCCGGACCGAAGCCCTTGACTTCGTGGATCCGTCCCAGCGCGTCACCACGCGGCTTGCCCGCTACATCGCTGACCTGTGCCGCATGCTCTCCGTGGCCGAGGTCGCCCGCCATCTGGGGCTCGACTGGAAGCTCGTCAAGCGGTGTGATCACGCGGTGCTCGCGAAGGATTTCGGGGGCACCGACACGAGCGGGCTGCGGATCCTGGCGATTGATGAAATCGCGATCCGGAAGGGCTCCCGGTACATGACGGTGGTTCTTGACTACGTGACGGGCCGGGTCGTGTGGATGGGGCTCGACCGGCGCTACGAGACACTCCGCAGTTTCTTCGAGCTCCTGACGAAGGACGAGCGGGCCGGCATCGAGGCGGTCGCGATGGACATGTGGAAGCCCTACGAGAAGGCGGTACACACCCACCTCCCGCACGCTCGGATCGTCTACGATCTCTTCCATGTGGTGGCGCTCTACCACCGGGAGGTGCTGGATCGCGTGCGGATCGCGGCGTATCAGGCGGCCCCCGACAAGGAGATGCGGAAGGTGATCAAGGGCAGCCGGTACCTCCTCTACAAGAACGAGGAGAACCTGACCCCCGAGCAGCGCCCGGCCCTGGAGGAGATTCTCCGGATGAACGCGACGATCTCGACCGCCTGCGTCCTCAAGGAGCCGCTGAAGGCGATCTGGACGATCCGCCGACCCTGGGCCGCCCGGCGCGCGCTCCGGACCTGGTGCACGCTGGCGGAGGAGAGCCAGATCCCGGCCTTGGTCGAGTTCGCCGCCAAGCTCCGACGACATGAGCGCGGGGTCGTGGCGCATGCCCACTATCCGATCCATACGAGTCGGCTCGAAGGAGTGAACAACCGCATCAAGGTGATCAAGCGCAAAGCGTACGGATTCCACGATCCGGACTACTTCGCCCTCAAGGTTAAGCAGGCATTCCCGGGCCGCTCCTGCACCTAAATTGGAGAAGAACCCGAACTTCAAACTTCCCTCGGTCAGTTCCGCGGAACCTCAAGCGGATCGGAGAGCGTGATGTCGATCCGGGCGCCCGGAAGGATCACCACGTCCCGGTCGACCCCCTGCACCGCGACGGCGGTACCGGCTCCGGCTCCGACCACCCCCCCGACGACGGTACCCTTCTTTCCCCCGAGGATGTTGCCGAGCACGGCTCCGGCCGCGGCCCCGATCCCCACCTTCGCCACGTCCCCCGCCTGGACACCGCGACCCTTCAGTTCATACTCGACGCTGGTCACCCGGGCGGACAGGGGATACGACTCGCCGCGAATGGTCACCCGGCTGGGCCGGAGGGTGAGCTTGCCCACGTCGTCCCCCTTGTTCTCCGAGGGGCCCAGTTCGACGATTTCCAGGGTCATCCGGGAGCCGGCGGGAATCACCACGGCCCCGCTGGCATCTCTCACGTCGCTGGGCACGGTCACCGTCATCGTCTCCCCGGCCTTGTTCCGCCGGGAGGTGATGGTGTCCTGCATCGTCTGCACCTGGAAGGAGGTTCCGCGCGCGAGGGACAGGGGTGGTGGAGGCGCGGGTGGAGCCGGAGGTGGTGCCGGCGCCACGTTCCGGGTCACGGCCGGCTGCGGGGGTCTTCGATGTTCGTAGGTGTTCTTTCATGCCCCTTGCTGTGGAGATGTCCGGCCGCTGGGGTCCTTCCTTAAGCCGTTTTTTCCGGTTGGTGAAGCAGCGGGTGCTTGAAGGTCAGTCCCCGTCGGCGGACCGTCATCGGCTCTGGGTGACCTACTGGCGTCGCTCGCTTGCGGTTGGTTTCTCTCGGTCCGTTGCTCAGCACGCGGTCCACGCCCGGGCGCAGGCGTTTCGCTTGGTGATTGCTGAGCCGAACGGTGGCCCGATTGGCCCTCTTGATCTCGGCTTCATGTAGCCGTTGCATCCTGTGTTTTGTCGCAGCGGTAGTGCGCTCCTTTCCTCTCGGCAGTTAATACGGGTTTTTGTTGGTGAGCATGGTTAGGGTGTTTTATAGTTTTCTCTTACCACAGTCGTCAACTTAATGCTGAATTATCGTTTGCTGCAGTTGGTGTTCGCTGTCACTGGGTCGAATCTACTCAGCCCTATATCATACCAACCTGCTGGTC
>JBGSKF010000108.1:0-5981 GCA_041741375.1 Gemmatimonadales bacterium | reverse complement strand
CCGCCTCCCGGGGCTTCGACGGCCCAGTTACCTGGAACCCCCGCCCGGTCGGCTACATGTCTCACAGGCATTTCACATGGCGAGCTCCTTTCAGCTCACAAGAAAGGCCAGGCTTGGCCTGGCGCACCGAAGGCACACAAGTGGAATACATTCCGAACCGCCGTCAAACGCAGTACCGGCGTGGGTTTCCGGCCGCCGGCAACAATATTGTTGCCGTTTTGTGTTCAATCTTGTCCGCAAGGGACTGCTACACCCACTACCCAACACCCAACACCCAACACCCAACACCCAATACCCACCTACCGCCTACCGCCTACCGCCTACCACCTGCTGTTCAGAGCTCCACCTGCGCACCCAGTTCCACCACCCGGTTGGGTGGGAGACCGAAGAAGGCCGTGGCACTCCGGGCATTGCGGGTCATCAGGATGAAGAGCCGCTTGCGCCAGCCGGCGAACCGGGCGCGGCCGGTGGGGAGGAGGGTCTCCCGGCCGAGATAGAAGGTGGTGTGCATCATCGTAGCCGTGATGCCAAGGGGTTGGAGTTTCTTCAGGATGCCGGGCACATCCGGCGTCTCCATGAAACCGTACTTCGCGATCACCTGATAGAAACCGTGGCCGCAGTCACGAAAGATGACACGGTCCGCGGGATCCACCGTGGGAACGTTCTCCGTCTCCACCGACATCAACACGAGTTTCTCGTGCAGCACCTTGTTGTGCTTCAAATGATGGAGAAGCACCGCCGGGGCCACCGTCGGATCGCTGCACATGAACACCGCCACTCCGGGCACCCGGTGCGGCCCGTGCCGCCCGACGTCCTGGATGAAGGCATCGAGCGGCATCGAGTGCTCCCGGGTGTGGCGGAAGAGCAGCGCGCGTCCCCGCTTCCAGGTACTCATGAGCACATAGACGGTGGCCGCGATGGCCAACGGGATCCACCCCCCGCTCGGAATCTTCTCCAGATTGGCGGCGGCGAAGGACAAATCGACGACCAGAAAGAGACCACCCAGGGAGACGACCTTCCAGAGAGGCCAGTGCCAGCGCGAGCGGGCCACCACCATGAACAACAGCGTGGTGGTGGCCATGGTGCCGGTGATGGCCACCCCGTAGGTGGCCGCCAGATTTGAGGAGCTCTTGAACCCGAGCACCAAGGTCACACAGGCCACCATCAGGGCCCAGTTCACCTCGGGAATGTAGATCTGTCCTTTTTCGGATCGGCTGGTGTGCACGATCGTGACGCGTGGACTGAAGCCGAGCTGGACCGCCTGGTGGGTCAGGGAAAACGCCCCGCTGATCAGAGCTTGCGACGCCGTGATCGCCGCCCCCGTGGCGATGATGATCATCGGATAGAGAGCCCACCGGGGCACCAGATTGTAGAAGGCGTTGTGCACCGCCTCCGGATCCCGCAGCAGGAGTGCGCCCTGTCCGAAGTAGTTAAGCAGCAGGGCAGGAAGCACCACGGCGAACCAGGCGACCCGGATCGGGCGCTTGCCGAAGTGCCCCATATCCGCGTAGAGCGCCTCCCCACCCGTGACCACGAGCACCACCGCCGACAGGACGAGAAAACCCTCGAATCCATTGCGAAGGAAAAACCCGAGGGCGTGGTGCGGAGACAGCGCCGCCAGAACAGCGGGTTCCTGAACGATGCTGACCAGGCCCAGAACGGCAATGCACGCGAACCAGATCGTCGTCACCGGTCCGAACAGGGCCCCGACCAGCCCGGTGCCATGGCGCTGGACCATGAAGAGGCCCACGATGATCGCGAGGCTGATCCAGAGCACCAGGTCCCCCAGGGCGGGCGCGGCGACGGCCAGCCCCTCCATGGCGCCCAGGACGGAAATGGCGGGGGTGATCACCCCGTCGCCATAGAGCAGAGCCGATCCAAACAGGCCGACCAGGAGCAACGCCGTCCGCCGCCGCGTCTGGTGCTCGGGGCCCGAGAGCAGGGCCATGAGCGCCATGATGCCCCCCTCGCCCTGATTGTCCGCCCGCATCATGTGGACAACGTACTTGAACGAGATCAGGAAGTTGATCGACCAGAAAATGAGGGACAGGATACCGAGAATGTTATCCGGGGTAACGGGCACCCCGTGCTCCCCGTCGAAGGCCTCCCGGACGGCGTAGAGCGGGCTGGTGCCGATGTCCCCATAGACCACCCCGAGGGCGCCCAGGGAGAGCGCCGCCAGGGCACGCCCCCGGGGGGGCTCACTCGTGGGATGACCGCTCATGTGTGGCGATGCCGCCGCACATCCAGGAGGGCGAGAAGGAAGAGGAGCAGGATGATGACCGCGGAGCCCACGCACCAGCGACAGATGGCGTGCAGCACGAAGAGCTCGATCCAGGTCAGGTACACCGTGAACGCCACACCACCGCCCGTGAGCCCCAGGAGAGCCTGCGCCGGCCACCGGGCCGACTCCCACTTCGGCTGGATGCCCGCCAGGGCCAAGCCGAGAATCGCCAGATACCCGAGGAGTCCGATCAGCGGCACCTCGATGCCGAGGAACCTGCTGTACTCGCTGAGTTGGACCGTCTCACACCCCCCGGTGCCACAGGCGATGGCGCCGAGCAGCCCAAGCTTGTAGAGATACAGATAGGTGGACACCAGCACGCCGACCAGAGCGAGCAGGGCCGAGCCCATGCGGAGGGTCACGGCGTGGCGGCCTGCTCGAGCGAATCCACCAGGGCCTTGATCTGATCCGACCCGATGTAGTTGTAGAGCCGTCCCCCGATCAGGAGGGTCGGGGTGGCGTTGACTCCGGTCCGGATCCCCTGCTCCGCCATCGCCTGGATGCGGCCGGCGTACTTGATGTCATTCATGCAGCTGTCGTACCGGCCCAGATCGACCCCCACCTGGCCCGCATAGTCCCGGAAGAGCGAACCGGCCCGGGAATCACTGGACCACACGGCCTGATTGCGGAACAGGAGCTCGTGCATCGGCCAATAATGTCCTTGTTCATCGGCACAGGCGGCGGCGTGGGCGGCGAGACGGGCCCACCGATGGATATTGTCGAGGGGGAAGTCCATGTAGCGCCAGCGGATCCGGCCGGTTTCCACCAACTGGGCCCGCACGGTGGGGAACTGCATCTGCTCGAACTGACCACAGGCCGGACACTGGTAGTCACCGAACTCGGTGATCTCGACCGGTGCGGTGTCGGAGCCGAGGATGTAGCCCCGGAAGCCTGCCGTGTCCGCGGCGCTCACCTCGATGTTGGCCGGAATGCTCTTCGGGGCCGAGCCACGTACCACCCACCAGAGGGCGCCACCCCCGGCCACCGCCACCGCCAGAAGCAGGAGATAGAACCGCGTCATTGAGGGTCGTGCCTGTGCCATGTCTCGTCATCCTCGTCTGTATCGGTGATGTCGTTGTCCGGGCTCCACCCGGCCCCTGCTTCGTCAACCAGCCGACGGTGCTCGGCCACCTCGGGGGTATCGTAGGTCAGGCGCACTTCGTAATGAAAAAGCTCCGATCGGATCGTCCCGAGGCGCTCCAGCAGTTCCGCGGATGCATCCAGCAACCCGCCTGCGCGATCCAGCGCCCGCAGCCGCTCGGCCAGCGCTCGAAGCATCGCCTCGAGTTCCCGGGCCCGGGCCGTTCCATAGATCTGATCACCATCGTGTTCCATCGCGATCCAATCTAACCACGACCGGGGACGGGAGGCACTCCGGGCCCGGGTTTGCACTAAATGGTGCAAAGTACCTATATTGAGGTTCTGGAAACGAGTAGCCACTCCGCACAAGACCAAGGAAGGTGCATGTCGAGGAACCCGAACGATCAGAAAACCCGCAAGAAACCCCGTCCCGACCCGGTGCAGAACGAATCCGTGCTTGACCAGGCTCGGGACGAGCTGTTCAGCCACATCCTCCGGTGCGGCGTCATCGACGCCGATGAAGTGCATCGGAACGAGTGGCTCGACGATACCCTGCAGTACCTGGCGGATCGCTATGCCGACCTCACGGAGGAGGACATCACCCGCCTCCGGACCCTCGGCGATCGCTTCTGCCGGCCGATCGTGATGGCAAACCGCCCCACCGAAGCGGTCGGGGCTCCCGAAGCCTGACCCGGTCGGAATCACGACACCCACGGGCCATGCCGCTCCCTGCGGCATGGCCCGTTTCTGGCTCCGGGTCAACCGGGAACGGGCGGTTCGCGAACCGCCCCTACAGGACTTCTTCTATCGCGTCGATGTCGGCAATCCGGCGGAAGGCGGACCGGATCCCCGACAGCAGCCGGAGCCGGTTCCCTCGAAGGGCGGGATCGGGGTCGTTCACCAGGACCGCGTCGAAGAACCGGTCGACCGGGGCCCGGAGCCCGGCGAGAATCGCCATCGCCCCCCCAAAGTCCTCCTGAGCCATCGCCTGCTGCAACGCGGGGTCGGCGGTGGCGAGAGCCGCGTGCAGCGACTGTTCCGCCGGATCCCGCAACCAGGCCGGGTCGACGGCACCCTCCCAGGACGTTCCATCCTTCTTCTCCTCGATCGCCACGATGTTCCCGGCCCGGCGAACTCCCGCGAGAAGGTTCCGTCCCTCCTCTCCCTCGAGGAAGACCCCGAGGGCATCGATGCGCCGGAGCAGGCGGACCAGGTCGTCGTCGGCCCCGTCACCATACACCGCGGCGATCAGGTCGTGGCGAGCTCCCAGAGACCGGAGGTGCACCTTGAGGCGATCGGCGACGAAACCCATCAGGTCATGGATGACCTGCTCCCGATCCACGCCGTCGAGCAGCGCCCCATACCCTGTCCAGGCGGCCCGGAACGCCTCCCGCAGGGGGAGGCGGAGCCTGTTGTCCAGCACCAGGCGGATCACGCCGAGCGCGGCCCGGCGCAGAGCGAAGGGGTCCTTGGAGCCTGTGGGCCGCTGCTCCCGGGCGAAGAACCCCGTCAGCAAGTCGAGCCGCTCGGCCAGGGCCACCACCACGCTTGTAGGTCGGGTCGGGCACGGCTCGTCGGGTCCCCGCGGAGCGTAGTGTTCCCCGATGGCCCGTGCCACGTCCTCCGGTTCCCCGTGGGCCCGGGCGATGTACCCACCCACCACGCCCTGCAGTTCGGGAAACTCCCCGACGAGTCCCGTCACCAGGTCCGCCTTGGCGAGCCGTCCGGCCCGGGCACTTCGCTCCGCGTCCGCCCCGGGGACCGACGCGGCAAGGATTCGTGAGAGATTCTCCAGCCGGAGTGCCCGATCCCGGAGCGAGCCGAGCCGGGCGTGAAACACCATCCGGTCCAGCGAATCGAGCCGGGACTCCAGCGGCTGGCCCCGGTCCTGGTCCCAGAAGAAACGGGCATCCCAGAGCCGGGCCCGCAGCACCCGCTCGTTACCGCGGCGGATCGCGGCGCCCCCGTCCTCGGCATCCAGGTTGGCCATCACGATGAAATGCGGCGCCAGGGTCCCATCCGGATTCCGCAGCGCCAGATATTTCTGATGCTGCCGCATGGTCGTGACGAGAACCTCCGGCGGCACGTCCATGAAGGCGGGATCGATGGCGCCCAGAAGCGGAACCGGCCACTCCACGAGCCCGGTGATCTCGTCCACCAGGCCCGGGTCGTCCACCAGGGCCAGCCCCGCCTCCCGGGCCAGCGTTTCGGCTCCCTCCGCCACCCGGGCCCGTCGCGCCTCCACCGAGGCGATCACCCGCGCCGGTTCCAGCACGCCGGGATACGCCGCGGGATTCGGAACCCGGAGGGGACCGGGGCCATGGAGACGATGCCCCACGGTGGCCCGTCCGCTGGTGACCGGTCCGAACCGGAAGGGAACGACGTCGTCCCCGAACAGGCAAACGATGGCCTGGAGAGGGCGAACCCACCTCACGTCGTGTGACCCCCACCGCATCGACTTGGGCCAGGGGAACCGTTGCAGCACATCCGGCAGCGCCGCGGCCAGCAGGTCGGCGGTGGGTCGTCCCGGCTCCTCGATGCGTGCCACGAGGATGGCGCCCTTGGGCTCGGCGCGGGTCTCGATGGTGAAACGACTCCCGCCGAGGCCGCGCAGGAA
>JBGSKF010000107.1:0-16431 GCA_041741375.1 Gemmatimonadales bacterium | reverse complement strand
TCGCCGGTGGCCTGGGCCGATGCCCATGGGGTGCTCGGCCCCGCGACTCTGGTGATTCACGCCATCGACCTCGACGGGGACGACATCGCACGGCTTGCGGCGCGCGGCGTCGGAGTGGCCCACTGTCCCCGGTCGAACCTGCGGCACCATGGTCGCACCGCTCCCCTGGACCGGCTTCTCGCGGCGGGGATCCCCGTCGGGCTCGGCACTGACTCGGTCGCGAGTGTCGCCCCGGCCGACCTCCGAGCCGAGGCACGGTGTGTTGTGGCGGCGGGACTCTCCCCGGAGAAGGCGGTGCATCTCCTGACCCGGGGAGGTGCGGAGGCGCTCGGTCTGGGTGACGTGGGGGGAGTGGCCCCGGAATGGTGGGGCGACCTCACGGCGGTGGAGACGGGAGACGGGATCGCCGATCCGCACGAGGCGTTGCTCGACGCGGCCCATCCGGTGGTCGGGACGTGGAGGGGAGGGAGAAGCGCAGGCGGGAGGCGGTAAGCGGGAGGCGGTAGGAAACTGCCTGTCCCCCGCGAGCTCGCCTCCCGCCTGGCCGTCCCCTACCGCCCATCGCCTATCGCCTATCGCCTACCGCCTACCGTGGTTCCCCTCGGATAGCCGCCAGTGTCGCCTCGCCATAGAACATCCGGATGTACTTCATCTGCGTGGCGGTCAGGCGGCGGACGGCCCAGGCCAGGTGCACAAAGTGCGGCTCGGTGGGCGGCACGTGCGGAAACATGCCGCACTCTTCCGGGAGGTGGTTCCCCTTGCGGGTGTTGCAGGAACTGCACGCGGTGACCACGTTGCTCCAGTCATTGTCCCCCCCGCGGGAGAGGGGAATGACATGATCCCGGGTCAGGCATTCCCGGGGCCGCAGGGCGCTCTGGACCCGGTCACAATACTGGCAGCGGTAGTCGTCGCGGGCGAAGAGGAATGTGTTGGTGACCTGGCGGCGGAAACGGCGGGGGACGTGCACGAACCGGACGAGTCGTATGATCGCCGGTTTGGGCACGGCGAGACGCGCGCTGCGTATCGGCGCGGCGTCATCAGCCTCCACGATCTCGGCCTTGCCATCGATGACGAGGCGAAGCGCCCGATGCAGCGGCACCATCGTCAGGGGCTCAAAGGACGCATTCAGAGCAAGGCAACGCACGGCACACCTCGGGTCAGTCGGAGCCCGCGGTCTGGGTCGTGCCCGCAGGCGGAATCACCCTCATGCTAACCGGACCCGGGGCGGGGAATCAAGGGGGGAGGGGGGAGTCGGGAGGAGGCGACAGGCGGCGGGGAACTGCTGGACGGTGGGCTATAGGCGGTAGGCGGTCGGGAACTGCCAGGCGGTAGACGGTAGACGGGAGACGACAGGAAGACCAGGCAGGAGGCGGTCGGAAGCAGGACAAACGAGAGGGCACCCCCTACCGCAAACCGCCTACCGCCTACCGCCTAGGATTCTCCACCGCCGTCACCGTGAACGTCCCGGTCCGCTCGGTCAGTACGGTCGAGGGAAGCCCCGAGACCCGGAGGAGCCAGCGCCGGGCGGACCTCAGCCCCGGCACGGCGCTGCGCGCTCCGCCGTCCGCCGCCGGATCGCCCTGGATCAGCCGCTCGTAGTCCTCCAGCTCCCGGTCGGACAGTGCCGTCACCGTCACGTTGAGGGTGTAGTAGTAGACCCCGGGCTGGCTCGGCCGCAGGAGCACCTGGATTCCCCGGTCGAGGAAGGCGCCGATCTCTTCCAGCGTGGGCCGTCGCCGTTCCTCGGTCACCCGGCCCCGGTTGATGATCGTCAGGGAGAACTGTTCGTAGAGCGGTTCCATCCGCACCAGAGCTTCCCACTCGAAGGGCCGTTCCAGGGCGTCGTTCAACGCGCGCGACCGCCAGAGCTCCAGCCGGTAGCGGATCCGGACCGGGATCGGCTCGTTCAGCACACCCACCCACTGCGGATCCCGAACCAGGTTGCGCGTCGCGATGGTCGGAGTCGGGGGGCCCCCGGGGGTGGGATTGGCCGTGAGGGTGAGGGAGACGGAGAGGCGCTCCTGGGCGCCAAGCACCGGGGCGGACGCGAGCCCGATCCCCAGAGTGAGGACGACCAGGATCCGACGCGGGGCTCCCATCAGAACCTCCGCTCCAGGCGGACGGTGAACCGGACCGGCTCCCCCTTGGTGCCTTTGGCGAGATAGAGGCCAAGCGTGCCGGTGTCGATGCCGATGCCCACGTCCTTGCGCCACTCCCCGAAATCCGGGAGACGGTTGTTCGGGACCCGGCCCGGACCGTCGCCGGTGAGCCACGCATGGCCGGCGTTGCCGAAGAGCACGAGCTCGGCGTTCTCCAGGTCAAGGAGACGGTCGAACCCGTAGAAGTCCCGCGGCGGGAGAATCCGCCCCAGATTGAGGCGGGAGCGGATCTCGACCTGGGTGGCGAGGTACCGGTCGCAGAGGGCGGGGCGCGCCGCGTCGACGAAGGTGGCGGGAGCGCAGGTGAGGGCCCGGAAGCCCGACCCGGGAAGAAGGTCGGGACCGCCGAGCGACACGCGGCGCTGCAAGGGGAGCGGGTCCCCATCGATCCATCCCCCTCCCACCACGCGCAGGTTCACCGTGGTGCCGGGGCTGAACCGGGTGTACCGCTTCACGTCGAAGGCGAGCCGGGTGAACTGGAACTCCCGGAAGGTCGGGATCGGGGAGCGCACTTCGGTGGGAAGGCCCACCGGGGAGGTGTCGTCGCTCTCGGCATGCTCCACTTCCGCCTGGACCAGCCACCCGGTCGTTCCGGAGACCCGGCTGTTCCGGGTGTCGAGGTCGGCCCGGAACCGGAGGGAGCGGTAGTGTCCGTCGTCGATCAGGGGGTTGGGGCGCCACGGGTCGTTGTTGCGGAAGATGCGGGCCGGGTCGGTCACCTGGACCGATCGCTGGCGGTCCCGCCGCCAGGACGCTTCCAGCCGCAGATCCCGGATCGGAAAGAGCCAGCCGTAGAACTCCACACCGCGGCTCTCGTAGTAGTCGCGGAAATCCCGGGAGAGGAGAAAGGCCGACCACCCCGATTCGCCCAGGGAGAGCGGCTGCTCCTCGATCGGGACGATCGTGCTCGACCACTCGGCGCCGAGGCCGCCCCGGATCTTCCCGGAAAAGGCCCATTCCGATCCGAGGCGGAGGCCGAACTCGTCGCGGATGGTGGAGCCCCGTCCGGAGGTGCGGAAGATCACCCGGGCCTCGAGGCGCCCCTCGGTCCCGCCGAGGGTCGGCAGGGTGAACGTCGGTCCGACCGCGATGGGCAGTCCCTCGATCCGGTTGTAGGTTCGGCCGGTCTCGATCGAGAGCGTCGTGTTGATCCGCCCCGCCCGAAAGGTGGTGCGGGCGCTGGCGATGTCGGCGAAGGAGGGGCGGGGGGGGCGGGGGATGAGGAGCCCGGTGGGGGCGCGTAGCACCGGGGCAAACTCGATGAACACCTGGCGGGTGCCTTCGATCTGTCCCCCCGCCAGCACGGTGAGCCGTCCGCCGACCACCAGCACATCCCCGGTGATGACCCCGCTCCCCTCCACGATCAGGTCTCCGTTGACCACCGTCACCGGCCCCGTCACCCGGCCGGCAATCCGCAGGACACCGCGGTAGAGTCCGAGCTGCCCGGTCAGGGCACTTCCCCGGGGCAACGTGAAGTTGCCCGTCAGGCGGGTCGTCTGGGAGTCGTTGTAGGCCCGGAGCACCGCCTCCAGAATCTCGAGGGGCGGCCCCGACCGGAGCGTGTCGGTGAGGGGGGCATCGGGATCGATCACGATCAGGCTGTCCTGCGCCGCCACGGGGAGGGCGGCGAGGGAGCTCCACGCGAGCAGGGAGAGGAGCGTCCGGCGAAGGGTCACGACATCCCCAGACGCTTCATCCGGCGATAGAGATTGGCCCGGTCGGTTTGCAGCTCCCGCGCCGCCTCCGCCACGTTGCCGTTGGTGCGGCCCAGCGCCCGGGCAATCAGCGACCGTTCGTAGTCGTCGAGGAGATTGGGCAGGGAGCGCCCCGGCACCGGAGCCGGACCGGCGATCCCTTCAGCGCCCGCCGCCCCGTCTGATTCCACCGGGACCGCGGCCACCCGGGGGAGGACCTGGCGCACCAGCGACGCGTCCACCTCGTGGCCGCCGAGGATGGCGAGCCGCTCCACCACGTTGGCGAGTTCTCGGATGTTGCCCGGCCAGTCATACGCCGAGAGGAGGGCCACCGCCTCGGCCGTGAAACGGGGGGCCTGGTGGGGGCGCACCAGCTCGGCCAGATGGGTCACCAGGTCGGGGAGGTCGCTGAGCCGGGCCCGCAGTGGGGCGATCTCGACCGGGAACACGTTCAGCCGGAAGTAGAGATCCTCGCGGAAGGTCCCGGCCCCCACCGCCTGTTCCAGCCGCTGGTTGGTCGCCGCCACGAGCCGGATGTCCACCTTGACCACCCGTTCGCCTCCGACCCGCACGATCTCTCCCGTCTCCAGCACGCGCAGCAGCTTGGCCTGGGCCTCGAGGTGGAGGTCGCCCACCTCGTCGAGGAAGAGGGTCCCGCCGTTGGCCAGTTCGAACCGGCCGAGCCGGCGTTCCACCGCCCCGGTAAAGGCCCCGCGCTCGTGACCGAACATCTCCGATTCGACCAGGTCCCGCGGGATGGCGGCGCAGTTGACGCTGATGAACGGCTTGCTCGACCGCCGGCTGGCCCGGTGAATGGCGCGCGCCACCAGTTCCTTCCCCGTGCCCGACTCGCCGAGGATGAGAACCCGCGCCTCGGTGGGGCCCACCTGGTCGATCATCGACCGGACCGCCTGCATCGGGGAGCTGGTGCCCACCATCACCTCGCGGATGCCCAGCTGCGAGCGCAGCACCCGGTTCTCGGCCCGGGCCCGGGTCAGCTCCAGCGCGCTGCGCAGAGTCACCAGAACGGCCTCGGGCGTCAGCGGCTTCTCGAGAAACTGGAAGGCCCCGAACTTGATGGCCCGCACCGCGTCGGTGAGCTGGGCCTTCCCGCTCATCATGATCACCGGCAGGTGGGGCTCCCGCTGGCGGATCTTTTCCAGGGTGTCGATTCCGTCGGGGCCGGGAGGCATCATGAGGTCGAGAAGCACCGCGTCGGGCGCCGATTCATCGATGGAGAGCAACGCGCCGTTGCCACTCGGGGCCTCGGTCACGCTGAACCCCTCGGCGCGCAACAGCGCTCCGAGCATGCGGCGGATGTTGGCCTCGTCATCAACGATCAGTATGCGGCTCATGAGATCTCGTCGGAGAAACCTGCATCCGAAGGACGACCGGGACCGGATGATCCCGCACAGACAGGGCGCTCGGGAGAACCGCACAATGTAGCGGGAACCCGGTCCAGTGGGGCAGGGGGGGGAACCGGGTCACTCGTGGTCTGATGAGGTGGTGGAAGAGGGGGCCGGCTGGGGAAAACGGTACTCCCCCGTCCGCCGGGCCAGGTCGGTCCGCCCGTCCCGTGTGACCTCGGTTCCGTGCCCCGCCCCCCCCCCCCTCCGTCCCAGCCCCGCCCCCAGGTAGGGAAGCCGCCGACTGCGGTCGGCGCGTCCGTGGAAGCGCACGACGAAGGTGGCCCCGCCGCCGGGTGTGTCCTCCACCGAGATCGTGCCGTTGTGCAGATCGATCGCCTGCTTGACGATCGAGAGTCCGAGACCCGTGCCATCGGGCTTGTCGGTGACGTAGGGCATGAAGATCTTCTCCCGGAGCGCCTCCGGGATCCCCCCCCCGTGATCGGCGATGCGCACCAGCATCTCCCCCTCCTCCATGCGCACGGACGCATCCAGGCGGCCCTCGCCACCACTCGCCTCCACCGCGTTCCGGATCAGGTTGGTGAAGGCCCGGTGCAGGGGATCGTAATGCCCCACCAGCAGCGGCGTGTGGGGATCGACCTCAAGCGTGTGGGTCATCCCCGGCGGGAGGGTCGTGCGCAGGATCTCCCCCAGCAGTTCCCCCACGTCCACCTCGGCGGAGGGACCCTCGGGGAGCCGTCCCAGATTGGAGAAGTCCTTGGCCAGCAGGTCGAGACGGGCGGTCTCCATGCTCAACACCTCGAGTGACTCCCGCTGCTCCGGACTGGCCGTGCGCTCCAGCTGGCTGATGGCGAAACGAACCGGGGTGAGCGGGTTCTTCATCTCGTGCGCCACCCGGCGGGCCACCTCGCGGAAGGCCCGCAGTCGCTCCGCCTCCAATTCGGCGGACCGGGCCTGCTGGAGAGCCGCGGCCATCTCCCGAAGCGCCTCCCGGAGGGCGGTGAACTCCGGGGCGCCGGGAGCACGATGGGTCTGGGGCAGGGGCTCCTGGTGACGAATCCGGTCGGTCCAGCCGATCAACTCCTCGATCGGGCTGCTCAACTGCCGCGAGAGGCTGAGACCGAGATACCAGGTGAAATAGAGGAGAAGGCCGCCGCCCAGGAGAACCACGGCGGTCAGGGTCGGAGTCAGTCGGCGGTTGAAGGCGAGTGCCGCACTCGCCCGGCCCAGGGCCCGGTTCAGGCTGTCGGCGTGGTCACGGAGGGCTCGGCGTTCCGCAAGGGAGAGGTCGGTGGTGTCGATCACCTGGAGCATCTCCCGTCCCGTCGCCGCCACCGGCGTGAGCGCGGCCGACACCGCCGCCGGCGCGTTGCTGCTCCGGAGCGAGATCACCAGCGCCACGATCACCACGGAGGTGGGCAGAACCCCCAGGAGAATCAAGGCCAGATGGATGCGGTTGCGAAAGGAGGTCTGGGCCATGCCTGGTTCAATGTAACAATGACCAATGACCAATGACCAATGAACACTGAACAACAATCCACGCCCCCTGCCAGGGGGCACCCGGAGGCCAGATCCCAAACGGGACGTCACCCCGGCGAACCTTGTCCCCGCGATAGCGGGGAGCCGGGGTCCATTTTCCTTCCGCTCGGTCCGTCGCATGGATCCGGCTTTCGCCGGAATGACGCCTCCGCCCCCTCCGGCTGTTGCTCCCCCGCAACGATTCTGATAACCTCAGCGTCGCATTGAACCCGGAAAGTCGCCGATTCCGCAGGCATCAGGCACGCCGGACCTCGCCACGCCAATCCAATCCTCTGGCAGTTGTCATGTCATAAGTTACTGTCAAATAGCGACATATAATAGTTTATTGAAACACCGTATAAATATTGATTGGTGATATCTCAACCCCATTCGTGGTTGTGGCATTCATCCTGCACCGGCTCCACCGGCACTCGGGAGCGCCGTTGTCCGGTGTCTCCTGAACCTCATTTCCTACCGAGGGAACCTCGAATGATGACGGTCTTTGGCCGAGCGCGCGTCCTGGCAGGCCCACTCCTCCTTGCTGGCGTCTGCGCGTTTCTTCCCGCACCGCTCCTGGCACAGAGTCTGACGTCCGGCTCCCTCCGGGGCCAGGTGAACGATGAATTGGGCGTTCCTCTCTCCGGGGTGGCGGTGACCCTCGAGTCCGCCCGGGGGGGACTCCGGCTCGAACTCGAAACCGATTTCGATGGCGCCTTCTCGGTGCCGCTCCTGGCGCCGGGGGTCTACGACATCCTGGCCGAGCAGATCGGGTTCCAGCCGGTTCGCCGGATCGGGATCACGGTGACCGCCGGCCAACGCACCACCGTCCTCTTTGCCCTCGAGCGTCGTCCACCCCCGATCAGTGCGCCCACCGAGATCCAGGGCGACGCCGCTCGCACCGGAATGGGCCGGATCCGGACCCTCACCGATTTCGAGATGCGGGAACTCGACCGGAACCCGGTGGCCACCGACGCCCTCCGGGGGACCAGCGCCTTCGTCTCCCCCTTCGATGATCGTCAGGGGATCGGTATCGCCGGCTCCGGCCTTCCCGCCATGCGGAGCCGGTTGCTGGTGGACGGCATCCCCGAGGTGCTCCTCCGCCACCCCGGGCTCCCCGCCGAGCCGGTCCAGGCGGAGGCCTTTGCCCGCCAGGCCACCGAGCAGCTCAACGTGCTCGGCACCAGCATGGACAACGAGTTCCGCGGCACGCCGGGAACCCTCCTTTCCGCGCTCACCCGCCGGGGGGGAAACGCCGTCTCCTTCCAGCCCTATGGCTGGGCCAGCAGCGCCAGGATCGGGGACCGCACCGAACTCAACCCCGGGGACAGCTCGGGCACCTCGTTCCTCGTGGGTGCCGTTCTCTCCGGGGCCATCGTACCCGACACCGCCCACTTCCTGATCCAGGCCCAGTACCAGTCGGTTGAACTCCCCACGGCCAGGCCGTGGGTCGAGCCCCCCGGGGATGTCTTCCCGGCGGTGGTGGGTGCGGGACCGGTGTCGGATCAGATCCGCACCATTGGCCAGACCACCTTCGGCCGGAACCTCGCGGCGGAAACCTCCCCCGTGGTCCGGACCTGGGAGGGGGGAAGCGCCCTGGCCCGGGTCGACTGGCGCCTCTCCGGCACCCAGGAGTTGATGGTGCGGGTCGGGGGAGCGGATTGGGACGAGGACTCTCCCCGGCTCGGGAACGGATTGTCCAACAACGCCGGCGTCACCCTCGATGCGCGGGACATCTCCGCCGCCTTCGGGCTCACCTCGACCGGGTCCCGCACCGCCAACGAGTTCCGGGTCGGGTTCAGCTCGGCGGAGCGGAACTGGACCGGGAGTTCCCTGCCGGGGACCGTGATCACCGGAAGTAGCGTGGCCTTCGGGACCTCGGGGGAACTCCCCGGCTCCTTCGAGGAGCGGGCCTTCGACATCAGCGATGCCTTCCAGGTCCGGGCCGGCAACCATGTGATCAAGTTCGGCGGGAACGCCCGGCTCACCAACTATGAGCAGGATTACCGCTTCGGCTCCGGCGGGATCTTCACCTTCGGCGATCTCGACCGGTTCGGCGCCGGCACCGGCACCTTCTTCCAGGCGAGCGGTCCGGCCCGCCCGGTCGATTTCAACAGCACCGAGGTCGGGTTCTTCCTCCAGGATCTCTGGCAGGCCACTCCCGAAATCCAGCTCCTCTACGGCGTCCGCTACGAGACCCAGTTTCTCCCCACCCGCAAGGTCCTCGACAACACCGCCTGGCAGGCCCTCACCGGGATTGCCACCGGCGGCCGTCCCAGTGACCGCAAGGGCTTCTCCCCCCACGCCGCCCTCGTGTGGGACGTGCAGAACCGCGGGGAGTGGATCCTGCGGGCCGGCGGCGGTCTCGAGGTGGGGCGCCTCGATCCGGCGGTCTTCGCCGAGGCGATGACCATGGACGGGACCGTGATGATCCGCCGCGGACTCGGTTCCTTCAGCAACTGGCCCAACCTCCCCGCGGGGGCGCAGACGCAGGTGTCGGCCCCGGGGCTCACGTTCCTTCCCGACAGCCTGTATCGGGCTCCCAAATCCTACAAGCTCGAGGCGGGGCTCACCCGGCACGTGGAGGGCGGGTTCAACATCTCGCTCGGCGGACGGTATGTCCACACCGACTATCTCCTCCGCCGCGAGGATCTGAACCGGGTGCCGGGGCCGCTCGCCACCACGTCGGAAGGCCGGCCCGTCTTTGGGTCGCTGGTACAGCAGGGGTCGCTGATTACCCCCCAGCCCGGGAGCAACCGGCGGTTCGGAAGCTTCGACGCGGTCTATGCGCTTCTTCCCTCGGGAGAGAGTGACTACTACGAATTCAACGCCGGGATCGAGCGCCAGGTGTCGCGTCACCTGTCGATCATGGCCAACTACACCTTCTCCGACACGGAAGACAACGTCCTCGGTCTCTCCTCGGGCGATCCCGCCGACCAGCTCTCCCCCTTTCCCGGCCTGCTGAACGGAATCGATTGGGCCGAGGGGCGCTCCGACTTCGACGTGCCGCACCGGGCGGCGGCCACTCTCCGTTACCGGTCCACGGGCCGGACCGCGGTGACGCTGGCGGTGCGGGGCCGGGTCCAGTCCGGTCTTCCCTTCACCCCCGGGTTCCAGCCCGGGGTGGACCTGAACGGGGACGGATCGGGCCACAACGACCCCGCCTTCATCGACCTGAACAATGCCGGCATCCGGACGCTGCTCGACGCCAGCCGCTGTGACCTCGTCACCGGATTCGCCGAGCGGAACAGCTGCCGCGCCGACACCCAGTACGGGGTCGATCTCTCCTTCGGGATCGGTCTTCCCGTCTCGGCGGGGGGCCGTCATCTCACCCTCACCGTCGATGCCTACAACATCACGAGTTCCGAGTCGGGGCCGGTGGACCGGGCGCTCTTTCTCGTGGATCCGGCGGGAACGCTCTCGCCTCCCGGCAGCCGCACCGTCAACCTGTCCCTCGTTCCCAACCCCCGTTTCGGCTCCATCCTGAGCCGCCGCGATGATCCGCGGCTGTTCCGGGTCGGCCTCAGGATCGACTGATGCGCCACGCCTCTCGTTTCGGCCTTCCGGCCCTGCTCCTGGCCCTCGTCCTCCCCGCCGCCTGCAACAACGCGGGCGACGACGTCACCTTCGGACCCTTCCCCACGGGGCAGATCGGGGTGCTGGTCTTCCTCGACCGGGACGGCAACGGCGTCGCGTCCCCTGCGGACACCGTCTTCGTCGGCGCGCGGGTGGCCCTCCTGAGCCAACGCAGCGACGATACCCTCGCCACCAAGCTGACCGATGCGACAGGGTTCGCCCTCTTCGACACCCTCCCCATCGGGGAGTACCGGGTGACGATCGACACTCTCAGCATCGGTGATTCCATTCGGGTGGCCGCGGTGGACTCCAGCAACGTCCAACTTGTGAATGGAGGCCCCGCGATCGGGGTCGTGGCCCGGCTGGCCTTCCCCGAGGTGAGTCTGAAGGAGGCCCGGTCGCTCCCGGGCGGCAAGCGCGTGTTCGTGCGCGGGATCATCCTCGCCGGCGTCCAATCGTTCAGCGACACCACGTCGCACCTCGCCGATACCTCCGGTACTCTGCGGCTGACGGAGGTGTCGCTGGCGGGCGGCCTCACCGGCAACAACCCCGGGGACAGCGTCGTGGTGCTCGGTCGCACCGGCGTGCGCGCCACCCAGCCCGTGCTGACCCAGTCCCGGGTCATCCGCCTGGCCACCCGCCCCGCTCCCATCCCCTCCCCGGTCAGCACCGCCACGGCGGCGTCGGCCAACAACGGGCTTCTCGACGCGGCGCTGATCCAGATCACGAGCGCCCTGATCTCCGACACGGTCACCGTGGCCCCCAACTTCCACGTGACCGTGAGCGACGGGACCGGAAATCTCATCGTGGTACTGGATGCCAACATCCCGTTCCTCCGCACCGCGTTCGCCCCCGGCCGGTTCATGAACACCCGCGGCGTCCTCGTCCCGGACGGCACCGGCCAATGGACGCTGAAACCGCGCGTGGGGCAGGACGTGATCCTGAACTGACGACCCCCTCCCCCCGCCCGAGTTGAACCACAGAGGACACGGAGGCCACAGAGGGTTGACGGCATCCGCGACACGCTCTTCGGCTTGGATTGGCGGGCATCGGCAGGATGGGGGCCCCTCCACCCCCCCCCAAATCACAATCCGTGATCTCGGCGCGCGAGGCCTGCGCCCTCTCGGCATCGGGCCTGAGGGGGCCCCCACCACCCCCCAAACAACAAGCTCCGGAACTCGACGGGCGAAGCATGGGGGTGCCCCCTCCCCCCGCCCGAGTTGAACCACAGAGGACACGGAGGCCACAGAGGGTTGACGGCATCCGCGACACGCTCCTCGTCTTGGATTGGCGGGCATCGGCAGGATGGGGGCCCTTCCACCCCGCAAAACACAATCCGGATCTCGACGCGCGAGGCGTGGAGCCGCAGGAATCATGCGGAGACCCTCTGTGACCTCCGTGTTCTCTGTGGTGAATCCGTCCACCATCCCGGTCCCATGCCTTCGGGCATCGGCAGGATGGGGGACCCTCCACCCCCCAAACAACAAACTTCCGAACTCGACGGGCGAAGCATGGTGGTGCCTCCTCCCCCCGCCCGAGTTGAACCACAGAGGACACGGAGGACACAGAGGGTTGACGGTATCCGCGACACGCTCCTCGTCTCGGATTGGCGGGCATCGGCATGATGGGGGCCCTTCCACCCCCCAAAACACAATCCGTGATCTCGGCGCGCGAGGCGTGGAGCCGCTGGAATCATGCGGAGACCCTCTGTGACCTCCGTGTTCTCTGTGGTGAATCCGTCCACCTTCCCGGCCCTGTGCCCTCTCAGCATCGGCAGGATGGGGGCTCCTCCACCCCCCAAAACACAATCCGTGATCTCGGCGCGCGAGGCGTGGAGCCGCGGGAATCATGCGGAGACCCTCTGTGACCTCCGTGTCCTCTGTGGTGAATCCGTCCACCTTCCCGGCCCTGTGCCCTCTCGGCATCGGCAGGATGGGGGCCCCTCCTCCCCCCGCCCGAGTTGAACCACAGAGGACACGGAGGACACAGAGGGTTGACGGTATCCGCGACACGCTCCTCGTCTCGGATTGGCGGGCACCGGCAGGATGGGGGACCCTCCACCCCCCAAAACACAATCCGTGATCTCGGCGCGCGAGGCGTGGAGCCGCAGGAATCATGCGGAGACCCTCTGTGACCTCCGTGTTCTCTGTGGTGAATCTCCCTCGACCTCAATTAAGGCCCTGAGGGCGGGGAAGCCCTGATGTCAGAAGTCGCGTGCAAGGGATCCATGATCGTGGCTCCCCGAATGGTCTTTGATCAGGCGTCGGATGCCATCACGCAGGTAGCGAACGTTGAAGTTCACGAGCAGACCCACGCGACATCCGGACAGGTGAAGGTAGGTGAGCACCTGAGCTGCATGGATCCGATCGAGTCGCTGAACCGACTTGACTTCGACGATGACAACGCCCTCCACCAGGAGATCGATGCGGTACCCACAGTCGATCCGGTTCCCCCTGTAGATGACGGGCAGGGGCTTCTGGGCCACGATATCCAACCCACGTGCCTGTAGCTCCCAGGCAAGACACGATTGGTAGGTCGATTCGAGCAGGCCGGGTCCGAGAAGCCGGTGCACCTCGATGGCGGCTCCAATGATCTCCCCGGTGATGTCGCGATCCCGTGTCGCTTCTGTCACGAGCCCTCCTTCCGCTTGGGAACGCCCCAAGGATGGTCACTGGTGACACCGGGGAGGTAACCATGCCGACGCCGGAAGGCGTTTTTGAACGCAGGGGATCGTGGTCAGTGGGCGGAGGGGGTGACGGAGGGCGTGGTCCGTCGTGCCACGGACCAGCCGAGGAGGTGACCCACGGCAAGCGCGCTGAGCTCGACAAGGGATGGGAGGGGCAGGGCCCAGAACCCGCTCACCCCCAGGGCCATCCCCACGAGGACCCCGACGCCGATCACGCTCGACAGCGGGGATCGCCACCCGCGCCCCACCAAGCGCCCGGGCACCAGCCCGAGCAGCGCCAGCCAGAGGACGCTCCACACTGGCGTCCCCGGCTCAAGATCCGCCCCAAAGGGGAGCACGAAGCTCCATCCCAGTCCAACCGTGAGCGGAAGCGCTCCCGTCCCCACCGCGGTCCCCGAAAGGGTCCCGTCCGCCCACCATCCCGCGGCATCGTACCGGGTGCCGGCCGGTGCGGCGAGACCCTCGGGCACCCGGAGGGCCGGGGTGCGAAGCCGGGCGTCCGAGGTCCGGAGGCGGATCGCCACCATCAGGTCCTCCCCCTCCTGTCCGAGCAGGGCAATCTGCCGCTGGCGATCGTCGAACACGCTCACGATCGGTGCGGTACGACGCGGAGGAGGACCCAGGGTTCCGTGTGCCCGGATCGAGATCGGTCCCTCCAGGAGCTCCAGCCGTCGTTCCCAGGTGTCGACCAGCATGTGACCGGGGAGGGGCCGGGGGCCGAGACGCGCCGAATCCACGCTCCCCATGAACTGATCGAACTGGCCGAGCGCCGGCCGCCACTGCCCGAACCAGGTGGAAACGGGAAGCGAGGGTTGCAGCAGCCACCCCGTCACCCAGAATATCAGGGCCACCCCGCTCAGGGTGATCACGGCGAGTCGGCGGGCGATGGCGGGTGCCGGAGTGGCGATAAGGGGCCAGGTGCGGCCCAGGATCCATCCCAGAATGCCCCCCGAGGTGTTGGCCACGAGGTCGCCAAGGGCGGCGAACCGTCCCGGCAGGAAGAGGAACTGGAACACCTCGATGCCGAGCGTCAGGCCCAGGGCCACGGCCGCGGTCCGGCGCAGGGAGAGATCCCCGTGGTGCAGGGCCAGCCCGAGCGGTCCGAAGAGTGCAACATTGAGCAGGAAATCGACTCCCCCGAAGTCGCCGCAGGCGAGGCAGAGGCCCCACGAATGCAGCGGAATCGACGGGTCGTCCCGGGGAAAGAGCGTGATCAGGAGGATGGGGAGGGTGGCCAGGGCGATCAGAATCCGCTCCCGGTGCGTCCGTCCTGCGGATGTCGCGGAATCTGTCACGTGAGGCCCGTTCTTTCCGTCTGGTGGTCCTGCCGCTTCGGGATGACCGCCCGGACTATTATTCACGGGCCTTCGGCTGTCATCCCGAGCAACGCGGGGGATCTGAGCAGACCGCAGGTGTATTTCCCGTCGTCCGGATCGCGATGGCACTGCGCAGAGAGGTCCTGGCTATCCCGGGCATGGAATGTGCCCCAAGGATGGCGAAGTTTGAAGGGACGAAACCTATCACTGTTTGGGAGGGTGCCCTGCCTTCAGCCGGGACGCCAGGTCCACCGGGTCACCTGTTCTCGGTGGATGTCGAGGAACACTTCCAGGTCACCGTGTTCGAGCGGGTGGCTCCCCCCGAGCGGTGGGGCGACCTGCCCAGCCGTGTGGAACGGAACACCGATCTCCTGCTCGACCTCCTCGCGCGGCACGGCGCCACCGGCACCTTCTTCACCGTGGGCTGGGTGGCCGAGCGGCACCCCGCGCTGGTCCGCCGCATCGTGGGCGCGGGCCATGAGCTCGGCTCCCACGGCTGGTGGCACCGGCGGGTCTCCACCCAGACCCCGGATCAGTTCCGGGCCGAGGTGCGGGACACGAAGGCCCTCCTGGAGGACCAGAGTGGCACGGCCGTGACCGGGTTCCGGGCGCCGAGCTTCTCGATCCGGCCGGGCGGGGAGTGGGCCCTCGACGTGTTGCTGGAGGAGGGCTACCGGTACGATTCGAGCCTCTTCCCGATCCGGCGGCCCGACTACGGCTATCCGGAGGGTCGCACCGTCCCTTGGTCCATCTCGCGGCCGGCCGGCACCCTGCTCGAGATTCCTCCCGCCACCCTCACTGTGGGTGGCCTGCGGCTCCCCGCGGCGGGAGGAGGATACCTCCGGCACTTTCCGCTCGGCCTTCTGCAGCACGCCTTCCGGCGCTACGGCCGGATCGGCCAGCCGGGGATGTTCTACGTCCACCCCTGGGAGGTGGACCCGGACCAGCCGCGGCTCCCCGCCTCCTGGATCACCGCTCGGCGTCACTACGGGGGATTGAAGCACACGATGACGCGGCTCGGCACGCTCCTCCACGAGTTCCGGTTCGAGTCGGTGGCCGCGTGGCGGGCGCGGACCGGCACATGAGCCTTCGGGTCGCCCCGTTTGACGGGACACCGGCGGAGTGGGATGCGGTGGCGGACAGGGAATGGGAGACCGGTGCCACCCTCTGTCATCGCTTCGCCTGGCGGCCCCTGATCGAGGAGACCTTCGGGCACGAATGCTTCTCCCTCGCCGCGCGGGACGACGCGGGCGCCCTCCAGGGAATCCTCCCCCTGGTCCGGGTCCGGAGCCGGCTCTTCGGGCACTATCTCGTCTCCATGCCCTTCCTGAACGCCGGGGGACCGGTCGGGACTCCGGAGGCGATCGAGGCCCTGGCCACCCACGCGCGCGACCGGGCGCTGGCCGACCGGGTCGATCTCCTCGAGCTGCGGAGCGTGCGCGAACTCCCGGTGTCGCTCGAGGTGTCCCATCGCAAGATCACCGTCGTGCTTCCCCTCCCCGATGACCCCATGGCCCTGGTGGGCCGCTTTCCCGCCAAGCTCCGGAGCCAGGTGCGGCGCGCGGAAAAGGAGGGGGTCGAAGTGCGCTTCGGACATGACCAGGTGGCGGGGTTCTACCGCGTCTTCAGCCGCCACATGCGCGATCTCGGCACACCCGTGCTGCCGCGCCGCTTCTTCGACGCCCTGGTCCGTCACTTTCCCGCCGAGGTGCTCTTCGGCGTCGCGTGGCTCGGCGACGAACCGATCGCGGCGGGGTGCGGCTTCCGCTGGCACGACACCTTCGAGATCACCTGGGCCTCGGCGCTCGCGGAGCACAACCGGATCGCCGCCAACATGGGGCTCTACCGGGCGTTCATGGAGCGGGTGATTGGAGACGGGGTCCGGGAATTCGACTTCGGGCGGTGCACCCCGGGCAGTGGCACCCACCGCTTCAAGAAACAGTGGGGGAGCGAGGATCGTCCGCTCTGGTGGTACCAGGTGGCGCCGCGCGGCGTGGCGACCACTCCGTCCCCTGACGCGGGCGGGGCGCTCTCCCTCGGGCCCCGGCTCTGGCGGCATCTCCCGCTCCCCGTGGCCAACCGGCTCGGGCCCCTGCTCGTCCGGTCGATTCCATGATC
>JBGSKF010000106.1:0-10733 GCA_041741375.1 Gemmatimonadales bacterium | reverse complement strand
GAAGATCGGGCGCCGCCGCTTCCGGCCCGGTCCAAACCCCACCCGGATCCCCGCGCCCCAGTCCCCGAGATTCCGGTCGATTTCGTCGAAGATGTCGCCAAACCAGTCGTTGGACCGTGCCATTCTGCCCTCCAGGGAGTTGAGCCTCGATATATCGTAAGATATATCGCCAGACATGTCAAGATATATCGGACACTGGGGAATAGGCGGTATGTCCTATGTCCTATGTCCTATGTCCTATGTCCTATGTCCTATGTCCTGGGTAGGGTGTTGGGGCGGTAGGTAGGCGGAAGGGCCCTGGGAGCGCCGGGCTCCAGCCCGGCGAGAGCCCGTGGAATCCATTCCAAGGCCGTTCGCGAACGGCCCGTACGTCCGCGTCAGGCTCCCGGTTCCGGGGGAAGCGCGAGCCGCTCCGCCAGGGCATCCATCTGTTGCTGCCGGAGCCGGGCCCATCCGGGGAGCCGGGCGGCGCTCACCCCGAACATTCCGAGCCCCATCAAGGAGAGAAACCCGGCTCCGGGCAACGACGTCCCGGGCCCGCCCGGAAGGGAGGTCACCAGAAGCAGCACCAGGCCCACCCCGACCATGCCGAGTCCCATCAGCATCATCTCCCGGGCTCCGCCCCGGACGGTGCGGAATCGGACCCGGTGGCCCGACGGTGTCGGCTCCACCGCCACGGTCAGGTTGCCGTTGGTCCACTGCCGAAAGGCACCATCCTCGCGGATCACTCCCCGGGCATCGAAGGTGTCCCGCAACTCGCCGACCAATCGCTGCCATTCGGAGTCGGTGAGTTCCCGGTTCAACTCCACGACCCGTCCCGCGCCGAGGGGGAACCCGAGAAACCGCCGGGTGGAAGACGGCACCCGATCGAGAGTGCGGGCCGCCCGCTCCACCAGATCGGGATGGAGCCCCGCTTCGCGCCCGATCTCCCGCAACTGGACCAGGGTCATCCCCTCGCTCGGTGTCAGCGATGGGGCGGCACCATGTTCAGACTCGGCGGCGAGGCGAAAGATCTCCTCCGCCTCTTCCTCGCTGTAGCGTCGGTCGGTCATGGGCCCAAGATGCGGCCATCCCCCCCCGATCGGCAAGGCAAGCCAGGACGCCCTCCCGCCCCTCCCCCCCCGTCTCCCTACACCATGGTGGTCCGTTCCTCGAACCACGATTCGGCGAGATCGGTCCAGGCCGGGTTCCATGCGGTAACCATGGCGACTCGACGGGACCGATTCCACGCCCGGATCTGACGCATCCGAAGGGTGGCGATGCGCCGCGAGACGTGCGATTCGAAGTAGACCAGTTTCGCCACCCGGTGCCTCCGGCCAAATCCGGCGCACCCGCTCGTCCGGTGCTCTTCGACCCGGGAATGGAGACGGGTCGTGAGCCCGGTATAGAGGACCCGGGTGTCGCTCGCCATGATGTAGACGAAGTAGGTGCTGGCCATGCACCATGATGGGACCAGCGGGCCCGGTTCCCGTCATCACATCCACGCGACCCGGGGCACTCTAAACGCGGGACATGATGAGGGCGGGTCATCACATTCCAATACCCAACACCCAATAACACCCAATACCTCATACTGCGAAGGGCGCATGATGAGTCGCCCCTGCAACCGCCGCGACGATCCGCTCGTGAGGATCATCCCTCCCTCAAGGGACTGGGTCGCCAGCGCTCCAGGGTGCAAAGTGAAACACCCATTAGGTTTGACCCGTCAGGGTCTCACGACCCGTCGGGAGAGCATCATGTCGAGGCAGTCCATCCTGATCCGCTGTCGCACCATCTGGGCCTCGATCCGGGGCTCCATTCGATCCGGAATCACCCGGCGTCACCTGAAGTTTGGCGTCCTCTGGCTGGGGGTCATCGGAGGCCTCGGCCTCTCACTCCTCGCCACCGAAGCGCTTGTCAGAGCACGGCTTGAACCTCCCGAGGCTCGGGCGCAGACAGCCATCTGGTCCCGCCCCGTGGCCTGGGGCGAGTCGGCACGACGGAGCTCCCCCGCCCTTCTCGGCACGGTGGATGGCCGCCCACTGGAGCTCAGGGTCCCGGTGGCCCTGGACGAGATCTCGCCCCACATGGTCCAGGCCGTTCTCGCCATCGAGGACCAGCGGTTCTACCAGCACCATGGGCTCGACCTCTGGAGAATCGGAGGAGCCCTGGTCGCCAACCTCCGCGCCGGGCGCATCTCCCAGGGCGGAAGCACCATCACCCAGCAGCTCGCCAAGAATCTTTTCCTCTCCTCCCGGCGCACACCCCTCCGGAAACTCCGGGAGGCCACCATGGCCGCCGTCCTGGAGATGCGAGCATCCAAGGAGTCGATTCTCGAAGCCTATCTGAATGAGACCTACCTCGGACAGGACGGCTCCCGGGCCATCCATGGGGTGGGCGCCGCCGCGCGTTTCTACTTCGGCACTGACGCGAAGGATCTGACCCTCGACCAGTCCGCCCTCCTGGCGGGGATGATCCAGGCTCCGAACGGCTACAACCCCGTCCGGAACCCCGAGACCGCGCGCGAGCGCCGGGCCACCGTGCTGCGCGCCATGGCCCTGCAGGACCGGATCAGCGAGAAGGGCGCCGAGCGCGCGGCGAACTCCCGGTTGGGGACGCGGGAACGCCGGAGTCAGACCGTGGACGCTCGCTGGTTCCTTGATGCGGCCCGGGGTGACCTCCCGAAGCATCTCCCCGCGCGGGGTGCCTCGATTCACACCACCCTCGATCCCACCCTGCAGCGGGCGGCCGAGCAGGCGGTGCGGGATGGTCTCGGCCGGCTCCGATCCCGGGAGCTGCAGGCGGCGCTGGTCGCGATCGATCCCCGGACCGGAGAGATCCTGGCGATGGTCGGCGGCCGCGACTACGGAACGTCCCAGTTCAACCGCGCCGTGGCGGCCCGCCGGCAGCCGGGAAGCGCCTTCAAGCCGATCGTGGCCCTCGCGGCGCTTTCCCGCGGACGGGACGGGACGCCGCGGTTCACCCTGGCCTCGCGGATCGAGGACGCACCGTTCAGTGTGAGGAGTGGTGGGCAACGGTGGGCCCCCGCCAACTACGATCGGTCATTCCGCGGCGAGGTGTCCCTGCGGGAGGCGCTGGAGGCATCCCTGAACGTTCCCATCGCGCGCGTGGGACTCGACGTCGGGCCCGAGCAGATCGCGACCACCGCCCGGGCTCTGGGCATCACGAGCCCCATGCGACCGGTGCCGAGTCTGGCGCTCGGCAGTTCGGAGGTCACGCTGGTGGAGCTGGTGAGGGCATACGGTGTGCTGGCGGCGGGAGGGGAGCTTGCCGCGACCCGGTCGGTGCTGTCCCGTTCAGCCGCCGGGGACCCTCTGCCCCCCATTCCCGCGCCGGAGAAGATCAGGGTGACCGATCCCGCGGAGGCGTATCTGGTGACCTCCGCTCTGGAAGGTGTCATCCAGAGGGGGACGGGAAGAGCTCTTCAGCGAGTCAACGGGCAGGGGAGTGGCCTCGCCGGGAAGACGGGGACGTCGGATGACTGGCGGGACGCCTGGTTCGTGGCCTATTCGCCGAAGCTGGTGGTGGGCGTCTGGGTGGGATATGACGACGGGCGCACCGTGGGCACCACCGGAGCGGGGGCGGCTCTCCCCATCGTTTCCCGGTTCCTCGACGAGGTCGATTCCGATGACTGGTCCGCTTCCTTCGTGGTCCCGGACGGGATCGAGAGCGCGTGGGTTCGCGGCGGTGAGGGTTCGAACTGGTGGGAGAGTGGAACCGGATGCACGCGGGAGCTCTTTCTCGAGGGAACCGCACCCGAGAGCGATTGCGGGGGTTTCCGGCTCGCCGACTGGTTCACCGAGCGGCTCCGGAACATCGACCGGGACGAGGCGTGGGGTCGGGGAGCGGAGCGCATCGAGCGCTCGGTGGAGCGGTGGATCGAGCGGCTGCTCGAGCGCGGGGACCGCGAACGGCGGCGCGGAGGCGGTCGGCCGTAGGGGGAGGGGATTGCCTCGACGGCCCCGGAACGACACGTTCCACCGAGTCCCCTGGATCTCCGGATCGGAACCCACGTGAAACTCACCAGCGTCGAAGCCATCATCGCCGCACTCGCAGCGAAAGAGGTCCGCTACCTCGTGGCCGGGGGGCTCGCGGTCAATGCGCACGGGTTTCTGCGCTATACGAAGGATGTGGACCTGGTCGCCAGCCTCGACCGGGAGAATGTGCTCCGGACCTTCGCGGCGCTGGAAACCGTCGGGTTCCGCCCGGCGGTGCCGGTCACGGCAGCGCAGTTTGCCGACCCGGCACAACGCGAGTCGTGGATTCACGACAAGGGCATGCGGGTGCTGCAGTTCTGGAGTGACCTCCATCGGGAAACCCCGGTCGACCTCTTCGTCGACGAGCCTTTTTCCTTTGAGGAGGAGGATGCGCGGGCCGTCCTGCGATCGCTCCCGGGAGCAGGTGACGTGCGATTCGTATCCCTCCCCACGCTGATCCGCATGAAGGAGGCCGCGGGCAGGCCCCAGGACCTGATGGACGTGGAGAACCTTCGCCTCCGGCATCCGACGTGAGTGATCCGAAACGGCAGGATCCCCCACCCCCGGAGGATCCGTCCATCGACTGGTCCCTGACCACCTGGGAGGGAAGCCGCCGGGAGCAACTGCGGCGCTGGGCCGAGCTGCCGCTCGATCAGATCATTCTGGCCATAGAGGAGATGGAGCTCCTGGGGGAATACTTGCGGCGGCCGGGGCAGTAGCTCCCCCTCTCCCGCCCCTGCACCCCCCAACACCCAACACCCAGCTCCCCGGGGTGTTGGGTAGTGGGTATTGGGTGCCGGGTACAGCAGGGCTCCGAAAGGAGGCCGGGGGGGACGGTCAGCTTCCGGCGGCGAGCCGGTCCAGCGACCCCGCCAGCGCATGCACCTTGGCCGCGTCACTCGACGCCGTTGCCTCCCGGTGCAGTTCGCCGGCGAGCTGGCTCAACGCCGTCCGCCGTGCGCTCCCCGAGATCCGCTCCGCGTTCACGAGCGCCGAACGCACCGCCGCAATCCGGGCGGTGGAGAGACCGTTCGACCGTTCGAGCTGGTCGACATAGGCCCGCGAGAGCGAGAAGGTGGCGGGCCAGGTGTACTTGGGCTGGCCCTGGGCGTTCAGGTAGTCGAGCTTCACCGTCTTCGCCGCGTCGATCTCGTTCCGGCTGAGCAGCGGGCTCGGCACCAGCTCGAAGATGTCGAGCCCCCGCGCGATCTCGGAACTCACGATCACGCCGTTGTACCAGTACACCGACCAGCTCCCCGCCATCTCCATCTGCGCGGCGTTGACCGGTCCCCGGTCGTGGAAGGCGATCTCCTTCGGGTTGGCGGCATCGGTCCAGTCGAAGATCGAGATCCCCCCCTGGTACCACGCCTGCACCATGATGTCGCGCCCCGGCACCGGGATCAGGTTCCCGTTGTGGGCCACGCAGTTTTCCAGCGCGGTCTGGGCCGCGGGAAGCTTGTAGTAACTCCGGAACCGCATCTGGCGGTTCTCGATGGTGAAGAGCGCGTTGGCGCCCCACGCCTTGGGGTCGCTCGCCCGGCACTTGGGCGCGCCCCCCCCGCCCCACTCGTCGGTGAAGAGCACCTTCGTGCCGTCGTTGTTGAAAGTGGCCGAGTGCCAATAGGCAAAGTTGGAATCCGACACCGCCCCGATTCGCTTCGGGTTGGCGGGGTCGCTGATGTCGAGCAGGAGCCCGTAGCCTTCACAGGCCCCGCCGGCCAGCCCGATGCCGGGATAGACGGTGATGTCGTGGCACTGGGTGGGTCCGGGGCGAGGACCATTTCCTCCCTGCTGACCTGTCATCCGCGCGATCAGAGCCGGGAGTCCGGCACGGAGGGTGGAGCTGTCCGCCGCGGTGGGCGCGCCGCTGCCGCCGCGGGCCTTCACCACGCTGTCGAGCAGACTGGCGACCATACCATTCGGCAGCACGAACTGCTGTCCACCGAAATCAGCGATGAAGGCCCCGCGTGCCTCGGCCTGCTCAATCTGCGCTCGGTCCTCCGGAGCCAGCCCGTGAGTCGGCGGGGCAACGAGATCGTTGAAAATGCGGGGTGAACTCACAATCGCCGCCTTCGTCGGGTCGGCGAGCGGAACCCGGATCACCTCGATCCGGAAGAGCGCGCTGTTCGGATCGGCGCTCGGTGGGGCGTTCACACAGCCCGGCAGTTCCGCCGCCGGACGGACCCCGGCGGAACCGGAGACATAGATGTAGACGTTGTCGGTGTCACCGGGGTGCTCCAGCACCGTGTGGGTGTGGGAACCGCGGCAGGTCTGCACGTTGGCAATGTACTTCGGGTTCTGGATGTCGGTGATGTCGAAGATCCGGATGCCTCGGAGGCGGTCCTGGCTCACCGCGGTGGGGACTCCCTGGGTGCCGCAATCGATCCGTCCCCCCAATCCCTCTCCCGACACAAAAAGCAGATTCTTGTAGACGGAGACGTCGCTCTGGGATGCGGGGCAGACGAACCCCTTGGCCAGAACCGGAGCCGCCGGATTGGAGATGTCCCAGACCTGGAAGCCGTTGTAATTCCCCTGGATGGCGTACTTCCCGGTGAACGCGAGATCGGAATTGGTCACCCCGACAAAATCCTTCGGCGCCGACGTGGCCGAGACGAGCCGAAGGTTCCAGATCGCCTCCCCGGCGTTCAGGAGGCCGGGACGGAGCCCGATCCGCGGATCGGGAGAAGGAGGCGCGGCGGACACATTCTGCGCCGGGGCCGGGAGGGTGGCCGGCGTGGACGTGGAAGCACCACAGGCGGCGGTGGCCGCAACCCCGAGCAGCAGCGCGAGGGGAGCGGGCCTCCGCAGGCCGCGGTGAGGGGAAAGGATCGAATGCATGAAAATCTACTCCGATGAAGTTGAAGGTTGCTGTCGCCTACCGCCTACCGCCTACCGCCTATCGCCTAGTTGTCCCAGCATCATCTCCATCCTCGCTATCTCCGTGGTCTGATCCACCTGCACATCGGAGGCGAACTTGAACACCGCCTCGTCCTGGCCGGCCCCGTCCGTGGCGAAGAGCTCGTGGACCATGGTCACGGCGCCCTGATGGTGCTGGATCATGTAGGTGAGAAAGAGCCGGTCGAACTGGGCGCCTCGAGCCCCCTGGAGCTCCGCCATCTGAGTGTCGGTGAGCATCCCCGGCATCCGCATGGCGTGCCCGCCGTGGATCATCATCCCCTGGTCGGTGATTTCGACCTCGGGGACGGGCTGTCCCCGGTCCCGGAGCCAGGCCTGCATGAGAGTGACCTCATCCCGCTGCGCGTTGGTGATGCGCGCCGCCAGGGTGCGGACTCCGGGACTGGCCCCATGGCTCTCGGCCCACCGGGCCATGACCAGGGCCTGAGCATGGTGGCTGATCATCCCGGTCATGAAGTGCACATCGGCGGGGGTGAACCGGGTTCGGGCGCTGTCGAGGCGGGCCCGGTAGAGAGCCTCCATGCTGCTCGGGGCGGGTTCCGGAGCCGTGCCCGCCGGACCCTTGGCCGCGCCGCTGCAGGCCGCCCCGGTCAGAGAGGCGCCGAGAAGGAGCATGGTTCGGAAGTACTGAGTCATCATCACGCCAATCGGTATCCTGAGCATCGTGAGCATGGAGTCCCTCGCCCGCCGAGACATTCCGGGAAGATACGCCATACGGAACGCGAGGCGCTCGGGTTTCCCCGGAACCGCCCCGTCCCGTCATGCGCACACCCTCTCCCCGCTCCTCGAAGATACCCCCCCCGGTCGCTTGTGGGCGACTGGGGGGGGACGATATCCTTGAGCTCGCCGTTCGAACTCGGCCCGAGAACTCTTCCTTGGCCTCGATTCCTCGCGTCCGACATTTCGGCGCGCGATGCTCCTTCCTGGAACCGGACAACAGCACACCCCGACACGGTCTTGTGACTGGAAAGGTGACACGGTGATCTTCCGCACGGCCACCTCGGCTGCCCCATGGTGACGAAGCCCCCCCCCATCACCATCGTACTGATCGACGACAACCGCCTGTTCCGCGAGGGCCTGGCCACCATGATCCATGGGCAGCCGGGGTATCGCGTTCTGGCGGCCTCCGCCAATGTCGACGAAGCGATGACCACCGCGCGGGAAGCCGCGCCCGACATCGTTCTCCTCGATTTCGGGCTGGAGGACCATGACAGCCTCAGTCTGACCACGACCATCCGCGTGGAGGTCCCCTCGGCGCGGGTGATCATCATGGGGCTTCTGCCCCTGGATGAGGATGTGGCCGCCTACGTTCACGCCGGCGCCTCCGGGTTCACCATGAAGAACGCCACCTTCGAGGAGTTCTTCGCGACGATCCGGGCCGTGGCGGGCGGGGCCGAGGTCCTCCCCCGGGAGTTGACCAATAACCTCTTCTCCCAGATCACACGCGGCATCTCCGAGGGGACGAGGGCCCAGGCCCTGGAGTCTGTTCGCCTGACCAGTCGGGAGCGGGAAATCGTCAACCTCCTCGGCGAGGGCCTGAGCAACAAGGAATTGTCGACCCGGCTGAACATCGCTGTCCACACGGTCAAGAGTCACGTCCACAATGTGCTCGAGAAGCTGGCACTGCACAGTCGGTTGGAAGTGGCCGCCTTCCATCACAACGAGAAGCGACAGAAGGCCCTCGATCGATAGCCCACCACCGACGGCCGCGTCCCGAACAGCGCGCGGCACCCATCCCATCGGACTAGATCGGATTCCAACCGTTTGACCGATTGTCCCTCCGGCTCGATTCCCTGAAATTGACGGTCCACGTGGACCCTCCGCGCAGCATCCTGGGAGGCCATCCACGTGGTTAGTTCCCGCCAGTGACCGGGTGGGTTGCCGCCGCAGTCGCGGCTCGCAACTCGGGGAACGGTGGGTCGAGCGTCGGAGCGAAGCGAGATCGCACGAGGGCCCGTTCTGCCCGGCATGTGACCCCCTGCCATGGGGTCGTTTCGTGACGGGGAGTGCGGGCCCACTGCCGCCCCCCGCTTGATCGAGCGGGAGGGTCCCCGGGGCAGCGCCCTGTCCCGGGCTGAAATTGTGGTTCACGCAGACACGAGGGATGTGATGACGTCACTGGCCCATGATCCGAAGGGTGTGACCGGCTTTCGACTGGATCAATTGGCCGCGGCCTTCGACCGGGTGCGGGATGACCGGGACCGGCAGAGGGCAGTCCATGCGGCGATTCCGGCGGAAGATCGGCTCCTGGTGGAGCAGGCGGTGCCCTGGTTCAGGAGCACGAAACCGGTTTTCGAGGATGTACCTGGCGTGCCAGACCGGCTCGTGGTCACGTCCGAGGGGCATCGATCATGACGACCACTCGGTACAAGGGGTTCTGCATCTTCGCCCGACCCTACCAGCTCCGGGTCACCGGTCACTGGTCGGTGAGCCTGGAAATCGAACGCAACGGCCGACGACAATCGTTCAGCACCACGGAACGGTGCCCGACGGAGGCCGGAGCGGTCCTTCGCTGCGCGGCATGGGGACGCCGCATCATTGACGGCCGGGTGCCCGGATGGTCGGTCGATCGCCTGCGTGGGGCCCCGCGGCTCTGGTCCACGATCACACAGCTGGTGACCGGCGCCGTCCGGCGGTCCCCTTCATCGGCCTCGTGATCCTCCGCCCCGATCCCTTCGCCCGCCCCGGCGCATCCACCGCCACGGACGTTGGGTGTGCGATCGTAACTGATCGTCATGGTCCTTTCGAGCGAGTCCTGAATCCACACCAACGAGCGATTCCCGTCGCCCCAGGTTGACGGTAGAGTTCCCGATGACACCGCGCCCCTCTCCGCCGGTTCGTTCGGGGGAATCACGAAAGGGATTCATGATGCTGTTCACGCTTGCGGTAATTCTGATCGTGGCGTGGCTGCTTGGGTTTGGGGTGTTTCATGTAGCCGGGGGGATCATTCACCTTCTCCTCCTGCTCGCGACCATCTCCTTCCTGTGGCACATCGTCGGGGGGCGGAGGATACGCTCGTGAGGGAGCCGTGCCCGTCGTCGAATGGATCGGTGGCGTCACCAGACCCAGTGGAACTCCGGGAGTTCACCATGTCCGCACCCATGACCGATGCCTCCACCCGCTGTGACCGATTCGAGGAAACGCTACCCTGGCGCGAGCATGTGCGCGCCTACGCCTACCGGCTTACCGGAAGCGGCGCCGAGGCCGACGATCTCACCCAGACCACGTACCTGAACGCGCTTCGCGGTTGGCACACGTTCCAGCCGGGAACCGAGGCACGGCGGTGGCTCTTCGGCATCTGCCGGAACGCCTTTCTGACCACCCGCCGCCGAGGTGTGCGCCTCGTGCCCACGGAGGACGCCGTTCTGGAATCGCTCCTGACAGCGGCCGATTCATCCCGGGCCAACCAGGTCATGGACGAAGCCGAGCAACGCGATCTCGGTGAGGCGATCAACGCGGAGATTGCCAAGCTGAGCGAGGCGCACCGCAGAGTGTTCGTGATGATCGATGTGGCCGGAGAGCCCTATGCGGACGCCGCAGCCAAACTGGGGCTCCCGATCGGCACCATCCGGTCCCGGCTCTACCGCGGGCGCCGTGTCCTGCAGCAGGCCTTGCGGATCCGGGCGGAGGACGCGGGATTCTGTTCCGTGGCCACCGAAGGCAGCGCCACCTGCGTGGAAGTTTGAAGTTCGAAGGGATTGACGTTCTGGTGTACGCTCGCAACCCCAATTCCTCCGCATCCTCCGGGGTTCGACGCGGGTTGGGGGAGGGGCACCACAGAGAACACAGAGGTCGCAGAGGGTCTCCGCGCGATGTCCGGCGCACCACGCCTGGCACGCC
>JBGSKF010000105.1:0-20024 GCA_041741375.1 Gemmatimonadales bacterium | reverse complement strand
CAACGCCACCGGCAAGCCGTATGTCTGGGTCAAGACCGCCGACGAGATCCTCGCCAGCATCGCGCGCTTCGCGCAGCGCACCCTCAAAGCTCACGGAGCCCACTGAGTTATGTCGCTAATCACTGTTACGGGACACTAGGGAATCTCTGATCAATCGTCATCCCCGCGGAAGCGGGGATCCATGTCAACGAGGGCTTGAGGAGGACAATGGATTCCCGCGTTCGCGGGAATGACGGGCATTGGTTATGTCGTCGGTTGATCAGGATTTCCTGTGAGGACGTGTGCGGAGATGTGCCCTCCCGGGCGTCTCCACGAAGGTTTGCCCAAGGAGACGGCAATGCGGACAATCGTGGCGGGTGCAGTGTGTGTCGGGCTGTTGACGGTGACGGCGGCCCAGGCACAGGATCGGGAGGCCAACCGGAAAAAGGACCGGGACGCCACGATCGTTGCCATCGTGGGTGACACGGCTCAGAAGCCCCTGGAGTTCGCCGACGTCGTGGCCATCCTGGCCAAGAAACGCGCCACCACCAAGTCGGACGGTGTCGTCCGGATGACACTCCCCGCCGGTGAGGAGACGTTCATTATCCGCCGGCTCGGCTACCAGCCCCAGCAGGTCACCCTCACCCTCACGGCCGGCGACACCCTGCGGTTCGGGGCGGTGCTGCTCCCCGACCCCGTCCAGCTCACCGACATCGAGGTAACCGCCGGTCGCCGCAACGGCGCCATCGTCGAAGGGCGACTCTACACCGGAAAGATGCTGGGATTCGCCAGGCGAATGCAATTCAGGTTCGCCCCCCGATCCCACTTCTTCACCCCGGATGACATCGAGAAGTTCCCACCCACCGCCCTCATCACCGACCTGCTCCGGAGGGCCGGGATGCGAACGCAGTTCAGTGCCGGTCGCGACGGTCGCTACGAAACGGCCATCTGCCGGGGCACGTACCTGAACCGGTTGTCGACGGCCATCATTTACCTTGACGGGATCCGCATGACCGGCAACGGAAACTCCTTCGATTTCAATTCGATCCTCGTCCAGCACATTCAGGGGGTCGAGGTCTACAAGAGCCTCGCCGAAGTCCCCGCGGACCTGGGAGCGCCCTTCGGGGCCGATTGCGTGGTCGCGATCTGGACGAAATGAGAACTGCAGGGAGTAGGGAATAGGGAGTAGGGAATAGGGAGTAGGGAATCGGGAGTAGGGAGACGGGAGTAGGGGGTGCTCCGGAGTCATCCCGAGCCGAAGGCGAGGGATCTGTGAACCCGGCCGGTGTACTTCCCGTCGTCCGGGTGTCCGGAGGGCTGGTCAGTTGAAACCGGGTGGTGCGGTGAACGCAGCCGACGGGAAGTGCAACAACCGGTCTCCACAGACCCCTCGGGCTGCGCCCTCGGGATGACGCCCAGAGGAATGCCCCTATTCCCTACTCCCTACTCCCTACTCCCTACTCCCTATTCCCTATTCCCTACTCCCTATTCCCTACTCTCTCACCCGGTTCAACAGCGTATCATGATGCCCCTGCAGGAACGTCCGCAGGTAGCTCCCGATCGTGTTCCGGCTCTCGAAGCCCGCCGCCTTCGCCGCCGCGTCATCCGCCACATCGCTCACGGTCGACGGCTCGGCGTAGTGCTGCAGATTCCGGTAGAACCCCAGCGTGAAGAGATCCCACGGCGCGCCGCCGATCCGGGTGAACACCAGGTTGTCGGGCCGGCCGATCCGGCGCAGGTAGTCGTTCTCCATCTCCCGCTGATGGAGCAGGGCGGCCCGCTGCCCCGGAAGGGCCAGAAAGACCTCCAGGTGATAGAAGCCGGCGTCCCGGTTTCGTTCCCGGAGCGTGGCCACCTCGGGGCCCGACACGAACAACTCCTCGCGCCACGCCTCCAGCCGGTCCCGCTCCCGGTCGAACGCCCCGCCATCGTACCTGATTTCCCTCTCCGCCCGTTCCCATCGGGCCTGTCGCTCCTCCGAGTAGTACTCGGCCATCGTGCCGACCGGTTGAAGAAGGAGGAGGTCCCAGTGGTCCCCCTGGCTGTGCCGGGCAAAGACCGGCTCGGCCTCTCCGGCCGCGGCGTGCACCGCCATGCGGGCCCGGTAAAGGTCGATCAGCTCCAGCAGGTGACCCGGTGCCGCTCGAAGGAACAGCGCCCGGTAGACGGTCGAATCGTCGGCAGCCGCCGAGGGAAGAGCAATCACGGCCGCAGCCAGAAGAGCGGTCAGCATGGCGAGGATTTCCTGGAGAAGGGACGCACGAAAGGTACTCCACTTCGTGGAAGTGTGAAGTGTGAAGTGGCGCCCTCGGCCTGCTCGCTGCCAGATGCCCCTGATCTCCCGCGGGGTCAGGCCACAGAGGCGCCAGTCTCCATTTTCTGCTTACGGCACACGATGCGCGGGTACAGTAGAGCGTTGGCCGGAGCGACCACCGTGAACGCGATGACCGCGGAGCCCATGTTGTACAGGGAGAAGACTTGAGGATGGCTGTAGTGGTTCATGTAGATCGCACTCACACTGAGGAAGAATACGCACATCAGGCCGTAACTCTTCAGGCTCTTCACTGCCCAGCCGCCGGCAGGCTGAGGGTGCATCCCGTGGAACGTGAGCACGGCCGCCGCCCACATGAGCGCATTGTAGGCAAACGACGTGATCCAATCCGAGGATGAGAAGTCCGTGTTGAAAATGGTCGGAGAGTCGGCCATCGCCGCAAAGAGAGGCGGAAGCACAGTGAGCTGCTCGATGGGCCCGGCAACAACGTACCGGACCGCGTTGAGGATCAGGATCGATCCGATGAGGCGGGCGATTGTGGACATCGTGATCTCCGGATGCGGAGGAATGGCACCCCCTTTCCCCCTTCACAACTTCGAACTTCAAACTTCTCTCCCTTCCGGGAAAACTCGCGCCAGAACGTCCGGCCATTCCCGTTCATAGCGATCCAGCCGGGTACGGTCGTCCCCCCAGGCCTGGAGCCAGAGGGTCACATCCTTGCTGTCCGCCCCCGGCATGCATGGTTCGCAGGAGGCCCGGAAAAGCCCTCCACCGATCCCCGGCACGACCGCGGCATACTGATGGGGTAGCGCGCGGTCAAACACCTCGCCATCGAGTGGCGACTCCCCGAGCCCGTCCGTGCTGAAGAGTCTGGTCCACGTGGCGGCGGCGGTTTTCGGTACTCGATGCCGCAGGTACACCACTCGACGCTCCTCGCCGTCGTGATGCTCCAGGTATTGCTTGAGGGATTGCAGCTCGAACACCCAACCGCGGTTGGTTCCTTCCACGAAGTCGTCCCAGGCGGGATCGGCCGGGAATCCGCTGGTGACGACCCGGAGGACCGTTCTCCGGCCCCCATCCGCGGCCTCTATCCGATACTCGGTCGCTTGCGGCTGGCGGTCCTTCTCCTCGCCCCAGCCCCACACGATGGCCAGGCACCGGTTGGGCTCCCATGTGAGGATTCTGGAGGTGGCGGCGAACTCATTCTTCCACGACATGAACACCGATCCCCCCTCACCCGGCTCCACCTTCGCCTCCAGGGGGAACCAACGCACCAGGTCGGCCGCGTCGGTCAGTGCCCGCCAGACGCGTTCCGGGGGTGCCTCGATCTCGATGGCTCCGGCGGCGGACCGGGTGGGGGGAGTCGTGTCCATGGGGGAGCCTCTCTTTCGTGGCGGGTGCATGAGTGGGTGACGGGTCCGGGGCGGCGCTGGACGGCGCTGGCCAGCTCGAACAGGTGACCCGGAAGGGGCGGGCGCCCGGCGCGGAGCTCTGGTGCCGAGCCACAACCGAAGCCACGGCACATGCCAGGTCCTCGACAAAGGCGGCCATCGCTCGGGGGTTCGTGAGGTGCACCATCGTGTCCAGTGACGCGGTGGCGAGCCGCTTCTTCCCGGCGCGCGCCTTCGACTCCAGAGCCGCAATCTCCCGGGTGGCGCGCGCTGCGAGGGTGATGGCGTACCGGGCGGACCACCGGTCTCCGTCACCCTCCTCGGCCATCATGCCGGCGTCGAGAGGACCCAGGACCGCGGGGTCGATGACGAAGCTCCGCGCCGCAGGGCGGAAGACCCGCTCGGTCAACCCGCGCCGGGGGCGCTCCTCCGCCAGTTCGACCAATCCGGCCGCTTCCAGCGCCTTGAGGTGGTAGTTGATCCGCTGCCGCCGATCCCCGGTCCGCGCCGCCAGGCCGGATGCCGAAGCCGCCTCCTCCGCCAGGGCCAGGAGGATGGCGTGTCTCTCCGCGTGCCCCAGCGCGGCCAACGCGGGAAGCGCCTCAACAAAGGCCAGTTCGGCAGGATCGGGCCGTGCGGCAGAGGTCATGGAAGGCAATCTATAATTGACAAAAAAACTTGTCAATAAATGACCAACCCCAACCAGGCCCTCCGGTGTACTCTTCAGGACGATCCGCAGACAGGAGGGTTCGAGATGGTGCCGGCTTTGTTGGTGGGAGTTCTCCTGGCCCAGGGATGGCAGGGTCCCGTGATCCTGCTCCCGGACCCGATCGCCGGGGAGTGGTACGACGAGGTTCCCGGGGAACTCCTCGGAGCGGGGGAGTGGCTGGGACTCTTTGCAGGTAACGCACCGGGGGATTCCATCCCTTCGGGAAACCAGTTCCGACTCTCGCCGGCGGAAGTCCGCTTCACCCCGGTTCCGGACGCCCCGATTCCGACCTGGCGTCTCCAGACTGCGCCACAGGGCGCCCGAATGCTCCTTTACGGAGTGCCGGCACTCGAACCGGGACCTGTGGTGGGCGTGGGCGGGCAACGGTACCTCTGGCGGGACCGGCCGGAAGTGGAATACCACCTCGGCGGCCGGACCTGGACCGTCCGGCTGCAGGGCAACCCCGAAACCTGCGACGCGGTCGTCCTGGTCGAGTCCGGCGAGGTTCGTCAGGAGCTGCTGGACGCTCGGCGGCCCGATCCGCGGGCGAGTGTGGCGGGGTTGGCTTGCGATGACCCGCACTTCGCCATCCAGTGGGCCGGGGATCTCGATGGCGACGGCCGCCTCGATCTCGTGACCACTCTGAGCCGAAAGTACAGCTACCATCCGGTGCAGGTGTGGCTCTCCTCCCGTGCCGAGGAGGGAGACCTCATGATCGAGGTCGCACGGTACGATCGGTTTGCGCAATGAGATCCAGGCAGAACAGGGGGTGTTCCCTGATCCACCCAGGTCGTGTACCATGGGTTCCGCCCTGGCGAACCGCGGAAAGTTCCGAGGGCTTTTTCGCCCTCTTCGACGCCTTATGTCGCCTCGCAAGGGCTCCTGCAGGCCTCGTCCGTCTCCCTTGTTTCGCTTTTGCCGGTTTCTGCTGTGACAGCCGCGAGGAGGGGGCCTCAGGTCGTATCGGTCTGCATGGGGGGAAGCGGACCTTTCTGCTGCGGGCAGCTAGCCCTATTGCCTTGCGCCAACTGGGGATTTGCGATAACATCTCCCGGTTCTCGATTGTGCATTTTCTCTATCGTTCGGTAGGTTATTTCCGGTCACAGGCACCGTGATGGGGCCCCAGAAGGCGGCGGTAATGCCCGACTTTAAGATACCTGAGACACTTCCGCCGAACGCTCGTTTCGTCAGCCTCAGCATTAGCGAAACCGTATCAATCGGAACGGCTGCCGCAGCATCCCTTCGCTCACGCGTTACCACCAAAGACGATTCGTTTCACGTCGCGATTCGTCAACCCGTCGCTGTCGGAGATTGTTCCTCAGAACTTCGTGGTTTGATCGGGATCCATGGCCTTCATGCAGCGGCTAGATCCCGTCGCCGTTCGAAATCGAGTCAAGAGAAAGGACCTCGTAGGTTCATCCACTACGAATTGGGGTTGCGATCAACATCGTTCGCCAAGACAATAGAGAGTGATTCTTGGGACGAGGCATTCAAGGCTGTCGCCGAGAAGCTTGGTACTCATTCCGTGTCAGTTAACCTCTCGCTCTCCCTTTCAGAAGAGACTCGTCCAAAGATCCAACTGCCGATCATGGTCAGTCAGGCAGAGGCGATGGGGTTTACCGAAATCCGTGGGATTCGCCTCGTTCAAGTGGAACCCAAGGCCACCGGCGAGCTCTATTCAGTCATCGTCGACAGAAGTGCCAACGGAAGAATCGGCCTCTCTGTCTCGACCCAGGTCGAGGTTACTTTATCTACGGAATCGCTGTTGATTGCCTTCACTCGAGCGATGTCCATCGCGAACCTGACATTCTGGCCGGAAACACCATCATGACACACGTTAAGAGAAATCGGTGGCCTGCCTATCATGATATTGCAGAGCGCATTGAGGATCGCGAGGACCCACCCGAGCTCGTCGATCAGTGCTGGCAATACATCACAGGTGAGTTCGCCGTATCATCAGGTAACGACCTGACTGTGGCACGCCAAGCAGCCTCCAAGATTGCTACAGTCCAGATTCAGGCGAGCATCAGCAAATCTTCACGTGAGATCGAGCTTGAGGAGAGCCTCAAAGCGGCTAAATCCACCATCGATAGACTGCTGGCTTTTGTGCCGGGCAGGGCTGCCGCAATCGCTTCAGCACGGCTCAGCGACATCTCGGAGGCAATGACCCGAGAAGCAGCTCGCCTGTTCAAACAACCTCGACCGATTACTACGATGCTGCTCGAGGAAACTGAACATGACAGTGCTGCTCGATACCGCCTCACCTTGAGCGTTGACCTCGATGCTCAACTGGACCCCGTTGCATTCACGGAAATCGTGAGGCGTATTCATCGTTTCATGGTGGAATTGACTACCCCTGAAGAGTATCAAGCCATACGCCTTCTTGTTGAACCAACCTCGTGGCCCGATGGACCCACTGGATAATATCACACTAGCCAAGGTGTTGGAGAGCATACCGAAGGGAGCGCCTCCTGAAGCGTCTCTTCGGTGCGCCTGCGGCCGCGCATATTACTCCGCCCTCGCTCTTAGCCGAGATGCTCTGCTTGATCACTTCTCCATCCCTCGGGACGCCTCCGGGCATGGCACTGTGATTCAGCTCTTGAAGAAATCGTCCAATCCAGACGTTAAGGCTGCCGGCGGGGTTCTCGACCAACTCCGAATTACCCGCAATAGCGCGGACTATGAAGTGGGCAAAATCAAACTGAGAGGGAAGGCGTTTGTTCCCTATCGCGTACAGGTCGCCGTCGCGTCTGCCTCCGTAGTCATTTCCGCAGTTCGCAAAGCGAGAAAGGCCGATCCCAAAATGGGGATAGATCAGTAGCCTACTTTCTCACGACTACGCACTCGACTGCAGGCTACCATGCACGCGGTGGCGGTCGGCGGTGATGGGTGGCCTGCTCCCAACCGTAGGCGAGGCGGAAGAGCATCGCCTCGCTCCACGGTCTCCCGAAGAATTGGAGCCCCGCCGGCAGGACCCCATTCCGGGTGTATCCCATCGGCACGGTGATGGCCGGAAATCCGGTGCGCGGCGCAAAGAGCTGATTGTTGTCCCCATGCGGGGTATTGAGATCCCCGATCAGCCGCGGCGGGTTGCTCCAGGTGGGGTAGATCAGGGCATCCACACCGGCCCGGTCCATCGCTCCGAGCACCGCGGCGCGCAACCCGTCTCCAAAGGCCTTCCCGGCCTGGCACCCGGGGCTCGCTTCCGGCAACTCGTCCACCGCGAGCGCGGCACGCAACCGGGCTTCGATTGATGGGTGGAACTTCCGCGACCGGACCAGCTCGTCGAGGGTGTGAATCGGGGCCCGGTCTCCCTGCGATGCCAGATATCGCTCAAACTCCGCCTTGAACGGATTGCACCCTCCCCGGAACGATCGTCGGAGACTGTCGAGCTCCGGCACCGGCACGTCCTCCACCACCACCGCTCCCAACCGGCGAAGCTCCGCGACGGCCCCCTGGAACACCTGGTCCACCTCGGCGTCGAGCGTCTCCGACACGTAGGCGGCGCGGAGCACACCGAGGCGGGCCCCGCGAAGCCCGGCGGGATCGAGTCCCGCGAGGTACGATCCTGGAATGCGCGGAGGGGCCTCCAGAGTCACCGGGTCGGCGGAGTCGGCTCCCGCCATCACCTCCAGCACCGCGGCGGCATCGGCCACGGTGCGGGTCAAAGGTCCGGCGATATCCGCACCGAGGTTGAGCGGGACGATGCCACTCCGGCTCACGAGCCCCATGGTGCTCCGCATTCCCACCAGCGCCTGGTGCGCACTCGGTCCCCGGATGGAGTTGCCGGTGTCGGTACCGAGCCCGACCGCGCCCAGGTTGGCCGCGACCGCCGCCGCCGTCCCGCCGCTCGACCCCGCAGTGACCCGGTCGAGGGCGTAGGGATTCCGGGTATAGCCGGGCAGGATCGAGCTCACCGTCTCATACGGGCTGAAGGCCAATTCCGCCATGTTCGACTTGGCCAGGATCACGACCCCCGCCGCCCGGAGACGAGCCACGGTCGGCGCATCCGCCGCGGGACGCAGGTCGGCCAGGGCGAGTGACCCTCCCGTCGTGGGGAGGTCCTTGGTGTCGTAGTTGTCCTTCACGATGAGCGGGACACAGTGCAACGGCCCCCGAGGCGCGCGCGACGCCTGCACCCGGTCGAGACTGTCGGCCACGGTGAGAGCCCGGGGATGCACCACCACCAGGGCGTTCAGCACGGGATTCCACGAAGTGATCCGGCGAAGGTAAGCCTCCACCAGCGCCCGGCAGGTGAAGGAACCGTTGTCCAGCCCTTCCTGAATGGAGGCAATGGTCAGCTCGTCCACCGCCACCAGGTTCCCCTGACCGGAGAGCGGGGTCACGCCCGCGGCGGTCAACAGCATCGGCACGATCATCACGCGGGCTCGCATCAGACCGGCTCCACTTCGACCGCCGTCCCGTAGCACAGGACCTCGGTGACGCCCGACATCACCTCGTTGGCGTCATATCGTATTCCGATCACCGCGTTGGCGCCATGCTGTTCGGCGTGCTGCAGCATGAGCTCGAAGGCCTCCGAACGGCTCCGTTCGCAGAGTTCGGTGAACAACGTGATGTTTCCTCCGAAGAGCGTCTGAATCCCCGCTCCCATGGTGCCGAAGATCGAGCGGGATCTCACCGTGATGCCCAGGACCACGCCGAGGGTCCGCACCACGGTGTACCCTTCGAGATCGAAGGTGGTGGTGGTCATCTCGTGCTGCAGATGATGGGCCGGGAGAGGAGCCAGGGTTCTTGCCATGTCAATCCACCAATCCGAATTGTCCGAGAGAAAGAGAGATCAGAATCTGCCGGGGAGCGGCCGGTTCGAACGCGACCGGCACTCCGTCCACCACCGACGGGTTCAGGAAGGCCGACCCGACATACCTGGCATCGAGCAAGTTGCTCACAGTCACCGCTCCCCGAATCCCGATCCCCCCTCCGAGCCGGAGCGGCCGGGGCAGTGACAGCGTCAGGTCCGCGGTGCGCCAGGCGGGAACCGTCACGAGGTTGGCGTCATCGGCATGGTAGCGGCTGTTCCCCTCCAGAACCACCCGGGCCTCCAGATCATGGAGGGCACCGATGCGGTACCCCGCCCCGACAGCCCAGGTGGCCCAGGGAACGCCCACCAGAGCGTTCCCGGCAAAGTCGGCGAACCGGCCCGGCCGGCCGTAGTGGACCGAATCGACGAGGTATTCCCGGTACCGATGCCGGGAAAGAGTCAGTGCACCGTTGAAAATCACCCGCCCCGCCGTGAGATCGGCCCCGAACTCGGCCCCTTCCCGGCGGACCCGGCCGGCGGTAAGGAAGAAGCGCCCCCCCTGAAAGGGGATCACCTCATTCCGCACACTGGTCCGGTAGAGGGCCACGTCGGTGCGCAGAATCGCGGAGCCGATCACGCTGATGCGCCGGTATCCCACCTCCACCGTGGTGGAACGGATCGGTTCCAGCAATGGGTTGAGCGCAAACACGGTGTCCGCACCGAAGGTACTCGCCGGATTGGTTTCGTTCCCCGCCGGCGCCTCGATGCCACCTCCCACACTGACGTACACGTTCTCCATCGCAGTCGGACGGAAGTTCACCCCGAGCTTGGGCGTCACCCCCGACAGCGTCCTGGTGTCGGAGAGCTGGCGGTCGAGAAAGTCCTCCACCCGGTAGGTGATGGCATCGAACCGAAATCCGGCGGTGAGATCCCATCGCCCGATCGACACCTCCTCCTGCACGAACGCACCGGCGTTGTTCGCCCCCTCCCTCTTGTCCGTCGTGAGCCGATCGCCCTTCCCGCCCGTGGCCGACAGGTTCCAGAAGTTGATCGATCCGTCCTGGTATGCCTCATCCACCCCCACGGTCAGTGCGTGCCGGATGGATCCGGCGTCCCGGCTCCATCGCATCATGGCATTGCCGCCCACATGGTACCGGTCGAAGTCGCGGAAGGTGTTGCGTTCCGACCGATTGAGAAACTTGAGCATGCCGAAGGCCATCCCGCTCAGCTCGATCTCGGAGGAGAGCTGATGCGTCATCCGGACCCCGAGCCGTCCGAGGCGATTCTCCCGGCGCTCATCGCGCGACTGGAACGTCGCGTTGGCCTGATCCGGATCCGTCTCCACCTGGTCGGCCGTCAGCGGGCCGGGGATCCGGAAAGTATGGGACACACCATACCCGAAGAGCCCCACTGTTGTCCGGGACCCCAGCGGAAACTGGTACGACGCCGTGCCCAGGGTGCGGTCACTGTTGGAGTGCTCGCGCCAGCCCTCGAAGACGGTGCGGGATACACTGGCGTTCACCTGGCCCCTCCCCACGAGGATCCCCGCGCGACCGGAGATCCGGCGCAGACCCGCCGAACCGATCTGGGTCTCCATCGTGGTGAAGGGATCCTCGATCGGGGCATCGGTGGTGATGTTCACCACACCGCCGGCGGCATTGCCATAGATGCTGGAGACGCTGGACCGGATCACGTCGATGCTGGAGGCGGAGGCCAGGTCGACTCCATCGAACGACGTGCGTCCATCCGGTTCGGTCTCGGGAAATCCGTCGATCAACACCCGGACTCCCCGGGAGGTGCCCGAGTTGGATCTCTCGCCCGCCCCCCGCGCCCCGTAGCCCCGGATGATAAGCTGGATGTCACTGGTGCCGTACCGCGACCGGGCAACGACACCGGGCACGAAGGTAAGCGCCTGATCCAGCCGGTAGCCCGAGGCGTTCTCGAAACTCGCCCGCGGGATATGGGTCATGGCGAGGGGTTGCTCCAGGATCGATCGGCGCGACCGGGTCCCCGTCACTTCCACCGTCGGAAGCCTGACCGTGTCGGGAACGGGATCCTGGGCTGCCACCGGAGCGGTTCCGGAGGCCATGAACGCCAGAAACAGGATCGTCCCATGTGTGATCGGCACCGGCGACTTCCTTGAAGACAGGTTCACCCTCTCTACGAGGGGGGGACGGCCCCTGGTGCACCGCAGACCCTCGGCCCTGTCCACGACCCCCCTGGACAACCCCTCCCGACCCGGCACCTCAGGCCCCGCCTACGGACGGGTTCATCAGCGCGAGTTCACGGTCCCGCTGAGAGTATCCCGCCGGTGGCGGAAGCGCCGAGCGAGCGTAATGCTCAACCAGGCGGGGCAGATACTCTCTCATGGGGGTCCCTTGGAACCCGAGGACTGCGGCGGCCCGCGAAGGATCGAGCGCCGACATCCACGGGTCGGAAAAGGGCGAGCATGCCGGAAGCAGTCCCTCGGCGTCGAGGGTCGATCGGGAAACTCGATGAACCCGGAGGGGCACCCCAGCGGCCTCGGCCATCACTCCCAGCGCCCCCTCCACCGTGAGGATATCGGGCTGGGCCAGGTTGAAGGCCTCGCCCACCCCCGCTTCGGTCCCGAGGAGGCAGCAGATCAACCTCACCACATCGTCCCCAAGCACATGCTGAACTGAGAGATCCCCACCCTGCGGCAGGAGAATCGGGCCGCCATCGAGGAGGCGCAGGAGATAATTGTGGATCCGGCCGTAATGGTCCCGCGGGCTGTGGACCATGGGCAAGCGCAGGCTGGTGTACGGAAACCGGGATCTCGACCACGCCTCGGCGAGCACATCCTCGGCCTCCCGCTTCCCGATCCCGTAGCGCCAGTTGTCGTGGTCCCGGGTTCCCGCCGGTGGCTCAGGGAGAAGAGGTCCTGCGTAGTCCCCCTCCCGCGAGGGCCGCCGGACTTCGGTTCGGACCAGGTAGACCTGACCGGTCCCGATGAACACGTAGCGGCCGGTTCGCCCCCTGAGCAGGTCCACAGCGGCTGCCGCTTCGGCCCCCGAGTAGCAGGCGAGATCCACCACCGCTTCCCAGTCGTGTTGTTTCAAGGCAACAGCCAGGGCCCGGGGATCGGTTCGGTCGGCCCGGAGACGCTCCACATCCTGGGGGAGGGAGTCGGGCGTCACCCCGCGATTGAGCACCGTCACCCTGTACCCGGCCTCGCGGAGCGCCAGAACCAGGAGGTGGCCGAGGTTTCTGGTGCCTCCGATGACGAGCAGGGACAGGATGCGCTCCCGGGTTCGAGAAGCTCGAAAGATACGAAATCCGATTCGCGACGTGTAAGACAGGAAACCCAGGAATATTGGTACCCCACCTCCAGGCTCGATGGGAAGGAAAAGCGCCATGACAATCAAGTTGGTCAGCCATGCCCCAGACATCACCTCAGAAGTGCTGCGTCTCCCCACGATCATCCGTCGCTCCCTCGGTCCGGGAGACATTCTCGCCCCTGAAACCCGGTACGGCGCCACCGTGGTCGTCGCCGGGGTCCTCGGTGTTTTCCTCACCCGTCCGGGGCGTTCCAAGGTGGTGAGTGAGATCTACGGCGTCGGACACCTCATCGTGGGGCATGATTCCACCGATTTCGCGGATCAGGAGGGGCGCTGGGAAACGATTGCCCTGACCCCGGTCACCCTCATCCACATCCCGGGCCCCATCTTCGACCGTGCCTTCTCGAGCGACCTCCCGTTCGCCCGGGCGGTGGCGGCGGCGGGCCAGCGCCAGCAGCGGAGCATGGTGGCCCACAGGCATCTGGTCCAGCTCCCTCCGACGTCCCGGGTCGCGGCGGTTCTGCTCTTCCTCGCCCGCTCGCTCGGTGGTGGGGATCCGGCGTCGCAGACGAATCTCCCCCTGACCCAGGACCTCGTGGCGGCCACGGCGGGGATCTCCCGTCAGACCACCAATCAGGTTCTCCGGGCTCTTCGCCGGCAGGGGACCCTGGATGTCCGTCGCAGCATGATCAAGCTTCAGGACCTGGACCACCTTGGCGATCTCGCCTCGGGGGGGCGTCCGGCGTTGGCGGCGATGCCGGCGTAACGACTAGGGAATGGGGAATAGGGAGTGGGGAGTAGGGACCGCACCCTTCACCAGCCCCTGCGAAGCCACGTCGTGTTGAATCAACCAGGAGTTCTCATGCTGGTGCAACGATCTCAGATTGCCCGGATTTCGCGTCTTTTCGTGGTGCTGGTCGTGCTCGCAACCGCCGCGGTGCCGATCCTGAAGGCACAGAGCGGCGAGTGGCGCACCGATTTTTCCAAGCGGAGTGTGCCGCTGGTGGAGATCGTCTCCGGGGGCCCCTCCAAGGATGGCATCCCGGCGATCGACTCGCCGAACTTCGAGTCGGTCCGTCAGGCCGGCGGATGGCTCAAGGATCCGGAACCGGTCGTGGTCGTCGAAGCGGGCGGCGAGGCCCGGGCCTATCCGATTCAGGTTCTCATCTGGCACGAGATCGTCAACGACCGGATCGGGAACCGCCCGATCACCGTCACCTTCTGCCCCCTCTGCAACACCGCCATCGCCTTCGACGGTCGTGTGGGAGACCGGGTGCTCACCTTCGGAGTGTCGGGGCGTCTGCGCAACTCCGACATGGTGATGTACGACCGTCAAACCGAGAGCTGGTGGCAACAGGCCACCGGCGAGGGAATCGTGGGTGAGCTCACCGGCACCCGGCTCACGATCATCAGCGCCCCGATGGTCAGTTGGAAGACCTTTCGGGAGACCTGGCCCGAGGGGAAAGTGCTCTCCCGCCGGACCGGCCACAGCCGCCCCTACGGGCAGAACCCCTATGCCTCCTACGACGGCCCCGGCGGGCGGCCCATCCCCGGCTTTGTCAGCGGGAAGATCGACCAGAGCCTCCCGGCCATGGAGCGGGTCGTGGCGGTAACCCGGGGCGATTCCTCCCTGGCCATCCCCTTCACTAATCTGGCGAAGGAGCGGGTGCGGCATGAACGGCTCGCCGGGAACCCCCTCGTGGTGTTCTGGGCCCCCGGGACCTCCAGCGCCCTCGATGCCCGCGAGATAGCCCAGGGGCGCGATGTGGGGGCCACCGGAGTGTTCGTGCCGCAACTGGAGGGACGGACCCTCACCTTCGCACCGGCGGGGCCGGGCCGTTTCCGCGACAAGGAAACCGGTTCCACCTGGGACATCCTGGGCCGGGCCGTGGAGGGGGAGCTGGCGGGCAAGCGGCTCCCCGCCGTGCCCCATGGCAATCACTTCTGGTTCGCCTGGTCGGTGTTCCAGCCCGAGGGGCGGCTGGCGCGGTAGCTCCGAGGACAGAGGACGCAGGAGAAGGGCGACAAGCGGACCCCTCTCTCAGGCGTCATTGGGAGACCTGTTCGTCGCTGGGGGGGTGCTGCTGGACAATCCGTTGTTCTGACATGTACTCGAGGACGTCCCGCAGTCCCCTTTCCCCGTGCATCCAGGAACAGGAGATCCAATTCTCCTGCGAGGACAGCTCCCACGCCGTGCCATCGGTGAACACCAGGGTGAACCGGCGGAAGCTGGTTCCCTCCGGCTCCGACGGGACATAGTAGCGGATCCGCTTTCCGACCAGGGCGCCGGCATCGGCGTAGTCCCCCGTGGTTCGTGTCTCCGCCCGCTCATCCACAATACGACGACGGAGCCGTGCGGTGCTCGGCGCGTCCTTCTTCCCGGAGGACCCGCTACCGTTCAGGTCTTCCTCCTCCACCACCGGATCGTGATGGGCAATCATCCGGAGTTCATCCGTCCAGGTCCCGGCCATCCAGGCGTAGCAGCAGTAGAACTCGTAGGCGGTGTTGTCGTCGAACACGAGAAAGACCTGGGACCGGGGCGACCTCCACCTCGCCTCCTTGATGACCACGTGGGCAATCCGCTTCCTGACCAGGTCCTCGAGTCCCTTGAACCCCATGTCAACCTCCGCGGCACAGGTTCCCTTCCAACGTACCGCCCGCCTGTGACAGTCCCGCCGGGCGGTCTCGCCCGCACGGTGGGGGCCTATGTCCTGAGCAGAGCCGACACCAAAGGGGTTCACGAGCCCAAGTCACAGTTCCGCCGGGACTATTCCCGCTCGTGAACGGGCCTTGGGCCAATCTGCCGACGTGTACGGGCCGTTCGTGAACGGCCCCTGGGCCATGCCGCCAGCGGTGTACGGGCCGCCGGCGTGGGTTTCCAGTCGTCGCCAACAATATTGCCGCTTTGTGTTCCAATCTGGTCTGTAACGGACTATGTCCTGCGTCCTACGTCCTACGTCCCATGTCCTACTGTCGTTCCACAACTTCCGCCCTGATCACCCGGTCCAGGGCCGGCCACGCCCGGTCGAGCCAGGCGTTCCCCTGGAGAATGATGGAATCCTGGGCGCCGGCCCGCATTCCGCCGCCGGAGCGCTCCCCATAGTCCCCGTACAGGAAGGCTACCACGTCCATCCCCTCGACTACTCGGCCGAAGGGTGCAAAACCCTGGGCGTCGAGCCGGGAGTTGTCCGCCAGGCTGATGAAGATCTGGGTCGAGCGGGTTCCCGGCTCGGTGAAGGCGTAGGCGACGGTGCCGAGGCCGTTCTGGGCCACCACCGGGTCGTCGGGGATCGGGGTCCGGGTCCAGACCGCGTTCACCGCCGGGTCGCCGGAGAGGCCCCACTGGACGATGAAGCCGGGGACCACCCGGTGGAAGCGGGTGTCGTCATAGTAGCCAAGCCGGACCAGGTTGTGAAAGCGATCGGCGGCGAGGGGAGCCCAGGCCCGCACCACCTCCAGGACGAAGTCGCCGCGGGTGGTGGTGAAGCGGGTCCGGAAGGTGTCGGGGGCGGCGACGGTCCAGGCAGGGTGCCCGGGATCGAGGAGGGGAGAAGGGGCCTTTCCCGTGCCTCCTCCCCCGTCACACGCTGCGATGAGCAGGGCACAGAGCACCATGCCAAAGGCGGCGGTCCGGTGACGTGGCCGCAGGTTCCCGCGGAGGGATCCGCGAGACATCAGCGTTTTTCCTTCGCGGGCCGCCCGGCCTCGATGAGCGTGTGCTCGCGCTCGATCTCCCGCTTCAGTTCAGCCTCACTGGGCAACACCTTCACGTATTTTGCCGCGAACAGACGCTTGCCCTCGCTCAGCACCGAGTACTTCGCGATGGCTTCGTTCTTCTTCGAACACAGGATGAGGCCGATGGTGGGGTTGTCGCCCTCCGGACGTGCGTGTGCGTCGAACACGCGGACGTAGCCGTCCATCTGACCGATGTCCTGGTGCGTCAACGCACCGACCTTCAGGTCGATCAGCACAAAACACTTCAGCAAGTAATTGTAGAAGACGAGGTCAACATAGAAGTCTGCGTCGTCGAAGCGCATGCGCCTCTGACGGGCAACGAACGAGAATCCCTTGCCCAACTCCAGCAGGAAAGACTGGAAGTTGTCGATGATCGCCTGCTCGACGCTGGACTCCCGCAACGCCGGATAGTCCCTCAGGTTGAGGAACTCCAGCACGTACGGGTCGCGGATGAACTGGTCGGGTTCCACCGCGGCCAGTTTGGTGGCCGCTTCCTTGCGAACAGCAGCCTTTTTGCGGCTGGCGAGCAGGCGCTCGTAGTAGAGCACCGCGATCTGCCGTTCGAGCTGGCGGGTGGACCAGTGCTGGTCCGCCGCCTCATTCAGGTACCATGCGCGCGCGACCGGATCCTCCACACCGTGCAGGAGCCGGTAGTGCGTCCAGGAGAGTTCCGGGCGAAGTACAGGGCCAGAGATGGTACGCGGTGCGTCTTGTCCCCCACCTGCGAATTCTGCACGCGGTGCGTGCAGAATTGGGAAGGAGTTGTAGAACTGACGCATGTTCCAGACGTTTCGCACGCTGAAGCCCCTGCCGGAATCGGCAGTGAGCCTTCGGGAAAGCTCCTCAATCACTTCCTCCCCATATCCCGCCCGCCGCTTGCCCCCCTGTTCGTGCTCCACGATCAACCGCCCGATCTGCCAGTATGCCTGCACCATCGCCGTGTTCACCGCGCGGTAGGCGGACGACCGTGCCGCCTCGAGGACTTCCCGGATCTCGCGGTAGAGGGGCGCCGAGGACCGGGTCAACGCGGCGCCTGGGGCCTTCTTCCTGGCCATCACGCGTCCTCCGTCTCGAACGTGAGCCGCGCATACTGGTGGACGTCAATGTATCGCCCGTTCTTCATGACCTCGTTCCTGAGCACCCCTTCCAAGGAATACCCGTTCTTCTCGAGCACCCGCATCGAACCGCGATTGGGCCCCAACACCGGCGCGAGCAGCTTGCGGTACCGCGCATCCGCCAGCGCCCATGCGGTCATCTCCCACACCGCCTCCGTGGCGATGCCCCGCCCCCAGAACTCCTCACCCAGCCAGTACCCGATCTCGGCGAGGTGACTCCTCCAGCCGGTCTGCGGCGTGATGCCGACGCTTCCCACGAGGAGACCGTCGAGGTCGATGACCCTGGTGACGGCACCCTGCTCACGCGAGCCGGTGGCGATCCACCATTCCGCGTCGTCCCTCGTGTATGGATACGGGAAGGTATAGATGAGATACTGTGACACCTTCTGGTTGTTGGCCAGTTGCACCAGACGGCTCGCATCACTCGGCGCGTACTCTCGAAGCGTGATCATGCGCTCAACTCAAGAAATCTCCGTGAATCTTCGATCAATCGTTCCCCGCGGAAGCGGGGGGCCATTCTGACGCCAGGGTCTTGCCATGTGAAATCTTTCACAAACTAGCATGGAGGTCGGTCAGGTTCGAGGGAGCGGCCCGCACGTCCCCCTCTCCCTCCGGATTGTCTCGTCCTTCAGGACATGTCGCCGAAGGCGCCGAGCCCGGGCTTCAGCCCGGGGAAACGAAGGCAGTTCGCGAAGGGCCTCACACATTGGCTACGGTTCGGAAAGGAATCGGAGGATCTCCCGCATCAGCCGCTCCCCCTGGTCGGTCTCGAAGAGGTACTGGGCGTGGGCCGCGCCCTCGAGAATCACCAGCTCCTTGGGCCCTGGAGCCCGCTCGTACTGATCGCGAATGACCGGGAGTCGAAGCGCACCACTGCCCGTCGTGTCACCCCGGGCCGTGATGAAGAGCGTTCGGCCCTTCATCCGTTCGGGTTGGCCGATGGCCGACGCCGCCAGGAGCACGAGCCGGTCGATCTCACCCTCCCCTGCCTCGACGGCCGCCTGCGCCGCGGCTCCCCCGCCGAGTCTCGCCCCGACAACGGAGACGGTCTCCACACCCAAAGCGCGCAGGTACCGCACCGCCGCCAGCACGTCAAAGTGAACGTCGTCCGCCGAGGTGGGTTGGGGTCCCCCGCGGGACTCACCCCGTCTGCGGAAATCGATGGCCAGAACCAGGAATCCGGCCTGGGCCAATGTCTCGGCCTGGGTGGCCCAGCTCTCCCTGGTGAACCGACCGCCGTGAGCGAGCACCACACCGTGACCGCCCCGGCCATACAAGTTGGCATGCACCACGCCCCCATCGTCGGTCGGGAAGGAGACGGGCTCGGGCCCGCCACATCCAACCAGCGCGACTAGAACAGAGGCCCATCCCGGGATACGAAGCATCGCCTCATGTCCTTCCGTCAGCCGATAACACCGACCCGTCTCGAGGCCCGTGATCAGTCCGCGTCATCGACTTCTTCGGGGTCCCATTGCCGCCGCCCATGGCGCAGGGTCAGAACCACCAGTCGCTTGGGCTCGACCCGATAGATCAGCCGGTAGTCGCCATGAATCACCTCGCGGATCTCATCCCGGTTGACCTCGGGCACTCGACGGCCACGTCGGGTGTGCTCGCTCAATGTGGCGGCACGCTCGAACAATGCGATCGCCCAGGTACGGGCGGCCCCGGGGCGGTCCACTGCGATGTACCGACCGATCTCCACGACGCGCATGAGCGCGCGTGGCGACCAGATGACCCTCACCTCAGCTGCCGGAGTACCGCCACCCTGGCCTTGCCGTGGGGAACGCCCTTGCCCTCCGCAACCTCCATCTCCGCCACGCGAATGTCCTCGAGGAGAGCCGCCCGATCGAGGAGGGCTTCATACTCACCCGCATCCACAAGAACGGCCGCGCTCCGGCCGTGCTGCGTCAGGATCACCGGTCGCCTGGTTTCCTGCACCTGGCGGACCACAGCTGCCAGATTGGCGCGGAAGTCGGCGAGCGGGCGGATGTCCTGGGTCGGGCGCACTCGGGGCATGGACCATCTCCAGAAAGTGTACGTAATAACGTACACAATGGAGTCCCTCTACGCCAGAGGGTTCAAAGAGACCTGGCCGCAGAACTCGGGCCCTGGCTGAGGGACACCTGACTTCTGAGGGCGATGGACTTCTCGGACTATTTCGATCCTCCTGCACCAGGAACCCGGGGCGGCTCACGAGCCGCTCCTACTCCACGGTTTCCATCATCCTTGCCACGACGTACCCCGTGGTGCCGTCCGGGAGCGCCACCCGGTACCATCTCCCCACGGCACCGATGACCCGGACGGTGTCCCCGGGAGCGACCGTGCGCCGCGCCTGCGCCTGTTCGCCCGGTGCCTCCACCACTGACGCCTCCCCGCGGGAGACCCGGACCCACGCGCCGAGCACCGTCGTGTCGGCCTCCATCCGGGCGAGGCCGCCCCGGGGTTGGTGCAGGAACCAGTGAGGATCGAGCGGTCCCTCCCCGCGACGGTACACGCCGAAGTGAAGGTGTGGCGGCGTGGTGATGGCATTGCCGGTGTTGCCCACGAAGCCGATGGTGTCGCCGGGGCTGACCCGGGTGCCCTCCACCACGGCCTGGCGGTCGAGGTGGGCATAGTACAGGGAGTGGCCGCGATGGTCCCGCAGCCAGACGACGCGCCCTCCACGGGCACTGGTGGAAACCCGCGTGACCACCCCGGGAGCGGCGGCCAGGGCCGGCGTGCCGCGCGGGGCAAAGATGTCCACGCCGTGGTGCGAACGGGCCCCG
>JBGSKF010000104.1:0-2128 GCA_041741375.1 Gemmatimonadales bacterium | reverse complement strand
TGATGGCCCGCCATCCTCTTCCACGCATCCCTCCGCTCACGAGATCGCCACGGCGGCGTTCGCCGCCTCGCGATGACAGGTTCCATTGCCCACCGCTGTCATTGCGAGGGCCCGCAGGGCCCGTGGCAATCCCGTGAGCGGAGGCCAGCTGAGTTTCTGATTTCTCGGGGCTTGCGCCCCTTGCTCGGCGGCGGGAGGCCGTTGACGCGGCCGGGTGCTCAGCCGTCCTCCCGGTGGCGTGAGCCACCTCAATAGGCCGAGCAAGGGGCGCAAGCCCCGGGAAACACCGCTCAAGGCCGAGCACGCAGGACACTGCGTGTTCATTGTTCATCGTTCATTGTTCATTGATCATTGTCTAGTCGCAAGCACTGGCACCACGCTGTCCACGGAAACGTGATGGGAGGCCCACCCCCCGGCGGCGACACTCCCGCTGGTGTGCCCCCGCACCGCGATCCCGATCAGCGCGGGCTCTGACGCGGTCGGGACCCCCATCGGATCGAGAAGAAGGGCGCTGATCCCGGCAGGCCCTCCCCCGGTTCGCGGTTGCAGTGGACCAAGAAAGGGCTGGATCCCCTCTCCGCCCGACACCGACCGCACCCCCATCCAGTCGAGGGCGCCGCTGCGGTAGGCGCGCCACTCCATGACCTCGAACCAGGCGGCCGGGCTCCCCACCCGCAATCCGGTGGCGGGCCCGGGCACGACGGTCGGAACGAGAAGTCCCGACCCGCCTCCGGGACACGGCGCAACCGTGGGCGGAGCGACGATCGGGAGCAGGGCCCAGGCGTCGTCGGCGATGGTGGTCGAATCCCCGGTGAGCAGAAGGGCCAGGGAGTCCCTGCCATCGGAGGGATCCCGCAGTTGCCGGATCCGGCCCGGGCCCCGGTCGAGGATCACGCCCGCGGAGTTCGCATCGCACACCACTCCCAGGCCGCGAAACGCCCGGTAGCGGATCGTGTCTCCCGACACGACCAGATCCGCCGTGACGCTGTCGAAGGAGAGGGCGGACCATTCCAGGTTCACAACCCGCGCCGCCTGCAGCAGGGTTCCCTCCAGCGCGGCCCGTTCCACCACCCGCTGGGCATGGCGCTGCACCGACGCCGCCACGCCGACCGCAGCCGAGACCACGATGCCGGCCAGTGTCACCGCCACCATCAGCTCGACGAGAGTCACGCCGCAGCGTGCTGTGCCGACGACCGCCGCCGGCCGTTTCACGGGCATCGCATCACCGCCAGGAGAGAGTCCCGCCAGGTGACGGTGCCCTGCGGCACGGCCACCGTCACCATGACGGCGACGGCGTTCCCGACCGGCGTCACCGTCCACTGCTCGGTGCTGCCCGTGGTTCCGATGGCGTTCCCGGCACCGGCAGTGCACCCCGATCCCGATCCCAGACCGGCGCGGACCTGTTCCACCCGCTGCTGCAGGGTCATGGTCATGCGGCGGAGGGCCACCCCCTGGTTCTGGAGCCGCTGCCCCGCCACCAGCCCGGCGAGGGCGCCGAGAAGGCCGACGCCCAGGATGATGATGGCGGCGACCACTTCGAGGACGGTGAACCCGGCGCTGGTGTTCATGGGGTCCAGGATAGCGAAGACTCCTGGGTGGGGCGGGATCCTGAAAACGCGGCCGGGGGCGCGAAATCGCAGCCCTCACCCGGCGCTGCACGCCACCCTCTCCCGGAGGGAGAGGGTTGATCGCGTCGAGTCATCGCGAGGCGGCGCATGCCGCCGTGGCGATCTCGTGAGCAGGAGGCTCGGAGCGCAAGAAGATGGATGGCCTTCACGCCTGAGCCCAGGCGGTGGGGTTCCGGCAGGAAGGCCAACATCGCGTCTTGTGGGATCGGTATCTCTGCACGGGATTGCCACGGGCCCTGCGGGCCCTCGCAATGACAGCAGGCGCAACCGGACCCGTCATCGCGAGGCGGCGAATGCCGCCGTGGCGATCTCGTGAGCGGAGGCTGACTCCGGGGGAAGGAGGGCTGGCCTTCATGCCAGGGCCCCCCTGGTTTCGCTCCGGCATGGTGGCCAACCTCACGTCTTGTCGAGTCGGCACCGGTTCACGGGATTGCCACGGGCCCTGCGGGCCCTCGCAATGACAGCAGGCGCAACCGGACCCGTCATCGCGAGGCGGCGAA
>JBGSKF010000103.1:0-29820 GCA_041741375.1 Gemmatimonadales bacterium | reverse complement strand
ACGCCTTCGTGGCGCGCCACGGGGGGCGCGCGGCCGGCACTCCGCGGGAACTGGCCGCCGCCTGTCCGATCGTCCTGACCTGTCTGCCCAACTCCCGTGAGGTGGAGGAGGTGTTGTCCGGCCCCGAGGGCCTTGAAGAGGGATGGGCCCCGGGAGGACTCCTCCTGGATTGCACCTCCGGTGAACCACACCGATCCCGAGCCATCGCCGAGCGCCTGGCCCGCCGGGGGGTGAGTTTTGCCGACGCCCCGGTGAGCGGTGGCACCAATGGCGCCGAGTCGGGTACCCTCGTGGTGATGGTCGGAGGCACCGAGGCCGTGGTGTCCCGGGCGACGCCGATCCTCCAGGCGTTCGCAGCGCGCATCGTGCACACCGGCCCGGTCGGAACAGGCCATGCGGTCAAGGCCGTGAACAACGCTCTGCTCGGTACCCACATCATGACCCTGGCCGAGGGGCTCACCGGACTCGTCAAGGCCGGAGTGGCACCGGATCGGGCTGTCGAGGCGATCAATCTCTCGAGCGGCCGGTCCTTCGTGAGCGAGGTTCTCGTCCCGGACCGGGTCCTGACCGGAACCTGGCCCCGGACCTTCCGCCTGGCGCTGCTGGCCAAGGACGTGGGGATTGCCTGTTGCGTCCTGCGGGAGGCGGGGGTGGACGCGCCGGTGCTGGAGGCGGTGCGGAGTGCTCTGGGTGTGGCGCTCGATGCGCTGGGCGATGCCGACGCCGATTACCTTGAGGCGATCCGCGTGGCCGAGGAGCGGGCGGGTGTTGCCATTCGCAATCCGGAGGGTGCCGCCTCATGAGCAGTGAGTGGGGCACGACCATTCGGTGCCCGGTGTCCGTCCATCTGGCGGACGGATCGGTGTTCGAGGGGGCGGTTCACCTCTTCGACCGAGCCCCCGGTCGACTGGGCGCGGAGAGCATCCTCGATTTCATGAACCGGGACGAACAGTTCTTCGCCCTGCAGGACGGGGATGGTGGTGTGCGGTTTGTCGGCAAGGACCAGGTGATGCACGTCATCGTGGCGTGGGACGATTTCCCCAACGCCACCCCCCCGGTAGACGTTCCCCATGCGGACATCGATGTCGAGGTCATGCCGCCCGGGGAGGAGGCCCTGCACGGAGTGATCCATGTGGACACGCCTCCGGGCCGAACCCGATCCATCGATTTTCTCAACAGCAGCAGAGGGTTTCTGGTGCTGACCACGCCTCATGACGTGCGGCTCGTCAACCGCCGGTTGATCCGTTTCGTCCGCCCCAAGGAGTAGCATGGCCGCACTCGATCGTTATCTCACTCCGCTGCAATCCCACGGCGCCACCGGAGTTCGACTCCGCGAGGGTGATTCCGTGCAGATCGAGCTCGGCGGGGCGTGGCAGGCGGTGACGAAGGAACCCCTGGGCGCGGCGGCCATTCGGCATCTCCTCGCGGATGTGGTGCCACCCGGTCAGCGAGTGGCGCTGGACACCGGGGAGGAAACCCGCTTCCCGTACCAGGGCCCCGGAGGGGTGGTCGAGGTCGTGGTAGCCCGGGATGCTGATCGCACGACCGCCACGATCCGCCCCGCCGCCCTCGCTCGGCCGGGCTCCGGCGCCATGGATGCCCTCCTGCGGCGGCTTCCCGAGGCGGGGGCGAGCGACCTGCATCTGCGCAGTGGCCAGCCACCTATCCTCCGGGTGGATGGCGATCTCCGCCGGGAGGCCGACGAGGCGCTCTCGCCGGAAGGAGTCTCCACCCTCCTTCGCAGCATCATGCCGCCCACGGTCGCCGCCTCCTTTCTGGAGGAACACGATGCGGACTGGGCCTACGAACTCGCGGGAGTCGGCCGGTTCCGGTGCAATGCCGGGGTGGATCGGATGGGGCCCTTCGGGGTCTTTCGGCTGATTCCCGCCGAGATTCTGAGTGTGGAGGATCTCGGCGTGTCGTCCGCGGTGCAGCAACTGTGCGGGCTCACCAAGGGACTGGTGCTGGTGACGGGGCCCACCGGGTCGGGGAAATCGACGACCCTGGCGTCGCTGATCGATCTGGTCAATCGGACCCGGACCGAGCACATCCTGACGATCGAGGATCCCATCGAGTTCGTGCATCCCTCCAAGAAGTGCCTGATCACCCAGCGCCAGGTGGGGCCGCACACGGGGTCCTTCAAGCGCGCCCTCCGGGCGGCGCTGCGGGAGGATCCCGACGTCATTCTCGTGGGGGAAATGCGGGACCTCGAAACCATCGCCATCGCCCTCGAGACGGCCGAGACCGGCCATCTCGTGTTCGGCACGCTGCACACCACCACGGCGGCGAGCACCCTCGACCGCATCATCGACCAGTTCCCCGCCGACCGGCAGTCCCAGATCCGGGTCATGCTGTCGGAGTCGCTGCGAGGGGTCGTGAGCCAGGTCCTCTGCCGGAAGGTGGGGGGAGGCCGTGTCGCCGCGCGGGAAGTCCTTCTCACCGTTCCCGCCGTCTCCAATCTGATCCGGGAAGGAAAGACCTTCCAGATCCCGAGCATCATGCAGACCAACCGGCGGGTGGGGATGGCCACCCTGAACGATTCCCTGCTCGATCTGGTCGAGTCCGGCACGATCAGCGCCAAGGAGGCCTGGCTCAAGTCGGCGGACAAGACATCGTTGCTGCAAACCCTCGGAGCCAAGGGGCACGATACGACGTTCGCCGGATCCTCCTGATGGATTGCGGGGCCGCTCCCATCCTGGTGCTGGTGGAACCTCAGGACATCGTCAACATCGCGAGCGCGGTGCGCGTCGCCAAGAACTTCGGGATCGAGTCGATTCGGCTGGTGCGCCCGGCGGTCTTCGACCCGTGGCGGATCGAGGGGATCGCCCACAACAGTGCGGACATGATCGAGCGGATCGTGATGGCGGATTCCCTGGAGGAGGCACTGGCCGACACCGTGTTTTCCGCGGCCCTCACCGCCCGGCAGCGATCGGCGAAACGCCGGACCATCCGGCCCCGAGCCATGGCCGAGGAGCTGGGAGCGCGGAGCCGGGAGGGACCGGTGGCCCTCGTGGCCGGCCGGGAGGACGCGGGACTCACCAATGCGGAACTCGACTGTTGCCATGTCCTGGTCAACATCCCGACCAACCCCGGGTATCGTTCGCTCAATCTGGCGCAGGCCGTGGCGATCGCCTCCTACGAGACCTGGGTCGAGCGCACCACCGGGGGCCAGCCCCTCAAACCACCGAGGCATGTGACGGACGGGGCGACCTCGGAACAGCTCGGGCGCACCTTCGAGGATTGGGAACGCGCTCTCTGGGCCATCGAGTTCTTCAAGACCCGCCAACCCGATCATGTCATGCGATCGGTTCGGGAGATCGTGTACCGCGCCGCACCGGATGGCCGGGAGGCGGCTCTCCTGCGTGCGATGCAGATCGAACTGGTCCGGTATCTCGGACGGGTGGGGGCGCCGGTGGGCGCGCGTCCCGGAGAAAGGGAGGCGGAGGGCACTTCCGGCTCCTGACAATGCGGCGACAGGGAGGGGACCCGGGTTGTGTCTGGGCGCCACCCGGGTATTTTTTGGCGACCGCCGGGGGCGGACAGCGGACACCGAGACCTCTCCGCCGCGTCGCACGTGCGGTTCGTCGTTCCCAAAAAGTGTTCATGACGTCCCCTTCGCATGGCGATCGGCGACGCCGCTTGACCTCCACAGCAGCGGAAAGACAGGCATGCGCAAGCTGGTGCTGATGGGATCGCTGACAGCAGTGGCCGCGGCGGCGGTCGCCCTCGCCGCGACACGGCCCCCGTCGGCGCAGGGGCCCGCGTCCGGAACCGACTCGATCGCCGCCCCGGTCCTCGCGGCGTCGGACACCGCCGCCCTCAAGGGGCCGCGCCAACCGATCTTCTTCCGGCACGACATTCACGCCTCGCAGTTCAAGATGGAGTGCCAGTATTGTCATTACTCGGTGGGCGAGGCCTCCGAGCCCGGCATCCCGAGCGTGCAGACCTGCATGGGATGTCACCTGGTGGTGGCGGGGCGGGACTCCAGTGCCCGGGCCGAGATCCGGAAGCTCAGGACCTTCTGGGCGGATCGTTTCGATCCCGAGAAGCCGAAACTCGAATGGACGCGCATCCACACGCTGGCCCGGCATGCGCATTTCCCCCACATGCGGCACATCAAGGCGCTCGGCCCGAACGCCTGCCAAACCTGCCATGGGGACGTGGCCCGGATGCCGCAGGTCTTCCAGGTGAACAATGTCAACAACATGGGCTTCTGCATCAGTTGCCACGTGGAGCGCAACGTGTCGCGGGACTGCTCGGTTTGCCACTACTGAACCCGTCCGTCGTCACCTGACGATGCCGACCACCCGGGTGTGCACGAGGAGCATCGATGTCCGCTGAACAGCAGCAGGGAATGGATCGCCGGCGTTTCCTGACGGTGCTCGGAGTGACGGGCACCGGAACGGCGGTGTTGTCGGGGTGTTCAACGGACAAGGTCCAGAAGCTGGTGCCCTACCTGGTCCAGTCGGAGGATCAGGTTCCCGGCATCCCCACCATCTATGCCAGCACCTGTACCGAGTGCGCGGCGGGGTGCGGTGTCCAGGTGAGAACGCGGGAGGGACGGGCCATCAAGCTGGAGGGAAATCCGGAACACCCCGTCAATGCGGGCACCCTGTGTGCCCGCGGACAGGCGGCGCTCCAGGGGCTCTACAACCCCGACCGGATCACCGGGCCCATGGCCAGGAACACCTCGGGCGGGTTCGACCCGATCACCTGGGACGATGCCCTCGCGCGGCTGGCCGAGCGAGTCGGGGCCGCCGCCGGGGCGGTTGCCGTGGTGAACGGGGCCGCCCCGGGAACCCTGTCCGACCTCCTGGCGACGTGGAGCGGGAGCGTGGGGGGCCGGATCGTGCGGTACGAGCCCTTCGATCACGAACCGATGCGGGAAGCCAACCGCCAGGTGTTCGGACGGGACGAGCTGCCCGCGCACGACTTTGCCCGCGCGCGGATGATCGTCTCCTTCGGGGCCGACTTCCTGGAAACCTGGCTGTCTCCCACTGAAAATCAGCGTGGGTTTGCCGCGAGCCACGGGTTCGCCAACGGGACGATGGCGCGCCACGTGTACCTGTCCCCGCGGATGAGCCTGACCGGCATGAACGCCGACGAGTGGCTCGCGCTCCGCCCTGGGAGCGAGGCCGCCGTGGCCCTGGCGATGGTGGGCGTGATCGCCGCGGAGCGGACCGGCGCCCCCGCCGATGTGTCCGCGGTCCGGGATCTGCTCGGGGCCTGGACCCCCGAACGGGCGGCGGAGGAAAGCGGACTCACCGCGGACGCGATCCGGGGACTGGCCCGGGAATTCGCGTCGGCCGCCCCGGGCCTGGCCGTGGCCGGGGGAATCGGAAGCCAGCACCGGAACGCCACCGCGGTGTGCGCCGCGGTCAATCTGCTCAATTACGTGGCGGGCAACATCGGGGAGACGGTTCACTTCGGGGCGGCGCTGGCCCAGGGAGACGGGTACGCCGCCCTGCGATCGATGATCGGGGCGATGGCGAGTGGTGCGGTGCAGGTGCTGCTGGTGCACGAGGCCAACCCGGTGCACACCCTCCCGGGACACGCCGGGTTCGGGGAGGCAATGGGGCGGGTTCCCTTCAAGGTGTCCACCAGCCTCTTTCTGGATGACACGGCATCCCAGTGCGACCTGCTTCTCCCCAACCATCACGCGTTGGAGCGGTGGGACGACCTGACTCCCCGGGCCGGAATCCGCGCCCTGATGCAACCGGTCATGACCCCCGTGTTCAACACCCGCTCCACCGGCGACCTGATCCTTCAGGTCGCGGCCCGAACGGGCGCCGCGGCCGGACTTACGGCCCCGGACTACCTCACCCACCTCAAGGCGCGGTGGGCGGACTTGGCCCGGACCTCCGGGTCCGGCGATCCCGATATGTTCTGGCGGGAGGCTCTCCGGCGCGGGGGGCTCTTCCAGGCGACCACCCCGGCGGCCGTGCGACTCGCCCCCACGGCGGGAGAGGTCTCGGCGGAGCGTCCCGCCTTCGACGGACACGGGGCCTATACCCTCATGGCCTATCCGTCGATGATGTACTACGACGGACGGGGAGCCAACCGGCCGTGGCTGCTGGAGAACCCCGATCCGGTCACCAAGATCACCTGGCAGACCTGGGTGGAGGTCCACCCCGACACGGCCCGGGAACTCGACGTGCGGGAGGGAGAGATCCTGAGGCTGCGCTCCCCTCACGGGACGATCGAGGTGCCGGTCTACGTCTACGCGGGCGTGCGGCGGGATGTCCTGGCGGTCCCCATCGGTCTGGGGCACCGGGACTACGGCCGGTGGGCCGGGGGACGGGGAGCCCGGGTGCTCGACCTCCTGGATGGCCCCGAGGGACCGTTCCTTCCCTACCTGGCCACGACGGTGGACGCGGAACGGACGGGGCAGTACACCAAGCTGGCCAAGACCGAGGGCACCCCCCGGCAGCTCGGGCGGGGGATTGCCATGGCGATGCCGCTCCCGGCCGCGCGTCAGGGGCTGACTCTCGACGAGGCGGCGCACGAGGCGGGGGCGGACGCTCACGAGATCAACACCGAGCGGGAGCTCGAGGCCATCGCCGGTTTCCGGGAGGCCCAGGAAGAGAAGATCCGGCACGGGGCCTACGCCCTGGACCACCCGAAGTGGGGCATGGTGATCGATCTGTCCCGCTGCACCGGATGTTCCGCCTGCGTCACCGCCTGCTATGCCGAGAACAACATCCCCTTCGTGGGGGAGTCCGAAGTGCTGCGGGGCCGGGAAATGAGCTGGATGCGGATCGAACGGTATTTTGAGGGCGGACTTGGCGACGATCCCCTCGAAGCCCGATTCGTCCCGATGCTGTGCCAGCATTGTGACAACGCCCCCTGCGAACCGGTCTGCCCGGTCTACGCATCCTATCACACGCCGGATGGCCTCAATGGCCAGGTCTACAATCGGTGTGTGGGAACCCGCTATTGCGGCAACAACTGCCCTTACAAGGTGCGGTACTTCAACTGGAGCGCCTACAGCAAGCAGGCCTTCCCCGAACCGCTCAACCTGCAACTCAATCCCGATGTCACCGTGCGGGCCCGCGGGGTGATGGAGAAGTGCACCTTCTGCGTCCAGCGCATCCGCGGGGCCCAGAACACGGCTCGCCTGGAGGACAGGACGCTGCGTGACGGGGACGTGGTCACCGCGTGCGCCCAGGCGTGTCCCTCCGGGGCCATCACCTTCGGCAATGCCCTCGATCCGGCGAGCGCGGTCGCGGCCCGGCAGCGGGATCATCGCGGATACCATGTTCTGGAGGAGATCAACGTGCGACCTGCGGTGACCTATCTCGCCAAAGTCCACCACCGCGGGGAGGGCTGAGCCATGACCGCCGTGGCACATTCCGCGGGGTTGACCCAGACACACGCCGAGGTGACCCGCGATGTGGTGGCCACCCTGGGCCCCCCCAGCCGGGGGTACCTCGCGGCGCTCTTCGGGGCTGTGGCGCTGTTCCTGGTGGGGCTCGGGACCTTCGTGGCCCTGCTGAAGGACGGCCTGGGCCTGGCGGGATACTCCCCGCCGGTCATGTGGAGCGTGTACATCACGACCTTCGTGTTCTGGGTGGGTATCGGACACGCGGGCACGCTCATTTCGGCCATCCTGTTTCTCTTCCGCTCTCCCTGGCGCACCGCCGTGTACCGCTCCACCGAGGCGATGACGGTGTTCGCGGTCATGACGGCCGGGTTGTTCCCCATTATTCACATCGGCCGGCAGTGGATCTTCTACTGGCTGCTGCCCTATCCCAATCAACGGTTCCTCTGGCCCAACTTCAAGTCACCGCTGATCTGGGACGTGTTCGCGATCTCGACCTATCTCACCGTCTCCACCACCTTTCTGGTGGTCGGGCTCGTGCCGGACATCGCGGCGGTGCGGGACAAGGTGTCGGGGTGGCGGAAGAAGCTGTACAGCGTCTGCTCGATCGGGTGGACCGGGGCCGACAGCCAGTGGCGCCACTACAACCGGGGGTACCTCTACCTCGCGGCCCTGGCCACCCCGCTGGTCCTCTCGGTGCACTCGGTCGTGTCCTGGGACTTCGCGATGTCGATCATCCCCGGCTGGCACGGGACCATCTTTGCCCCCTACTTCGTTGCGGGCGCGATCTACTCCGGGATCGGCATGGTGCTCACCCTGCTCATTCCGCTCCGCCGGGTGCTCCGGATCGAGCACATGATCACCGACTACCACTTCGACAACCTGGCCAAGCTCACGCTCCTGACCGGATCGATCCTGTTCTATGCCTACGCCATGGAGTACTTCGTGGCCTGGTACTCCGGCAACACCTTCGAGCAGATGACCTTCTGGCGACGCGCCTTCGGGCCGATGTGGTGGGCCGGGTGGACGATGATCATCTGCAACGCATTCGTCTCCCAGTTGCTCTGGTTCCGGAAGATCCGGACCAATCTGACCTCGCTCTTCGTGATCTCGATCTTCATCAATATCGGGATGTGGTTCGAGCGCTACGTGATCATCGTCTCCTCCCTGAGCAATGACTATCTGCCCTATGCCTGGGGCCAACTGAACCCGACCTGGGCCGATTGGGGGATTCTCGCCGGGTCCTTCGGCTGGTTCGGCATGTACTTCCTGTTGTTTGCGCGCACGTTTCCCATCGTCGCGATCCAGGAGATCAAGGAGATGATTCCGATGCCGCGGAAGAAGGGAGGGCACTGATGGCCACCCACGTTCCCGGGGTGCTGGGCGCGTTCGAGCACATTGACGCGGCGACCGAGGCCATCCGGACCCTTCGGGACCGAGGGTTCGGGGACCTGACCGTGTACAGCCCAGCCCCCAACCATGAGCTGGACGAGGCGCTGGACCAGCCGGTGAGCCGGGTGCGCCTGTTCACCCTGCTCGGGGGTTTGACCGGCGTCACGGCAGGGTTTGCCATGACGATCTGGATGTCCCTTGACTGGCCCCTCCTCGTGGGCGGCAAGCCGATCGCGGCCATCCCCCCCTACGTGGTGATCGCCTTCGAACTGACCATCCTGATCGGCTCGCTCAGCACCGTGGCCGGCATGGTGATCCTGTCCATGATGCGCTCTCTCCGAGGGCGGCCCTACCATCCCCGGTTCAGCGACGACCGGATCGGCATCTTCGTTCCCTGTGACCCCGGGCAGGCCGACGGGGTGACGAGCATCCTGACCGGCGCGGGTTCGGTGGAGGTTTCGCATGACACGGCGTAAGTCCCGGTGGTGGCTCCTCCTTCTTCTGCCCGCGGCGGGGTGCAACTTCTACTACAACACCCTCCCGTCCCCGGACGATGCCGTCAAGCTGATCCCGTGGTTCGATCACATGATCGTCTCGCCCGCGGTGCATCCGTACCAGCGGGCGGACATTCCGCGCACCGCCGTCCCCGGCACGGTACCAATCACCGGGGGAGAGGCCGACTGGCGCGTGGGTGATCCGGCCCAGGCGGTCTACGGATTCGACGTGGCCGTGGCGGACCGGGTCCTCAACCCGACCGACCCGGCGGCCACGCTGGCGGTGGGCGACACCCTCTACCACACCTACTGCGCTGTCTGCCACGGGAATACCGGCGCCGCGGATGGAACCGTGACACCCTTCGTGGGGGGACGGTCCCTGCTGACCCCTCTCGCCCGCGGGTACACCGACGGATACCTCTACTCGATCATCCGGTACGGGCGGGGCGTCATGCCGATGTACGGCGACAAGATCCGGGACCCGGCGAGACGCTGGGCCGTGGTGAACTACGTCCGGAAACTGCAGGCCGATGTCCCGGCGGGAGGGACCAACTGATGGGCGCCGCAATCTCCAGGGAGACCTTGGTTGCCAGGTCGGTGGGCGGCACCTATCGCCCGATGGTCCGCACCGGCTTTGTGGTGAGTCTGATCGGCCTCGCCCTCTTCGGAGTGGCCGTTCTGGGTGAAGGCTCCGACCAGGCCTGGCGGATGTTCCACGTGAACTGGCTCTTCTTCACGGGACTCGCGGGCGGGAGCGTGGCCCTCGCCGCGGTGCACAAGGTGGTCAACGCGAAGTGGTCCGGCGTGCTGATCCGCTTCGCCGAGGCCGCGTCGTCGTTCTTCCCGGTGTCGCTGATCGGGCTGGTGCTCATCTTCACGGTGGGATACGAGCCGATCTATGGGCACATGCAGGAGGAACTGCACGGACTCTCCCACGGGAAGGCGCTCTGGCTCTCGCACGGCGTGATGTTCGCCCGCCTGGGGCTGTCCCTCACCCTCCTGTATGTCGTCGGGTGGTCCCTCATCCGCACCGACCTGGTTCCCGACATGTTCCTGGCCAAGGGGCAGGTGAACGGATCCCGTCGGGGACTCTACGAGACCTGGACCGAGGGGTACGACGGAACCGCCGCCACCGCCGCCGCCAACGAGATCCGGATCCACCGGCTCGCTCCGCTGTACGTGGTTCTGTACGCCCTGGTCTTCTCGATGGTGGCGTTCGATGGCATCATGGCGCTCCAGCCGCACTGGTTCTCCAACCTGCTGGGCGGGTTCTACTTCATGGGATCGTTCCTGGGCGCCCACACCCTTCTGGCTCTCATGATGCTCTGGGGCGGCAGGCACCTGGGCATCGAGGACCTGATCAGCCCGAAGCAGCGCCACGATCTGGGCAAGCTGGTGTTCGGATTCACCGTGTTCTGGACCTACCTGATGTGGTCGCAGTTTCTCGTCATCTGGTACGGCAACCTTCCGGAGGAAACCGGCTTCGTGTTCTCCCGGCTCTGGGGATCCTGGCGTCCGATCGGCACCGTCGTGTTCGCCGGCATGTTCCTCATTCCGTTCGCGGGGCTGCTCGGCGTCACCCCGAAGAAGACCCCGCTGACTCTGGGTCTCTTCGCCTCGATCAGCCTCGTGTCCCTCTGGCTGGAACGATACCTGCTCGTGATGCCCACGGTAAGCTCGGCTCACGGCCCGACCTTCGGGATGGCGGGGCTTTCCGCGACCCTGCTCCTGGGCGGGCTCTTCCTGTACGCGTACGGGATCTTCGGCCGCACCTTCCCGATGCTCTCTCCTCGGCTCGCGGAGATCACCCTGGCCCGGGAAGCGGGGGGAGGACATTGAGAGGGTGTAGGGAGTAGGGAGTAGGGCCCCCCGCCCTCGCCCGGTGGAGTCAGGATCACGTTGTGGAGGGAACGTCACCACGGCGAGACGGGGTCAGACCCCATACGGGGATGTCGCCCCGGCGAAGGCCGGGGTCCACGTTTGCGATCCCCCCTCCGCGCTCGGTGTCCGGCGATCCCCACGCCCAGTGTCTTGACTTCCAGGCGCCTCGCCGCGGAAACTCACACCGGAATTGTGGCCTTTCTCCGCTTGTGACATATTTGCAATATCGGTAGAAGCGCAGGGCGACGTCCGGAGTCACGTGCTTCGGTCCGACCCGCGCTGGAGACTCTGCCGGGCTCGGCGCAAGCGGCGTCCCACCAGGTGAATGGCCATGGTTTTCGTGTACGACTTCGGATGGTCCGATGCGGCAACCTGGCGGAGGATGCGCACGAGGTGGTCAACGGAGGCTTGTGAGTCCCGACCCGCGAGAACACTTTCGTAGGCCGCTCTGGTGACTGTCCGGGCCTCGACCGCATCGGCCAGACGCTTCATGTCGGCCCGTTGGAGGTCATCGAGGAGACGGTGGGCGGCCAAGACATCGGCATCGAAGGCTCGTGCTGGATTGTGCCCGAGGACGGCCTGCACCGCGGAGGAGAGAACGACCATGCCCGCGAGGATCACAAGGTCATGAGGATGTCCGACCACTGTTCCTCCTGCCATGGCGAAGAGAACCAATAGCGCCAAGGCCGCCAGAAGGAGCATGGCGTAATATACAATCCACGAGAAAAACAGTCCCATGAGGCCGAACCGGCGTACAAAAACGTGCTGGGGCCACACGAGATTCCCCACCAGACGTGGCAGGGACGGTTTCCCAAGGACAATCACGAGACCCACGATGACGAGCAATGGTGGCATGTCGAGACCGCCCATGGGTGGGGGCGGAACTGATTGCCGGCGTGGAGCGTCCGGGCACCACGTGATACCATACTACCGACAGGGCCCCCCTTGGGGAACCCTCCTCCCTTGCCATTCCCCTCGCCATGCGCTAGTTCACAGGGGTCCGTCCCGTTTCCGGCCGTCCGTCTGGCACTCTGTGAAGGAGTCGTCGTCATGACCCACACCGCCCCCAGCGCCGCGCAACAGCTTCCCGCATCCGCCACGTCCCTCCCGATCCCGATTCGCCCCCGGTACGACAACTGGATCGGCGGGGAGTACGCCCCGCCGGTGCGGGGCCAGTACTTCGTCAACCCGTCCCCGGTGAACGGCAAGCCACTCTGCGAGGTGGCTCGCTCCACCCATGAGGATGTGGACCGGGCACTCGACGCCGCCCACGCCGCCGCGATCCACTGGAACAAGACCTCCACGACCGCACGCGCCAACATCCTGAATCGCATCGCCGATCGTCTGGAGCAGAACCTGGAGGCCGTGGCGGCGATCGAGACGATCGACAATGGCAAGCCGATCCGCGAGTCGATCCATGCCGACATGGCGCTGGCCATGGATCACTTCCGGTATTTCGCCGGGGTGATCCGGGCCCAGGAGGGCTCGATCGGAATGATTGATGAGGAGACCGTGGCGTATCACTTCCATGAGCCGCTGGGTGTGGTCGGCCAGATCATCCCCTGGAACTTTCCGCTCCTCATGGCCGTGTGGAAGCTGGCGCCGGCCCTGGCCGCGGGAAACTGCGTCGTGATCAAACCCGCCGAGCAGACGCCGGTGTCGATCCTGGCCTTCATGGAACTGATCGCCGACATCCTGCCGAGCGGCGTCGTCAACGTGGTGCAGGGCTTCGGGGTGGAGGCGGGAAAGCCGCTGGCCTCGAGCCCCCGGATCGCCAAGATCGCCTTCACCGGCGAGACGACCACCGGACGCCTGATCAGCCAGTATGCCTCGGAGAACCTGATTCCGGTGACTCTGGAGCTGGGGGGAAAGAGCCCGAACATCTTCTTTGCCGATGTGATGGCCGCCGACGACGACTACTTCGACAAGTGCCTCGAGGGCTTCGCCATGTTCGCCCTGAACCAGGGTGAGGTCTGCACCTGCCCCTCGCGTGCGCTGGTGCAGGATTCCATCTATGACCGGTTCATGGAGCGCGCGATCGCGCGGGTGGAAAAGATCGTGCAGGGCGATCCCCTCGATCCGGCCACGATGATCGGCGCCCAGGCGTCCAACGACCAGCTGGAGAAGATCCTGAGCTATATCGACATCGGAAAGGCCGAAGGTGCCCGGATTCTGGCCGGAGGGGAACGCGCTTCGCTCGGAGGAGACCTGGCCGACGGGTACTACGTGGAGCCAACGGTGTTCGAGGGTCACAATCGGATGCGCATCTTCCAGGAGGAGATCTTCGGGCCGGTCCTCGCGGTGACCCGGTTCACGGATGCGGATGACGCCCTCACCATCGCCAACGACACTCTCTATGGTCTCGGCGCCGGAGTGTGGAGCCGCGACGTGAACACCTGCTACGCGATGGGGCGCGGCATCCAGGCCGGCCGGGTCTGGACCAACTGCTACCATCTCTACCCGGCGCACGCCGCCTTCGGAGGGTACAAGCAGTCCGGCATCGGCCGTGAAAACCACAAGATGATGCTGGATCACTACCAGAACACCAAGAACCTGCTGGTGTCCTACAGCCCCAAGGCCCTGGGGTTCTTTTGAGCCCGGAGACACCGTCCGCCGTCCGCCGCGTCGAGATCACCGATGCGGCGGCGGCGATGCTTCGGAGGCTCGAGGCGACACACGGCCCGCTTCTGTTGCACCAGAGCGGAGGGTGCTGTGACGGATCGTCGCCGATGTGCTACCCTCGGAACGAGTTCCGGATCGGAGAGCAGGACGTGCTCCTGGGCACGGTGGCGGGAACTCCGGTCTACATCGGTGGCCGGCAATTCGAATACTGGGCGCACACCCACCTCACCATCGATGTGGTGCCGGGCCGCGGGGCGGGGTTTTCCCTGGAGGCCCCCGAAGGGGTCCGGTTTCTGACCCGCTCCCGGCTCTTCACGGAGGAGGAGCGGAGGGAACTGCCAGGGAGCAGGGAATAGGGAGTAGGGAAGGGGGAATCGGGAGGGGGACCTGATGGGGAGACACTGCGATGGTCCTGCCCCGACTGGGGGGCAGCGGCTTGCGGCAATGACGGCGTGGCCCAGCCCTCGGCGGCCACCCACTATCTACACCCTCCCCCTCTCCCCCCTAATCCCCACTCCCGACTCCCTATTCCCGACTCCCTGGCCGTCCCCTACCTGATCGCCAGCCTTTGACGGAGTGCGTTCAGCGTGTCGGCCGGGAGCCGCCCGATCACGGTCATCGCCCGGATGCTGCGGCGAGGAAGACTCCCCCCGGCGGTTCCGATGTATTCCGGGGGGGTCCGCGTCGGGTCGCTGGTGCGCCATTCGGCCCCGGCCACATCGATCTGCCGGGTCACCAGGTTCGCCACCTCCTCCACGGGGCCCTCGATCGTCCGGACCGTTTCTCCCCCCGAATATTGCTGAGTGACGATCACCAGGGGGCGTTCCTCGGGGGACCGCTGCTGGACCCGGACCTCGAGGACCGGGAGCCCCTCGATCCGGGGGAGCATGTTGCTGGTCAGTCCCTCGGCCTCCTCCCAGGGAACTGTCTTCCAGAGTCCGCCCAGGGCGAGCTCGTTCGCGTCGCTTCCCCCCCGCACCGACCGGATGTCGAGAGTGCGGACCAGAGAGTCGGGGACGCGGCTGGGGAGGGCGGGGGACGCGTCGGGGCGATGGGTGACCGTCTGAGTGGACAGGGTGCCCGGAGGGCCTCCCTCGCTCTCCCGCAGGTCCGAATCCCCGAGAGTCGGGGGGACGAGGAGGGGGGCGGTCATCAGGGGCTCGGCGCCCGGGACCGCGCTGTCAGCGACCGCCACCAGAAGGCCGTCCCGGGCGGCCTGGCGGTCGAGGAAGGAGTGAATCCCATACCCGGACAGGACTGCCCCGGCCAGCAGGGCGGCCCACCGGCCCCGGCGAGACCAGTGCGACACCAGACGTGCGGCAGGTTTCCGACGGGCCAGGGTCTCGATCGGGGGGCGGACGGGAATCCGCCGAGGTCCGAGAAGCCCAAGGAGGGCGGTGGTCCGGTCCCGCAGCGAGGCGATGGCGTCCCGTTCCTCCCGGCACCACGGGCAGACGGCCAGATGACATTCGATTTCCACGCACTGATTCCGGCTGAGCGCCTGGTCCAGGTAGGCGTGCAGCTCCTCCTCAGGGATGTGCCTCATGGTCGGATCAGGAATGCGCCGCATGTCTCGCCTCGTCCGTCCCGTGATCATTTCGGTCGTGTGCCTCGACCAATCTCTTGCGGGCCCGTGCCAGAGTGGTCCCCACGGCACCTACTGCGAGCCCGGTTTGCTGCGCAATCTCAGGATAGCTCATCCCCGCATCCCAGAGAAGCAGGACGTCCCGGTCCCGCGGGGACAAGGTTTCGAGTGCCTGCTGGACCTGGGCCATTTGCTCCTGCCGTTCGACGCTTTCCTCTGCCGACCGGTCCGGACTGGAGAGGGGAACCGGGTCGTTGGTCAGCAGGGTCAGGTGTTTCCGGCGACGGATGGCGGCCCGGGCCTCGTCTCGCGCCAGATTGGCCGCGACGGCAAAGATCCAGGCGCGAGGCTTCTCGGGCCGGTGGGCCATGGCCCGAATGAACACCTCCTGGGCCAGGTCTTCGGCCCGGTCCTCGTCCCACACCTTTCGGTAGAGGAACCGGACGACCGACCCGTACATGGTCTGGTACAGGCGCTCGATGTCATCCATGCTGGTACCCCCCCGAGGAGTTTCCGGAGCCTGGTCTTCCCTGATAAGACGCTCCGAACCTCCCAATGGTGCACACCGGGCTCACGGCCGACGGGTCCGGCGCCGGTTCCGGGGCCCCAGAACACAGCCAAAATGCAGGACTTCCCGCTTGGGGGGCCACGTGAAGCAGAGCTTCGGTTTGGCGGGTCGTCCGTCGGGTCGCTTCCGCCCATGAAGGCTGCAGCTCACCGAATCATCTCCCAGGTACCCACACGCTGACAGCACCTCGGCGTCGACCGTGAAGTCCCCGGTCCGGGTGACCTTGCACACATAGGGGCTCTTGCGGGCCCGGAGCAAGGCCTCGAGCCGGGCTTCCGACCGGGTACACATGATTTCGACCTGAAGATCCCGGCAGCACGCCGCTCCCTGCCGGTTGTCCGAAGTGCGGCAGGCGGCCGTGGCGCAGGGGTTCTCCTCGATTACGGGAAGTCCCCTCTTGCGGGAGGGCTCAGGGGGCATGGGAAGCCTTCGCGCCTTCAGGCGTCCCTGCTCGGCGATCCGAAACCGTTCGCCACCCAATCGTCTTCCCTGAACCGGTCGGGGGCGGTGCCGAATCGTGGGTGCGCTATGACCGTGAGCCCGGCAGGACACTCCGCGAGCCGATGAGTGAAGGTATTTGCACGGGACATGGAGCGTCGCGTCCACGTAAAGGTCCTCCTCGTCGCGCCAGAGGTCCCCGAAGGTGATGCGGTCGGTGTGCCCGAGGAGCCAGGTCGCCTCGTCATCAGTCGTCTCGAGCCCCCCCTCGACGTGGGAGACACGGAGGACCACGGAGAGGGAGTCGCAATGCACCCCCATTCGACTGCAGGGAGGGGGGAGGCGTGGAGTCATCGGGTTCGGTTCCGGGGACGGGGTGCCGTCGGATCGGGTGGCTTTTCGGGAGACGTCTCGATATATTTGTGAACTTATTCACAAGCTGGCATCCGGGGCAATGGCCTGTCCCTGGATGCTGACGGTTGTCCGATGAGCATTTTGTCCCATCCGTCCCTTCTGGAGGCAGTACACATGCGGAACGTTTCGAAGTTTGCCGGTCTGGCCCTCATCCTCGCCGCCTGTGGAGGTGGTGAACCCGCCGCCGAGGCCCCTGCCGCTGCCGAGCCCGCCCCGGCGGCCGGTCCCGTGGCCACCGGCGCCACCCACGACGTGAACATGGTGCAGGAGGGGGCGGCATACCTCTTCGTGCCGGCCGAGCTCACCATCGCCACGGGGGACGCGGTCAATTTCCACAACGTGAGCGGTGGACCGCACAACGTGCAGTTCTATGCGGACAGCATTCCCGCCGGGTCCGCCGAGGCGCTCGACGCCGGGATGCCGGGCGACAAGCTGGGTCCCCTCGCGGGTCCGCTGCTCGCCGAGCCGAACGCAGTGTACAGCATCACCTTCGTCGGCACGCCATCGGGCGAGTACAAGTTCACCTGCCTGCCGCACATGGCTCTTGGCATGCACGGCAAGATCACGGTCCAGTAAGCTCGGACGCTCACTGCCTGTGGCGCCGGGTCCCTCGGGATCCGGCGCCATCTGTTTTTCCACGACCATGAACTACCGAAAACGGAAGAGGTAAAGCGGAAGCTGTCTTCAGAGCCACCCGGAGGATCGGTACCATGCAGTCGTTGCGGGGATCCCCTCGTCCACGGTGATACGGGCGCGCCACCCCGTCGCCTCGGCCAGTCGTTCGGGGGAGCAGGTCCAGGCCGGTTGAAAGAATTCGTTCGCCTTGTCGGGGTTCAGGATCGTGGCCCGTCCCGCAAGCGCTGCGGCGGCGCCGGTGATGCGGAGGAGCAGGGTCCCGACAGGGCGGGGGATGGGAAGGATCCAGGGGGTTCGTCCCAGACTCCTGCCGATCGTGTGGAGCAGAGAACCGCTGGTCACGACCTCGGGATGGGAGGCGAAGGCGGTGAGGCCGACGGCCCCGGGGGCGGTGGCCGAGGCGAGAAGGGCCTCGGCGAGATCGGTGGCATGGATCACCGAGAGTTCCTGGCTGCCACCGCCGAACACGGGAGCGATCCCGAGGCGGGCCGCCTTGAAGGCGGTGAGGAGTTCCCGGTCCCTCGGACCGTAGATGGTGGGCGGCCGCAGGATGGTCCAGGGGAGGGGGGAGCGTCGCACCACGTCCTCCGCGGCAAGCTTGCTTCGGCCGTAGGCGGTCACAGGCGCGGGGGCGAGATCCTCGGTGCGGGGAGCGCCGACCTGGCTCGGGCCAGCGGCGGCCAGGGAAGAGACCAGCACCAGGCGCCCGATCCCGGCCGATTCCGCCGCCCTCACCAGGCGGGCGGTGCCGTCCCGATTGACGTCAAGGTACTCCTGGGGAGTGCGGGCGGCCACCAGGCCGGCAACATGGAACACCACATCCTGACCCTGGCAGGCGTGGCCCAGGCTTTCCAGGTTCGCGAGGTCGCCCACGACGGAGTGCACCCCGTGAATGCCGATCTCCTCGAGCTTCCCCGGGGTGCGCACCAGCACGGTCACCGACCACCCCACCCTCTGCAGGGTCTCCACCAGGTGGGATCCGACAAACCCGGTCGCGCCGGTCACGAGCGCCTTCATGTGTCCCGATCGTAGAGCCGGTACGTCTTGTAGACCGAGAACCCGATCTTCTCCATTCCGGCGCGAATCGCCGGATTGTCCTCCAGGATCCATCCCGCCTCACCCCAGAAGAACCCCACGTCGGTGCTGTCCTTCCACAGATGGTAGTAGAGGACGGCATCGATTCCCTTGCCCCGGTACTCGGGGGTGATGCCCAGAAGGAGGATTCGAATCCGGGAGTTCCCTCCACGCCGGAGTGACCAGAGAAGTTTCGGCAGGGCGGGGAGAAAGTAGCCCGACCGATTCGATCGCAGCGGCACATTCACATCCGGGAGGGCCAACCCGAAGGCGATGGGGCGTCCATCCACTTCGACGATCGGGGCCAGCTCGGGAACCACGATCGACCGGAACTGGGAGGCCGCGTGGTCGATTTCGCGATCCGTCATCGGGACGAAGCCCCAGTTGCGTTCCCAGGCGCGGTTGTAGAGCTCCTTGATCGTCTCCACTTCCTGGGCAAACCGTTTCATGTTGATCGGGCGAACGGTGAGTCCCTGTCGTTTCTTGATGAGGTCGATGGCGCGGGTCAGTCGCTCGGGGACTCCGCTTCGATGGTCCCCCTGGAAAACGAGGAGATTCTTCACGGGGGAAAATCCCGCCGAAACGAGAAGGGATTCGTACCAGGGGGGATTGTGCGCCATCATGACGGTGGGCGGCGTGTCGAAACCATCCACCAGCAGGCCGCACTCATCGTTGACCGAAAAAGACGCCGGGCCGCGGAGGACAGTCATGCCCCGCTCCCGCACCCAGGCCGCGGCAGTATCGGTCAGGGCCCGAGCGATCACCGGGTCCTGCTCGGTTTCAAAGAACCCGAAAAAACCGGTCCGATCGGAGTGGGTCTCGTTGTGCAGCCGGTTGGTGATGGCTGCGATGCGCCCGACCACCCTCCCGTCCCGCAGGGCGAGAAAGTACTCGGCCTCGGCGTGATCGAAGAAGGGGTTCCGGGTGCGCGAGAGCAGGGCCTTCACATCCCGACGCAACGGGGGGACCCACATGGGGTCCCCCCGATGCAACCGGTACGGCAGGTCGATGAAGCGCCGCAGATCTCTGCCCGTGCGGACCGGGCGCACGGTTATTCCGTCGCTCAGATGACCCCCAGCTCCCGCCCGATCCGACCGAAGACCTCCAGGGCCTGATCGATCTGGTCGGGGGTGTGCGTGGCCATCAGGGAGGTCCGGAGACGGCACTGCGACGGGGCGACGGCCGGCGGCACGACCGGGTTGGTAAAGACGCCGGCATCGAAAACCTTCCGCCACATCAGCATCGTGGTGTCGAGGGGGCCGATGACGACCGGAACAATCGGGGTTTCGGTGGGGCCGATGTCGAACCCGAGACTTCGGAATCCCTCCTGGAGACGTCGGGTGTTCTCCCAGAGTCGCACCCGCCGCTCCGGCTCTGCCTGGAGGACCTCGAGGGCGGCCAGCACACCGGCCGTGCTCGACGGGGGGAGGGAGGCGGTGAAGATGAAGGGACGGCTGTGGTGCCGCAGGAAGTTGATCACCCGCTCCCGTGCGGCCACGAAACCACCCACCGAGGCCAGGGATTTGGAGAAAGTACCGGCGATGATGTCGACCTCGTCCTGGAGGCCGAAATGGGCTGCCGTCCCGTCGCCGCGAGGGCCGAGCACCCCGAGGGAGTGGGCATCATCCACGGCCAGGGCCGCCCCGTACCGGTGGCAGATCTTCGACAGCTCGGGCAGGTCCGCGATGTCGCCTTCCATGGAATAAACCCCGTCGACCACCACGAGGGCGCCCTGAGCGGAACTCTTCCGGTCCAGGAGACGGCGGAGCCCGTCGAGGTCACCGTGGTTGAAGCGGAAGGTTTCTCCATAGGACAACTTGGCCCCGTCAACGATGCAGGCGTGGTCCAGCTTGTCCAGATAGACGGCCTCGCCCCGGCCCACCAGACCGGAGATCATGCCCAGATTGGCGGAGTACCCGGTGGAGAAGACCATGCAGTCTTCCTTGCCGAGGAATTCGGCGATGGCCCGTTCCAGCCGCTCGTGGAGGTCGAGCGTCCCGTTGAGGAACCTGCTCCCCGTACACCCTGAGCCGTATCGGCGGAGTGCGGCTTCGGCCGCTTCGAGGACCTTGGGGTGATGAGTCAGACCGAGGTAGTTGTTGGAGCCGAGCATGATCCGCCGGGTCCCCTCGATCACCACCACCGTGTCCTCCGATTCCGAGATCGGCTTGAAGTAGGGGTAGAGACCGGCGGATTTGACCTCATCGGCGCGGGTGAACTGCGAGCACTTGGCGAACAGTGCCACGTCTTGAGCAGTGATCTGTGCCACAGGCCCTCGATGCGAAGGAGCGGGCGAGGGAACTCTCCCGGCGCCCTGGTGGGGAACGGCCTATATTTAATCGTTTCAATCCAGTTCGACAAGCGTTTTTTCGGTAAGTCCGGAGGGCGGCGCTGAACCGACAGGATTGGCAATGTGTTGTGCCCCAATGACTTTCAAGCAATTGGACCAAGTCCAGTCTCAGCCATTAGCATTAGGACGATGCCCAGACGCTTCCGGTTCTCTCCGTGGTACACCGCGGTTGCCCTCATTGTCGCCATGACGCTGGGGGAAGGCCATCCGTTCGCGGTGGCTCCCCTGGAGGGGCAGGAGCCCGTTCGCCATGAGATACCCGGACTCGATTTCGGGCCCGACGGTGCCTGGCGGCGCCGGGCCGAGGCGGTGCGTTTCCGCCGGGAATCCTTGCTGCGCGCGCGGGACTATCCGAGTCTCAACACCGATCCGCGGCTCCTTTTTCAGAGGGCCGTCCCGCTGGTCGGATCCTCCACGGTGGTGGCGGGGCCGTTCTTCGTGCCGGTCGTGTTGATCGCCTATACCGACGTACCGGTCCGGTTCACACCCGTCCAGTTCACCGACGTGCTCTTTTCCCCGCAGCCGATGGGGCGTGCCTACTCACTGAGGACCTTCTACGAGGAACTCTCGGGAGGGAGAATCACCCTCAATGGCAGCGTCTTTTCACCCGTCATGGCCGACACCACGGCTTTCTTCTACGAGGATGGGTGCAACGGTATCAGCGTGACCGGAGGAACGACCTGCCCGGTGCGTCCCGTCAACCGGCTTGGGCTCCTGCTCACGTCGGTTCTGGACAAGCTCTCCAACGCCCCCGGGGGTGACACCCTCTGGAACCGGTTCGACAATGACGGACCCGACGGCATCCCCAACTCCGGGGATGACGACGGACGCGTGGACTTCGTGACCTTCCTCCAGCCGAATGTCGGGGGGGAATGCCGACAGGGGGCGACGGGAATATGGTCCCACCGCTGGGTGCTGTCCGGCCTGACCGGCGGACCCGCCTATGTGACCCGAACGCCTCGCCGGAACAGCGCGGGTCAGGCCATCCCGGGCGCCTTCCTCGAGATCCAGGACTACACGATTCAGAGCCAGCTCGGGGGCGACACCGCCTGCAGCGGCGAGGACATCCTCCCGGTCGGGACGATAGCGCACGAAACGGGGCACGCCTTTGGATTGCCCGATCTGTACGATCTGACGCTGGCCACGAACGGCATCGGTGAATGGGGATTGATGGGGAGCGGCAACTTTGCGCTTCCCCACAGCCCCGCCACCTACGAAGCGTGGTCCCTGATGCAGCTCGGCTGGATCACGGTGGCCCCTCTGACCGAGGACCGGGTGATCAGCACGGGTCCGAGGCAACTCACCGACACCATCTTCCTCGCCGAGTCCACCGAGGACCCCTCGACGCACCTGTTGATCGAGAATCGTCAGGCGGTCCAGAGCGACACGGCACAGATGAATCCCGCCTTCGCCAAGGCCAAGGCCCCGGGACTTCTTCTCTGGCGTGTGAATCAAAACGTGGTCTCCAGCCGCCTGGCCACGATCAACTCCGCCCAGCCGAATGGTCTGGTCCTGCTCCAGGCCGACGGCCGGGACGATCTCCGGCGGCGTGTCAATCGGGGGGACCAGGGGGACAGCTATCCCTTCCTCGGCCGCAACCGGCTCACCCTCACCACACTCCCCTCCGCCCGCGGGGACGATGGCCGGTTCCTCGGCTTCATCGTGGATCAGATTGAACGCCTCCCCGGGCAGGAGGTACGGTTCCGGTTCACCCGCCGTGCCCCTTCCCGCTTCGGAGTGGAGCGCACCGGCCCCACGGTCCGGGTGAACGGGCTCAGCCGGTTTTTTCTGGAAGATCTCGTCCCTCCGGGCGACACCGTGACTCTCGGGTCCGATTCGATCGTGTCCTTCAACAATGGGCGGAGCATGGCCCGGTTTCTCGAATGGACCAATGGACAACCTCGGAACCACACCGTGATCTCGCGCAGTGGTCCGCCCGACACGGTGCTGGCCCGCTTCGCCTTCGATCATCGGGTCAAGGTGACGCTGTCGGGGTTGGGGACCGGGGTCGTCGCGGCCAGCGCCGAGGGCTCCCTTCCATCAGGATCCTTTTTCCCCGAGGGGGCTCCCCTCATGTTGACGGCCAGTCCGGCGGAGGGGATGACCTTTGCGGGCTGGACCGGCGACACGACCGCGATCGCGCCGGTCCTGACCTTGGCCGTAAGCCGTCCATTCGACCTGGTGGCGACGTTCACGCCCACGGTGGCCGTCACAGCGGCCGATGCCCTCCAGGCCGTGCTCGGGGCCTCCACGCTCTCCGAGGCCCAAAGTGCCTTCCTCGACCTCCTGGGCAATCGCAATGGTGCGTTTGACCTGGGTGACTACCTGGCTCTGGTGAGACGAGGCGGGGCTGCGACCCCCGCAGTCTCCCCCCCGAGCGATCCTCCGCGAGGGGGCCGATGAGATCCCCGTGGCGGTTGATGGCCCTGGGCCTGATTGCCAGTGTGAGCGGTTGCGGGGGTGATGACACCCGGACCAGCCCTCCACCGGCCCTGGCCGGTGAGATCACCCTGGTTCTGTCCGGGAGCGGCTCCACGGATGGAGCGGTGCTGCTCCGAATCAGCGGGGGGCCGGTGGAGGGGATCACGCCCGTGGGAGCGCTCACGGCGGAGGGGACTCCGGTGGCCGGGGGCGCCCAGTTCCGGGCGGTCGTGACCGGACCCCTGGTGAACGGGGACGTTGCCCGGATTCGAGTGCCTGATGTCGGTGCGGCCGGGGAGTACAGCGTGGTGATCGAGCAGGTGGCCGACGGGACCACCTTCGCCCTGCTCGATCCGGCGGGCCGGGCTGTGACGGTGCGCCGCTGATGCGGGATGGTCCCGGGCTCAAGTACCTGAAAGGGATCATCGCCCTGGTGCTCCTGGCCAGTGCCTGTGGATCCGGAAAGGACCGGGAGGCGATCGTCCGCTCGTCGGGCTGGTTCAGTTACTGGTACAGCACCGGCCAGGCCGATTCCGTGGCCGCCCTCTTCGCCCCCGACGGACGGTGGATCGCACCCGACAACCCCACGATCAGCGGTCCGGAGGAGATCCGCAAACGCGTGCGCGGATTGGAGAGCCTGGGAGCGCGGGTGGAATTGACGGTGGAGTCCCTCGACATTCAGGACACGCTGGCCCTGGAACGCGGGCGATACCTGATGGAGTTTGCTCCCCCGGGCGGTCTGGTGCTGCACGATGTGGGGCGGTATGTCACACGGTGGCGCCGGATGCAGGGTCGATGGCGGATGGTGGAACATCATGCCACCACCAATCGCACTCCCCCGCCGGCTCCGGCGGCGCCCGTTCCCGGCGGCCCCTGAGCCGGCCAGGGACTCTCAGTCCGTGCCGTGACCTCGGCCGCGGGGCGGTCCGCTCGGGACAGGACTCGGAAGCTCTGGAGTGAAATCCTCCCCGGGGTTGATGAAGCGGTTCCGCTCGATGCGGAACTGGCGATCGTAGAGTTCACGATACCGGCCGTCCAGGGCCAGCAGTTCCTCGTGCGTCCCCCTCTCCACGATGGTCCCCTCCTCCAGCACCAGGATCTGGTCCGCGCTCATGATGGTGGAGAGCCGGTGGGCGATGACGAAAGTGGTCCGCCCCGCACGGAGCGCCTGCAGTCCATCCTGAATCAGGGCCTCGCTCTCGCTGTCGAGGCTGGAGGTGGCCTCGTCGAGGAGGAGAATGGCGGGATCGGCGAGGATGGCCCGCGCAATGGCCACCCGCTGACGCTGTCCCCCCGAGAGGCGCACCCCGCGCTCCCCCACCACCGTGTCATATCCCTCGGGAAAATCCCGGATGAACTCATCACAATGCGCGATCCGGCTCACCCGGATCACCTCGTCGCGGGTGGCGTCGGGCCGGGAGAAACGGATGTTGTCGGCCACGGTTCCATCGAAAAGGAAATTGTCCTGCAACACGATCCCGAGATGGCTCCGGTAGTCCCGGAGACGGAGGGTGGCGATGTCGTGACCGTCGACCCTCACCTGCCCGGTGTCGGGACGGTTGAAGGCGGTGATGAGGCTGAGCAGGGTGCTCTTGCCCGAGCCGCTCGACCCCACGAGGGCGGTCGTGGAGCCCGCAGGGGCCTCAAAGGTGATCTCCCGCAGCACCGGGACCCCGGGGGTGTAGGCGAAGGAGACTTTCTCGAACCGCACCGTGCCCGCCAGGTCGGGGACCGGGCCGCGCGTGGCGTCCTCATCGTCCTCGGTCGGCAGGCTAAGCAGGTCACGGATCCGGTCGAGACCGGCAAAGGCCTCGGAGATCTGGGTGCCGATCGAGGCGATCTGGACGAGCGGGGCCGCCATCAGTCCGGTGAAGAAGACGTACATGACGAAGTCGCCCAGCGTCATGGTCCCCCCCAGAATGGCCCGGCCACCCACCAGGATCATCACGGTGCCGATGGCCCCCACGACCACCACCGACAGGGCTCCCAGTCCCGCCACCCCGACGATCGTGGTGGCGATGTTCCGGAAGAGCCGGTGAATCCCCTTCGCAAAAATCAGGTCCTCCCGGCGCTCGGCGACGTATGACTTCACGATGCGGATGCCCCCCAGCGATTCGGCCAACCGTCCCGTCACGGCCGCCTGGAGCTTGCTCCGCTCCCGGAAGATCGGCCGGAGCCGCGTGAAGGCGAAGGCCATTCCCCCCCCGAACAGGGCGAGCAGCAGGAAGGTGAACAGCGTCAGTTGCCAATTCAGATAGAAGAGGACCCCGACCGCGATCGCCGCCGTGAGCAACCCACCGGAGAGCTGCACCAGGCCGGTGCCGACCAGGTTCCGGATTCCCTCGGCGTCGGTCATGATGCGCGAGATGAGGATGCCGGTCTGGGTGGCGTCGAAGGTCCGGATGGGCAGCCGGATGACGTGGGCCTCGACTCGGCGGCGCATGTCGGTGACGGCTCGCTGGGCCGCCACGCCCAGAGTGCGGGACAGTGAGAAGGAGGTGACCGCCTGAATCACGGTGGCCACCATGACGGCCAGGGCAATGGGAAGGAGAAGATCCTCCCGGCCCTGACCCACCACGTCGTCGATCAGATACTTCGAACTGGCCGGCATCACGAGCCCCGCGAGGCGGCTCACCACCATGAGCACCATGCCGAGGGCGAGCCGGCGCCGGTAGGTCCAGATCAGTTCCCGGGCCTCGCGCCAGACGGCCGACAAAGAGAGGGACCGTTTGGCCGTCGTGAGAACCGGAGGTGGGGTCAGTCCGGCCGCCTCGGGGGCGGGAGGAGATGCTGCACGGGGGGGGGGGGTGTTGGGCACAGCGGAAGATAACGCCGTTCCGCCGGGGTCGCGTCGAAGGGAGTGATGAGCTATCCGGCGTCGGCGGGTTCCGTGCCCACGACGGCGGGGGGAGCCGCCGCTCCGAGGCGCCGTGCCATCGCGAGGCAGGCCTCCCGCCATTGGCACAGAATCTCGTAGAACGTCGGGATCGCCACGAGGGTCAGCAGGGTGGAGGTGATGACACCGCCGATTACCGCGACTCCGAGAGGCGAACGGAACTGGGCCCCCTCACCGCTTCCCAGGGCGATCGGGATCATTCCCGCAATCAGGGCGAAGGTGGTCATGAGGATCGGCCGGAGGCGGATGGCGCCCGCCTCGATCAGGGCCTCGCGAAGGGGGAGTCCATCCCGCTCGTGGGCCCACTTGGCAAAGTCGATGAGGAGGATTGCGTTCTTGGCCACGATCCCCATGAGCAGGATGACACCGATCAGGCTCATGATGTTGATCGTGAGGCCGGTGATCGCCAGGCTCAGCATCACCCCGATCATCGAGAGCGGCAGGGAGAGCATGATCGCGAGGGGATCGAGGAACGATCCGAATTGCATGGCCAGGATCAGGTACATCAGCATCGCGGCCACGCCGAGGGCCAGGAAGATGCTGCCGAACACCTCCGCCTGCTGCTCGGCATCTCCCCCGACGGAGACGGTCACTCCGGCCGGCAGGGTCAGTCCCGCGACCCGCGCCCGCACGTCCTCCATGACGGGGTCGGTGGGCCGCCCCGAGGCGTTCCATCCGACAATGACCACCAGATCGCGGTTCAGGTGATCGATGACCGCGGGGCCGAGACCCTCGGTGATATCGGCGATCTGACCGAGCGGGATGGTCACCGGTGCCTGGCCCGTGGCGCCGGCCGGAGAGGTTGGGAGAACGAGGGGAATCTGGGCCAGGTCCCGGGCCCGCCGCCGGGCCTCGGGGGCGAGGCGGACCATCACGTCGCGGGATTCACCGGACGGGTCGATCCAGTCGCCGGCGTCGATGCCCGCAAAGGCGGGACGGAGCGATTGGGCCACCTGTCCGGCGGTGATGCCCAGGGTGCCGGCCAGGCCGCGGTTGAGCACCACGGTCAGTTCAGGTTTCTGCCCCTTGGAGGAGAGGGCCAGGTCCACCACCCCCGGCACCTGAGAAGCCTCGGTTCGGATCTGCTCTGCGACCGAGGACAGGGCCGCGAGATCCGTCCCGCGCACCTCGAGTTGCAGCTGCTTCCGGCGACCCCCGAAGTCGTTGGTATAGACTGCGAGCGTTGCTCCGCTGATCGCCGCCGCTTCCCGCCGCACCCACGCGGCAAAGTCTTCGGCGGACAGAGAGCGTTCATCCTTCGGCGTCAGTCGCACGAAGATGTTTCCCTCATCGACCGCCTCGGAGATTCCCCCGCCCAGTGTGGTGTAGGTGTACAGCACCTCCGGTCGCGACCGCATGATCGCCGCGGCCGCCTCGGCCTGTCGGCGCGTGTAGGCGAGGTTGGACCCCGGCGGAGTTTCGATCTGCACGTTCACTTCCGCCCGGTCGTCGAGGGGCATGAAGCCGACGCCCACCAGACGGAAAGCCGGCAGGGCCAGGGCGAGGGCGAAGGAGGCCAGCGACAGGGAGACGACCGCCACCCTGTGGTCCAGTGCCCACGCGATCACCCGACGGTAGCGACCCGCCTGGTGATCGAACCAGACGTTGAAACGGTCGAGGCGACGCGAAATCCAGGAACGCTTCTCCATCGGAAGGTGCGGATCGGGCCAGTAGGCGGAGAGCATGGGATCGAGCGAGAAGGAGACGAGCAGGGAGACGAGGACCGACACCGCGATCGTCAGGGCAAAAGGCTTGAACCACTGGCCCCCGACCCCCGGAAGAAAGGCGATCGGGATGAAGACGGCCAGGATGGAGAAGGTCGTGGCGGTGACGGCGAGACCGATTTCGTCGGTGCCGTCGTGCGACGCGGTGCGATGGTCCTTTCCCATCGCCACATGCCGGACGATGTTCTCCCGCACCACGATCGCGTCGTCGATCAGGATGCCGATGGCGAGGGAGAGGCCCAGCAAGGACATGGTGTTGAGGGTGAAGCCGAATGCCCAGACGGCGATGAACGAGGCGAGCACCGACACCGGCAGGGCCAGCCCGGTGATCACCGTCGAGCGCCAGCTGTTCAGGAAGAGGAAGACCACGAGAACGGTCAGAATGGCTCCCTCCAGGAGGGCCTTCTGCACGTTGGCCACCGACGCCGCCACCCGGTCGCCCGCGTTCCGGACCAGGTTCAGCTCCACGTTGGCGGGCAGGCGCGAGCGCACCACGTCGAGGCGCTCCAGGATCAGGTCCGCCACGGCGGTCGTGCTGTAGCCCTTGGACTTCTTGACGTCGATCCCGATCGCCTCCCGGTCGTTGAACAGGGCCAGGGATCGAGGCTCCTCGGCGCCGTCCCGGGCGCGCCCCAGGTCGCCGAGTCGAATCAAGGTTCCCCCGCGCGACGCCACGACGAGAGATTCGAACTCCTCCGGGGTGCGGAGGCGTCCCTGCAGCCGAATCGAGCGCTCGTCCAGGGCACCGTCGATCCGGCCCACCGGGGCGGCCAGGTTCTGAGCCTCCAGCGCCAGCACCACCTGCGCCACGCTCACCCCCGCGCTCTGGAGCGCCTCGGGGGAGAGTTCCACGGTCATCTCCCGCTCCTGCTGTCCCGACACCAGCACCTCGGCGACGCCGGGGAGGGAGCGCAATTCCCGGGTGATCCCGGGATCGGCGATGCGGGTCAGCTCGCGAGGCCCGAGGACCGTGGAGGACAGGGCGAGGGACACGATCGGCCGATCGGTGTCGTTGAGCTTGCGGATGATCGGCTCTTCCATCTCGGGCGGAAACTCATTGCGCACTTCGGAGAGCGCATCCCGGATGTCCTGGGTGGCTTCGCTCACCGACTTGGCGAATTCGAACTCCACCTGGATCGAGGCGAATCCGTCTTCCGCCTTTCCAATGACCTTCTTGACGCCGGAGATTCCCGCGATCGCCTCCTCGGCGATGTCGAGCACCTCGGTCTCGACCACGTCGGGGGCACCTCCCGGATAGACCAGGCCCACGGTGACGTAGGGAGGGGCGACATCGGGGAACTCGTCGGTGCGGAGGGTGATCAGCGCGAAGAAGCCGAACCCGACGAGCGACACCATGGCCACGATGGTCAGGACCGGTCGCCGGATGGCGTTGTCGGCGAGGAACACCGGCTACTCCTTCCGGATCCGGACCGGTGTGCCGACCGCGATGGACTGGGCCGACCCGACCAGCACCGTGTCCCCCGGGATGAGCCCCGCCGTGATGGCCACGAACTCCCGCACGGCGTCGGTCATTCCTGTCATCACCGCGACCTCCTCGACCCGGCCTTCGCGGAGACGCCGAACCACCGGCGTCGGACCGGTCAGGCTGACTGCGTTGGCCGGGACGGCCAGCACCGTTTCCAGGTGGGTCGTCACCCGGCCGCGGGCAAAGAGCCCGGCCACCAGGCGCCCCTCGCGGTTGTCGATACCGATCACCAGCCGAACCTGGCCGGTGGCGGGATCCACAGCGGGGTTGATGCGCTCGACCCTCCCCACGAATTGCCGGCCGGGGGCACCCACGAGATCGAAATCCACCGGGGTTCCCACCGACAGCGTGGGGAGCGCCTGCACCGGCACCATCGCTTCCAGGCGGAGAGATCCCGGGTCCACCAGGGTTACCAGTTCGGCCCCCACCTGCACCACGTCGCCGGCGTGGACCGGGAGCTCACTCACCACCCCCGCAAACGGCGCCCGGACCACGGTGCGGGCCAGCTGGGTGCGCGC
>JBGSKF010000102.1:0-39076 GCA_041741375.1 Gemmatimonadales bacterium | reverse complement strand
CCACGGAGGTGCTCAACGCCACCCGGCGATCCCGGCTGGCCCGGGCGGGAACCGCACAGCTGCGCCGGGACGGAATCGACGTCGTGTTCTTTGGCACTGCCGACACGATCCTCGATTCGACCCTGATCCTGGTTCGGCGGGGCGACGAGGGGGCGGGACTCCGGGTGGTTCGGTCGCTGGGGGTCGGCCGGGTCGTGGTGCAGATCGATACTCTCCGGCGGGTCGATCTGACGGTGCTGCTGGGGCACGATTTTCATCCCGTGCCGGGGTTGGTACCGTGAGTTAGGGAGTAGGGAGTAGGGAGTAGGGAATAGGGTGTAGGGAATAGGGTGTAGGGAATAGGGAGTAGGGAATAGGGAATAGGGAATAGGGAATGGGGAATGGGGAGTGGCGGATAGGGAGTGAGGTGTGAGGGAATCTCTGATCAACGTCATTCCCGCGAAAGCGGGAATCCATTGTTCACTCTCCTTGATCAGTTCCACGAGCCCGTGTGGATTGCGGTCGCTGCCGATTGGCGTAGCTTCATCACCACGCTGGACGTGTCGGTGGCTCTCGTCACCTGGAGGTTCCCATGTGGTTCACACACCGCGCCTGGATTCCCACCGCCTGGATCCTGTCCGCCGCCAACGTTGTCTCTGTCTGGTTCGCCGCTCTCCCCGGCGAACCCCCGGTGCACGCCACGCTTCACGCGGTGCTGGCAGTCGCCTTGGCCCTCGGCGCTCGGCACCTCACGACCCGCCGGCGGATTGGGGACCTCCGCGCCGACCTGCAACAGGCACTCGACCAGAATGAGCAGCTCCAGCAGAACGCCGAGGAGATGCGGGCCCGGGTGGCGGAGCTCGAGGACCGGCTCGATTTCACGGGACGCTTGCTGATGCAGCAAGGCGATCCCGTGCGGCTCGATGCTCCCTCGGTGAAGCCCTGAGGTTGTGGGTGCGCCGCAGGCGGCGCACCCACGGGTATACCTTCCCAGCAACGTGGAGGTGTGCGAGTATGGGTATGGGTACGGGTGCTCGTTAGATCCACCCGCCCCGGGGAGGAATCACACCCAGCAGAAGATCCATCACATTCGTCCCCGTCCTTCCGGTGATCACCAGCGCACCAACGGCCGCCAGCGCCTCATGCGCGCGGTGGTCCGCGAGGGCCTGCTCCGGGTCGACACCCGTGGCCCGGATCCGCTCCCACGTCTCCCCATCCACCACGGCGCCCGCCGCATCGCTGGTCCCGTCCCGCCCGTCGGTTCCGGCGGCCAGAACCACCGGCCGGTGCATCCCGTCTCCCGACAACACCTCCGCCGCCGCCAGGGCCAGCTCCTGGTTGCGCCCCCCCGGCGGCACCCTCCCGGTGGAGGGGAGTCTCACCGTCGTTTCGCCTCCGCGCACGATGAGCCGGGGAACTGACCCCGGTTCCTGGGCGAGGAGAAATGCGGCGAACTCCCGGCCCACACGTCTCGCCTCACCCGTCACCGGAGTCTCGTCCATGTTCACCTCCCACCCCAATGCGCGGGCCGCTGCTCCCGCCGCCTCCCTGGCGTCCCGGTTGGTGGCCACGATCCGATGGGTTATTCCCGCCAGGGCGGGATCATCGGCACGGGGCGGGGGACTGGCCTCGAGCACCGTGAGGATCCGGCCACGGAGCGCGGAGTTCAGTGGGAGGGAAGCCAGGCTCCTGCGAACCACCTCCTGATCAGGAGAAGCCGCCACACAGGGACCCGATCCGATGTCGGCAATGTCGTCTCCCGGGACATCCGATATCAGATATTGCGACACCACGCGCCCACCGCCTCCCAGGGCCACGCCGAGCCGGCCCCCAGCGTGCCGAAGGACGAGCTTCCGGATCGCGTTCACCTCTCCGATCGGGAGACCGCTGGAGAGAAGAACCGTCCACAGCTCGCGGAGATCTTTCGGGGTGACCGGCTCGATCGGTGCGGCGATGAGACTCGACGCTCCCCCGCTCAGGAAGACCCAGACCGGGTGTCCCATGGGGGTCCCGGCCACCGTCTCCCTCAACCGGTCCGCCGCGTGCAGGGACCCAGGGCCGGGAACGGGGTGATCACCCACGCACCAGGGCACCGGGAGCTCCCGTACCGGTGGTTCATCCAGAACCGCCAGCCCCTCCACTGAGCCGTGTCCCGCCCCCGTGAGTACCTCTCCCGCGACAGCCACCATCCCGGCCGCGGCTTTCCCAATTCCCAAAATCCACGGAGTGGCCGCCGAGCCGGGGGGAGCGCGGAGAACCCCCCGCAAGGCAACGTCCGGGGAAACCGCCCGCACCGCCTCGCGGAGGCAGAACTCGAGCAGGGCGCGCGGGGGCTGATGGGGGGAGGGTGAGGACATGGTACCTGCGGCACGGGGTAGCCGGTATAATGCAGCATGACCTCGACGAAACCAACCGTCTACCAGACCCGGCGACTCCCCGCCGAGGTGGAGTCCGCCCTGAGCGCCCTCGGCGAGGTGCAGCACCCTCCCGGATTCAGGCCTCCAACGGCGGACGATCTGCGCACGGCGCTGCGGAAATCGGACGCCATCCTCTGCACCGTCATCGACAGGTTTTCCGCCACCCTGCTGCGGACATCGGGCCGTCGCGCCGGATTGCTCGCCAATTTCGGCGTGGGGGTGGACAACATCGACCTGGAGACGGCTCGAAGCGTCGGTATCCGGGTCTCCAATACGCCGGGAGTTCTCACCGAAGCGACAGCCGAGCTGACCATCGCGCTGATCCTGGCCGTACTGCGACGCCTGGGCGAAGGGGAACGCCTGGTGCGGAGCGGTGGGTGGACCGGGTGGGAGCCGACCCAGCTTCTCGGACGTTCGGCCCATGGGCTCCGGCTCGGGGTGATCGGGATGGGGAGGATCGGGACCACCGTCGCACGACGGGCCCATGCGGGTCTCGGTATGCGCATCCTGTACGCCTCGCGGAGCCCGGTCGCCCCCTGGGATCTCGGTGGGGTCGAGGCGAGGAAAGTGCCGTTGGATACACTCCTCTCCGAATCCGACGTGGTGACCCTGCATGTCCCCTCGACCCCCGATACGCATCACCTGATCGATGCCCGGCGGCTGGCGCTCATGCCGCCGTCGAGCGTGCTGATCAACACCGCCCGGGGAAACATCGTCGACGAAGCGGCGTTGGTGGCGGCCCTTTCGTCGGGACGGTTGGCCGGGGCCGGCCTCGATGTGTACGCCGACGAGCCGAAGGTGCCCGAGCCCCTCCGGACGATGGAACAAGTGGTGTTGTTGCCTCACCTGGGAAGCGCCACCCTCGAGACGCGAACCGCGATGGGGATGCTGGCGCTGGCCAACCTGCGCGCCTGGTTCGAGGGGGGGACTCTCCCGACCCCGGTGGTGTAGGGGGTTGGGAGTCGGGAGTAGGGAGTCGGGAGTAGGGAGTAGGGAGTAGGGAATCAGGGGGGGCCATACACGTACACGTACTCGTACCCGTACTCGATCAGGTCCTGACGTCACTGACGGCCCCCGCTGATGGAAAGCCAAACCCGTCATTCCCACTACGAAGTGGCACGGGAGCAGGAGACCTCGGGAACCACTCGTTCCACCCCGCGGGGTGCAACCACCAATCAAGCGCATTCACCACGGAATACACCACACGACCCGAAAATGACGACACCATGCTTTCGTGTGTTTTCGTGCTTTTCGTGGTTCTTCTGCAAACTCCGATACCACGGGCTCATGCGGAAAGATTCTCGCGACCCACCGCTTCCAGGTCGGCTCGCAGCGCCTGCTGCGCCGCGGCCAACCGTTGGAACCCCTCGCGCCCCGCGACAAAGAAAAGATAGCCCCGGGTCGCGGTGATCAGGGAGTCCGCCTGCTCCATGAGTCGCAGTGCAGCATACCCGGCGAGGGGCGCCAGGGCCAGGGTGACGCCGGCGGATACCGAGCCACGCCAGAGGTACACCGCACCCGCCAGACCGATCCAGGTCAGGGGGTACAGAAGCATCCCGCCCAGAATCTGCGCGGTGGACACCACCTCGCTGGCTCCCTTGGCATAGCGGCGGGCCAGGCGTCCGACCACCACCCACGCCGGGGCATGCACCACGAACCCCGGGACGCCGAGGGGGACCAGCAACAGAATCCGGGCGATCCGGTGGGCGGTGAAGAGGGCGACGCGTTGGGGACGATAGGAGGCCGAGTCGAGGGCCTCGGGAGGGATGCCCACCGTGTCCAGCAGGGCCAGATGCCGCTCCACCCGGTGCCGAAGCCGGGCCAGGCGGGTGGGGTCCTCCTCGCGGAGCCGGGCGTAGCCCTCGGTGATGCGGCGATGGAGGACCACTGCGGAGTCGGGATCGGAACGGGGAGCCAGGAGGCGAGTGGTGCGCGCCAGGAGGTCGATGATCTCGGCCCGGTCGGCCTGCACTGTGACCTGGCCCAGGGCATCCCGGAGCTGCTGAGTCAGGGCCTGGACCGCCGTCGGTTCAGGTGCGTCTGGGTCGGGGGCCGTGCCGACGGGCAGCACGATCGGCGCTCCGAACTGGACCGTGGCACGGCTCCGGAACCGGGCCTTGTTGCTGTAGGTGAGTCCGGTGGGAACCAGGGTGACCGGGCCATCAGCGGTGGCGGCGAGCGCGATTCGGGCCGCCCCGGTCCGAAGCGGCTTGAGCGAGGGATCGCTGTGGGTGGTGCCCTCGGGGAAGATCGCGATGGCCAGGCCGCTCGTGAGGACCTGCCGGGCCCGCGCAAAGGTCTCCAGGTTCCGGGCCGTGTCCCCCGGGTTGTCCTCCGGGCGGTAGACGGGGATGGTCTGGGTGAGTCGAAGGAAGTAGCCGAGGACCGGGAGCCGGAAGAGGGGGGCCTTGGCGAGAAAGGAGACCCGGCGTCCGCTCTTCAGGAGCACGAAGAGCGGGTCCACGAGTCCGTTGGGATGGTTGAGGACGAAGATCAACCGGCCGCCGGCAGGCAACTGATCCAGACCATGGACGACGATGGTGCGAAAGTAGAGCCGGAGCACGAGCCGGAGAACCCCCTCCAGCAGAGCGCGCATGCGGGGTCAGGCCCGGGGTTGCCGGGGAGCTCGCGGACCGTCGACGGCCACCCTCAACTGCCCGCACGCCGCTTCGATGTCGAGCCCGCGGCTCCGCCGAACCACCGCTTCAACTCCTCCGGCACGCAGCAGGTCGGCAAAGGCGTGGAGGCGGCGCGGGTCCGACGGTGTGAGGCCGGGATCCCCGCCGGGATGGAGGGGAAGGAGATTGACCATCGCGCCGAGCGGCCGGGCGAGCGTGGTGAGCGCCGAGGCGTCCTCGTCTCCATCGTTCACACCGGCGATGAGCACGTACTCGAAGGTCACCCGGCGGGTGAAGGCGCGAGCGGCCTTCAGCACCGCGGCAAAGTCATACTTCCGCTCGACCGGCATCAATCGTGACCGGGTGGTGGTATCGGCGGCGTGCAGGCTGATGGCCAGACGGAACTGCTCGGGCCGCTGGGCCAGAAGAGCCATCCCCGGGAGTATCCCCACCGTGGAAACGGTGATGTGACGCGCCCCGATGCCAAAGCCCTCGGGATGATTGAGAATGGTGAGGGCCGTGTCGACCGCGGGCCAGTTGAGCAGCGGTTCTCCCATCCCCATGAACACGACGTTGGTCGGGGCCTGGGCGGGATCCTCCAGGATGATGGCCCGCACCTGGGCCGCGATTTCCCACGCGGCGAGATTGCGGCGGAACCCCATGCGCCCGGTGGCGCAGAAGCGGCACCCGAGGGCACACCCCGCCTGGGAGCTGATGCAGAGGGTGCGTCGCGATCCGCTCGGGATAAGCACCGACTCGATCGCCTCGCCGTCGTCGAGGCGCCAGAGGTACTTCCGGGTGCCATCGCGGGAGTCCCGACGGGTGTCGAGGGTGAGGTGGGGCAGGGGGAAGCGGGAGCCGAGTGCGGTGCGCAGCTCCCTGGGGAGTTCAGTGGCATCGTCCCAGCTGGCGACCGGCCTCTGCCAGAGCCGGGGGAGGATCTGCGAGGTCCGGTAGGAGGGGAGCCCCTGCTCCTCCACCCAGGCGGCCACCTGCCGCCGGGCTTCCGCTGGAGTGGTATCGAGCAGGGTGACAGACTCGGCGGGAAGGTCGCGGTGGGCGAGGAGGCTCATGGCGGAAATCTACACCCCCGTCTCTCGGCGATGGCACGGATTTCGGCGTGCCTTTGCGATTCCCTCATTCATTCCGTGCATTATTTACTGTTCATTGTTCATTGGAAAGGGGTCAGGTCTTGTTTCCCACTATTTGTGAAATATTTCACAAAGTATTCCCGGGGCTTTCGCCCCGGGCTCGGCGGTGGGGCCGTTTACACGGCCCCGGTTCCCTGCCACCGCTCCAACGCAACGCCAACCCCTCCGCACCTTCCCTTCTTGCGTGATTTCCGCCGGTATTGACGGTGACATCGATAGGCAGGCGATGGGCGGGAGGAAAGGTATCACCGCACAATCCTGGCCTCCCCTCTCCGGCTTGCGGGAGAGGGGCCGGGGCGGGGGCATTGTTCATTGATCATTGGTCATTGATCATTGGTCATTGGTCATTGGTCCGTCTAACTTCCTCCCCCGCAATCGCTTGTCACCCACCCCGGCGACGGTTACGTTTGCCGCATGCCCGCTGACTCCTCGTCCCTTCGCTGTCCCCCTCTCCCGGGCTCCCGAATGCCCCATGGCTGAGCCCCTCTACCGAACCCACCGCGCCGGCCTGGTGACGCGCGAAGCAGAGGGACAGGAGGTTACCGTGGCGGGGTGGGTTCACCGCCGCCGCGATCTGGGCGGGATCGTCTTCCTCGACCTGCGGGACCGGGACGGCCTGGTCCAGCTCTCCTGCGATCCGGAGTGGACCCCTCCTGAGGTGTTGGCCCTGGCCGCGGGTCTGGGGGCGGAAACGGTGATCCGGGTGCGCGGAACGGTACGGGTGCGACCGGAGCCGGGGCGCGATCCCGGCATGCGGTCCCGCGAGGTCGAGATCCAGGTCGTGGCCCTTGACGTTCTGGGCCCCGCCCGGACCCCGGTGGTGCCGGTGGCTCGCCGCGAGGGCGAGGAGCTGGCCGCGGAGGAGCTCCGGCTCCGGCACCGCATTCTCGATCTGCGCCGCCCCGAGCTGCAACACAACCTGATCCTGCGTCACCGTCTCCTGCAGCAGGCACGGGCCACCCTCAGCGCACTCGGTTTCCTGGAGATCGAAACGCCGATCCTCACCAAACCCACCCCGGAAGGGGCCCGGGACTACCTGGTGCCAAGCCGGGTGCATCCCGGGGAATGCTACGCGCTTCCCCAATCTCCCCAGATCTACAAGCAGCTCCTGATGGTCGCGGGGTTCGACCGGTACTTCCAGATCGCCCGGTGCTTTCGGGACGAGGACCTCCGCGCGGACCGGCAGCCGGAGTTCACGCAGATCGACATCGAGGCTTCCTTCGTGTCCGCCGCCGAGGTGATGGCGGTGGTGGAGGAGGTCCTTGTGGCGCTGTGGAAGACCGCGGGACACACCGTCGATCGCCCGTTCGTACAGCTTTCCTGGCGTGAGGCCATGGAGCGATATGGGATCGACAAGCCCGACCTGCGCCACGGATTCACCATCGAGGATTGGACCGGGCTCGTGGTGCCCGACGGGGCGGCGCCCTTTGTCGCGGTCGTGGCGGGGACGGAGAACGGGGAACCGGGATCCCGGGACCGGGTGCGGTTCCGCGGTATCCGGGTGCCGGCGACCCCCGAGCAGGGCGGGTCGCTGTCGCGCAAGGAGATCGACCAACTGTCGGCCACGGTGCGCGATCTCGGGGCCGGCGGATTGCTCTGGGTGCGACGAGGCGAATCGGGCTGGGAGGGAGCCGGCGTCAAGGCGCTCGGTCCCGGCACCGTCGCCGCCCTCACCGGCGGCCCCGGGGACCTCCTTCTGGGAGTCGTCGGGGTCGATGCGGTCACCAACCCCGCCCTCCACGCCGTGCGACACGCCCTCTCCTCCCGGCCCGGCGTGATGCGGCGCTCGGAGCACGCGTTCGCCTGGGTGGTGGACTTTCCGCTGTTCGAGTCCGATCCCGACACCGGGGCCTGGGTGCCGGTTCATCACCCGTTCACCGCACCCCATCCGGAGGACGTGGCCTGGCTGGACTCGGACCCGGGCCGGTGCAGGGCCCTTCACTACGATGCCGTCTACAACGGGAACGAGCTCGGGAGCGGGTCGATCCGGGTCACCGATCCCGGTCTCCAGGAAGCCGTGTTCCGCCGCCTCGGTCTCTCGCCCGATGAGATCGCCCATCGCTTTGGCTTCCTCCTCGACGGACTGGCCTGCGGCGCTCCCCCTCACGGTGGCTTTGCGCTCGGCTTCGACCGGATTGTGATGCTGCTCGCCGGGGCCGGCTCGCTCCGGGACGTGATTGCCTTCCCGAAGACCACCGCGGCCCGTGCCCTGTTTGAGGGGGCGCCCACACCGGTGAGTCCCGACGATCTCGCGGCCCTGCACTTGGCACCACTCACCCCGGTGGTGCCGGAGGAGGCGGGGAGATGACCAAGGAGTTCCGGCATCGGTTGTCGATCGAGGGAGCCGATCCCCTCCTGCTGGCGGGGGTCAACGAGGCGAACCTCGTTGAGTTGCAGCGCGCCCTTGGAATCCGGACCCATCTGCGGGGCGACACCCTGACGCTCACCGGAACGGAAGACCAGGTGACCCGGGCCACGGCCGTGGTCCAGGGGCTCATCGATCTGGTGCGCATGGGGGACGGGCTCGAACCGGAGGACGTGTTCCGGATCGCCTCGGACGGAGGCGCCGGCATCGACGTGGCAGGGCGCCAGAACGGGGACCGCATCGTGCTTCCCGGGATCCGCAAACCGATCGTTCCCAAGACGGCGGGCCAGCGGGAGTACCTCAAGGCGATCGCCTCCTACGACATCGTGGTGGGGATCGGTCCCGCGGGGACGGGAAAGACCTACCTGGCCGTGGCCAAGGCGGTGGAGGCCCTGGCCCGGAAACGGGTGAAGAGGATCGTCCTGGCGCGGCCCGCGGTCGAGGCCGGGGAGTCCCTCGGGTTCCTGCCCGGGGACATGCAGGCCAAAGTGGATCCCTATCTGCGCCCCCTCTACGACGCGCTGGAGGACATGATGCCTCCCGAGCGGGTCCAGCGTGCGCTGGAGAGCCGGGTGATCGAGATCGCCCCCCTCGCCTACATGCGGGGGCGCACCCTGTCGGATGCGTTCATCATTCTCGATGAGGCCCAGAATGCCACGGGGTCGCAGATGAAGATGTTCCTCACCCGCCTCGGTGTGGGGAGCCAGACGGTGGTCACCGGCGACAAGACTCAGATCGATCTGCGGCATCGGGAGGACTCGGGCCTGATCCAGATCGAGCGGATTCTTCCCGGGATCGAGGGCGTTGGTTTCCAGTACCTGGACCAGCAGGACGTGGTGAGGCACCGTCTGGTCAAGGAGATCATCCAGGCCTACGCCGACGATCAGGGGGCCTGACGGATGCGGGCCGCCCCCTCGGGCCGCGTGGTTGTCTCGGGGCGCCCGCAGGCGCTCCCCGGGGCCGAGGTGATCGCCGTCGTCGAATCGGTTTTGCGCGGGGAAAAACAGGAGGGACGGGTCGAGGTGGCCTTCGTGGGCCGGGATCGCATGGCGGCACTCCACCAGCGCTGGAAGGGAGCCCCCCGGCCCACGGATGTCCTCGCCTTCTCCCTGCACGCGGAGGGGGAGCCAGTTCTGGGAGACGTGTACGTCTGTCCCTGGGTGGCCGGGCGCTCGGCGAGGCGCCATGGCGTGTCGCTCCGGGAGGAGGTGATCCGCCTGGTGGTGCACGGGACCTTGCATGTGCTCGGATGGGATCATCCGGAGGGGGAAGAACGGATGGCGAGTCCGATGTGGAAGCGGCAGGAAGCTTACGTGGGCCGTCTCCGGTGAACGTCCTCCTCCACCTCGGGATGGCTCCCCTCGCCACGGTCCTGTTGACGCTCTGGGCCGGTCTCGTGGCCCTGGGAGCGGAGGGAGATCCCCGGCTCCCCCGGGCCCTGACCGCTCCGGTGCCGGGGGCGCCCCCCGCCCTCGCGGCCCCGCGCGGACTGCACCTGGTGCATCTGGCCCTGCTCCTTCTGGCGGCGGCGGCGGGAGGAACCGCGGTGGCGTGGTGGGCCTGGCCTCCCGCGTCGGCCGCGGTCCGTCTCGCCATCACGATCGCGATGGTCTGGGTGGCGGGTGACCTCCTCCCGCGCGTGATCGTGTCGATCCTCCCGCGGGATCTCCAGCTAACCCTCACGTCCTTCGGGCAGCGAACCCTCCTTCCCTTCCATCCGCTCCTGCGGCTCCTGGCGCGTGTCGACGGTCGGGGCACAACACCGCAGGCTCGAGAACCGGGGGTGGACCGCACGATGGTGGCCGGGGTCTTCGCCCTGCGGAACATGACCGTGGCCGAGGTCATGACGCCCCGCATCGACATCGTGTCGGTGGACGTGTCGTTCGACAGGGAGACGGTGGAACAGGTCTTCCGGGGGGCCGGGTATTCCCGCCTGCTGGTCGTGGACGGTCACGCCGACGCGGTGGCCGGTGTGCTCCACGCCAAGGATTTCCTGCACGCCCTGCACGCGGAGCAGGACACGGAGTGGCGGGCCCTGGTCCAACCGGTCAGCTTCGTGCCCGAGGCCAAGACCCTGGACCGGCAGTTGCGGGATGTGCTGGCGGGGTCGAGCCACGTGGCGGTGGTGGTGGACGAATTCGGAGGGACTGCAGGGCTCATCACGCTAGAGGACATTCTCGAGCAGATCGTCGGGGAGATTCACGATGAGCGCGATGTGGACGAGGTGGAGCCGATCCAGCAGGAGGAAGACGGGGTGTTCCGGGTCCAGGGCGGGGTGGCGCTCACGGAACTGGAGACTCGCCTCGGCAAGGATCTGGGACGGGACGATGTGGACACGGTGGGTGGGTGGGTTCTGGCAGTCCTGGGCCGGGTACCACGGGTGGGGGATGAAGTGGTGGAGAACGGAGTGCGCTGCCACGTGGACCAGGTGGTCCGGCGCCGGGTGAAGCGAGTCACCGTGACCGTGGCCGAGGAGATGACCCCATGATTCTTTCCGGACTCATCTTCGGACTGCTCCTCACGGTGTTCGGGGCCACCGCGGCGGCGGCCCTGGTCACCACCGGGCGCCGTTCTCTGGTGCAGGCCGTGTCCCGGAGGCTGCGGGGAGGGCAGGAGTCACTGGCCTGGGTGGAGGTGGTGGATCGCGACCTGGCGGCGGCGGCGGCGACGACGTCGATCGGGGTCATCCTGATGGGGGCGGTGTTCCCGGCGGTGTTTGCGGGCTTCACGGTCTGGCGCCTGGCGCTCGTGGTCGTGGTGCTGGCCGTTCCCGTCGTGGTACTGAGCGGGTATCTGCTGCCCCGATGGCTCTCCCATGCGCGGGCGGAGCGAGTCGTCACCCTGGCGCAGCCTGTGCTGCGTCCTCTGGCCTACCTGCTGGCGGCCCTCCTTCCCGTGCGCGCCATCGCCGGCCCCGCCGAGGTGCGGGCCCTGGTGCGGGAGCGGGTGGCGGCGGGGTTCGGACCGGACCGGGAACTGGTGATGGTGGGAGGGATCATGGCCTTTGCCCAGCGTCTGGTGCGGGATGTCATGAGTCCGCGTACCGCCGTGGTGGCGGTGCCCGAGTCCGCCAGCCTGGAGGAGATCACGCGGGTCTTCACCGAAAGCGGCTACAGCCGGATTCCGGTGTATCGGGGATCCCTCGACGAGATCGTCGGGATGCTGCACGTGTTCGATCTCTTCCGGGTCCGTCCGGGAGACCCACTGCCGATCCGTCCGGTGACCTTCGCGCCGGCCACGCGCACCGCAGGGGATCTGCTGATCGACCTGCAGCGCGAGCGACGGCACCTCGCGGTGGTGCTGGATGAATTCGGGGGCACCCTCGGTATCGTGACGATGGAGGACCTGCTGGAAGAGATGGTGGGTGAGATCTACGACGAGCACGATGCGGTCGCGCCGGGACCGCCCACGGCGGGGCTGTCGGAGTTGCTGGAGGTGGACGGGTCCGTGCCGGTGTCAGACCTCGAGCGGCGTCTCGCGGTGACCTTTCCCCCGGGACAGGCCGATACGATCGGGGGCCGCCTCGCCGAGCTGCTGGGGCGCATCCCGACGGCCGGGGAACGATTCTCCTGGCAGGGAATCGAGGTGGACATCGTGCGCGCCACCCCGACCCGGATCGACCGGGTTCTCATTCGGAACGAAAGCAGTCCTCTCACCGCGCTTCCCGGGAGTGTCGGATGACCGGTCGTCCTGTCCGCGTTCAGGAACTCGCGGAGTGGGTCCGCGCGGGTCGTCTGCCGGAGTTTCTGACGGCCGCAGCGGATCTGGAGCCGGCCGACCTGGCCGACGTTCTTCGGGAGCTCGATGGCGCCGAACGGGTGACGGTGGTGCGGATGCTGCCTCCGGAGATTGCGGGGCAGGCCCTCGCGGAGCTTCCGGAGGAGGAGCACGCCGAGAACACATTGGCCGCTCTCGACTCGGAGCACGCCGCCGACATCGTCGAGCAGTTGGAGGACGACGATGCCGCGGACCTGCTGGGGGTTCTCGAGCCGGATGCCCGGGCTCGCATCCTGGCCGCGGTGGAGGACCGGGAGGATCGGGAGGGGGTCGAGCGCCTGCTTCGGTACCACGAGGAATCGGCCGGGGGGCTGATGACCGGTCAGGTGGTGGCGGTGCATGACTCGGCCACCGTGGGGCGGGCGCTCGACGAGATTCGGGAGCAGGCCGAGGAGGTGGACCAGTTTGCCCAGGTGTTCGTCATCGACGATCGGCACCACCTGGTGGGGGTCCTGAGCTTCCGGGCGATCGTGGTCTCGCCGGCCTCCCGTCCGGTACGGGACGTGATGGAACCGGCGGATCTGGTGGTCACCCCCGAAACCGACCAGGAGGAGGTGGCGCGCCTGATGGCCCGCTACAACGTGCCGAGCATCCCGGTGGTGGAACATGACGGGAGGCTGCTTGGCCGGATCACCTTCGATGACGTGAGCGATGTCGTCGAAGCGGAGAACACCGAGGACATCCTGCGCTTCGGTGGCGTCTCGGCCGATGAGGACCTGGGGGCGGGGTGGGGGGATGCGGTTCGCAGCCGGCTGCCCTGGCTCCTCGTCAACCTGGTAACCGCCTTTCTCGCTGCGTCGGTCGTGCTGTTCTTTCAGTCGGCCGTGAGCCAGCTGGTGGTGCTGGCGGCCTGGATGCCGGTGATCGCGGGAATGGGAGGGAATGCCGGGACCCAGGCGCTCGCGGTCACCGTTCGGAGGCTCGCCATCGGGCAATTGCCGGTCCATGAATTCACCCGGGTGGTGACCAAGGAGATGGTGGTCGGATCGGTGAACGGCCTGGCCATCGGAGCGGTGGTCTGGGGGGTGGCCCTGGTGACCCGGCAGCCTCCGATGCTCGGGCTGGTGGTGTTTCTGGCCATGACCGGTAACCTCGTGGTGGCCGGCTTCGCGGGCGCCTTCATCCCCCTTCTGCTCGAGCGGTTTGACGTGGATCCCGCGATCGCCTCCTCCGTGTTCGTCACCACCCTGACTGACATCTGCGGGTTTGCCCTCCTCCTCGGGCTGGCCGGGGTCCTGCTGTTGTGAGCCGGGATTCGGTGACGTCGCTGGTCGACGGAATTCGTGCCGGACGCCCCGTGGCGGTGGCCCGGGCGCTGAGCCTCGTCGAGAACACCGAGGCGGGGTGCGATGCGCTGCTTGCTGATCTGCACCCGCACGTGGGGCGAGCCCGCCGCCTCGGCATCACCGGCCCTCCCGGCGCGGGGAAGTCGACCCTCACCGACCGACTGACGCAGCATTACCGCACCGCCGGGCTCCGGGTGGCGGTGCTGGCCGTCGATCCCAGCAGTCCGATCTCGGGAGGCGCCCTCCTGGGCGATCGCATCCGGATGGAGGGCACCGCGATGGATGACGGCGTGTTCATCCGGTCGATGGCCACCCGGGGGTCGCTGGGCGGCCTCGCCCTCAGCTCAGGGGAACTCGCCGATGTGCTTGACGTGGCGGGTTACGACCGGATCCTGATCGAAACCGTGGGTGTGGGACAGTCGGAACTCGACATCGTCTCCCTGGCGGACCTGACGATCCTGGTCGTGGTTCCCGAATCGGGGGACAGCATTCAGGTGCTCAAGTCCGGGATCATGGAAGTGGCCGACTGTTTCGTGGTCAACAAGGCTGATCGCCCCGGCGCTGACGTCCTGCGGCGGGAACTCGAGGTGATGATCCGCATGCGCCGGGAGACGGGACCCGGGACGTCGGCGGCGCCACCGGTGGTGGAGACGTCGGCCCAGAGCGGGCGCGGGATCGACCGACTGGTGGATCTCCTGGACGCCGAGTGGGACCGGATGGCCGGGGTGGAACGTGAGACCCGGCGCCGGGAGCGCCGAAAGGTTCGGGCACGGGCGGTGCTGCGGCGGGTGCTGTCGGCCTGGGCGTGGAGTCATGCTGGCGCCGAGGCCCGCCTGGCGTCCGCGGAGGAGGCGCTGGCCGCGGGGACACTGAGCCCGCATGCCCTGGGTGAGGCGCTCCGGAGGGAGCTTGGGAATCCCGCGCATTCATCGGAGCGTCACCCCGGCGAACGCCGGGGTCCATCGGAAGTGTGAGGGGCTCACGCGAAGGCGCGAAGGCGCGAAGGATGCGGGGTTCCCGGCGGTCAACGGAACGTCACCCCGGCGCACGCCGGGGTCCGTGGAAGGATGAAGGGTTCACACGAAGGCACGAAGGCACGAAGGAAACGGGGTCTGAGGTCGCTTTCGGAGCGTCACCCCGGCGCACGCCGGGGTCCATGGAAGGGTGAAGGGTTCACACGAAGGCGCGAAGAAAGTGTGAAGTTCGATGGCCCGTGCTTGCCCCTTCATGGGCGACAGGTCAGATTCAGGGGAGTTCCTTGCCCGTCGAGGCCCCATGGACCCGGCTCGCAACGTGAAGGAAGAGGCCCACCGCCTCGTCGACCAACTCCCGGCGAACGCCTCCTGGGATGATCTCATGTACGAGGTCTACGTCCGTCAGGCCGTCGAAGCCGGGCTCGCCGATGCCGATGCTGGGCGGGTAATGACCCATGAACAGGCCCTCGCCCAGCTCCGCCAGCGACGGTGACCGTCGTCTGGACGGCGACGGCCCTGGGCCATCTCGGGGCACTACGCCAGTACATCTCCCACGCTTCCCCGTTCTATGCAGAGCGGATGGTCCAGCGCATCCTCGCGCGCGCACCGCAGCTGGCTGCGTTCCCGGATTCCGGACGCATGGTCCCCGAAGTGGGCCGCCCGGAGATTCAGGAGGTCATCGAAGGTCCCTCTCGAGTTATCTACCGACGCAGCGCTGACCTCGTCGAAGTTCTCGCTGTCGTCCACGGCCGCCAGGCCGCCGTGGGCATTTAGGACCGGCTGGACCCATGCGTCGGGCCACCTGACACACGCATGGACCTGTCGGCGCGCGACGGTCGGATCGCGAGCCTCGCGCCGCAGGTCACGCGTGGCCGTCATGCCGACTTCAACTGCTCTTGCCGCCTCTGCCGCAGTCGCCCAGCCGAGGCACGAGGACTCACTCGAATAATAGGACTCCACGAGAATGCAAAAGCTCCGAGTCCGCATGACTCTCCGAAACGCTCTCCATGCCTCCGCTGTGGTCGTCGGCTGCCTCGTCCAGGCGCCTACGACCTCTTCACACTTCAAACTTCGAATCTCACATGTTCCGGCGGTACTGCCCTCCCACCTCGTACAGTGCCCGGGACAGATCCCCCAGCGTGCAGACCTTGGCCGCCTCCATCAGCGCTCCAAAGGTGTTTCCTCCGGTGACGGCGGTGTGCCGCAGGGTGTCGAGCGCCGCCGTCCGTCCCGCGGGATCCCTGTGGTGCACGGCATCGCGGGAGGCGATGGCGTAATCCCGCTCCGCCTCGGTGGAACGGATGACCTCGGTCGGGAGGACGGTGGGGGATCCCTGGGGCCCGAGGAAGGTGTTGACCCCGATGATCGGCATCGCTCCGCTGTGCTTCAATCGCTCGTAATAGAGTGATTCCTCCTGAATCCGGTTGCGCTGGTACATCCGTTCCATCGCGCCCAGCACGCCGCCCCGGTCGGAGATGTTCCGGAACTCCCGGAGCACGGCGGCCTCCACGAGGTCGGTGAGTTCCTCGATGATGAACGCCCCCTGCAGGGGATTCTCGTTCTTCGCGATCCCCAGCTCCTTGGTGATGATGAGCTGGATGGCGAGGGCCCGGCGCACGCTCTCCTCGGTGGGCGTGGTGATCGCCTCGTCATAGGCGTTGGTGTGGAGCGAGTTGCAGTTGTCGGAGAGCGCCGTGAGGGCCTGCAGCGTGGTCCGGATGTCGTTGAAGGCGATCTCCTGGGCGTGGAGGCTTCGCCCGGAGGTCTGGATGTGATACTTGAGCTTCTGGGAGCGCTCGTTGCCATGGTACTTCTCGCGCATGGCGCGGGCCCAGATGCGCCGCGCCACCCGGCCGATCACGCTGTATTCGGGGTCGAGCCCATTGCTGAAGAAGAACGACAGGTTCGGCGCGAAGTCATCGATGGACATGCCCCGCGACAGATAGTACTCGACGTAGGTGAAGCCGTTGGCGAGCGTGAAGGCCAACTGGGTCAGCGGATTGGCCCCCGCCTCGGCGATGTGATAGCCCGAGATCGACACCGAGTAGAAATTGCGCACCTGTTCGTCGATGAAGAACTGCTGGATGTCCCCCATCATGCGCAGGGCAAACTCGGTCGAGAAGATGCAGGTGTTCTGGGCCTGGTCCTCCTTGAGGATGTCGGCCTGCACCGTCCCCCGGACCACGTGCAGGGCCTCGGAGCGAAGCCGGGCATAGACGTCGGGGGGGAGGACCTGGTCCCCCGTGGTGCCGAGGAGGAGGAGGCCGAGCCCGTCGTGGCCCTGGGGGAGATCTCCCTGGTAGCGGGGGCGGGGAAGCCCCCGCGCGTCGAACCGCTCCGCCAGATGGCGTTCCACGAGGTCGGCCTTCCCCTCGGCCCGGAGGTGGCGCTCGCACTGCTGGTCGATGGCGGCGTTCAGGAAGAAGGCCAGCAGCATCGGCGCCGGGCCGTTGATGGTCATGGAGACGGAGGTGGCGGGGTCGGTCAGGTCGAACCCCGAGTAGAGCTTCTTCGCGTCGTCGAGCGAGGCCACGCTCACGCCGGAATTGCCGATCTTGCCGTAGATGTCGGGGCGCCGGTCGGGATCCTCCCCGTAGAGGGTCACGGAGTCGAACGCGGTGGACAGCCGCTTGGCGGGTGTCCCCCGGGAGACGAAGTGGAAGCGCTTGTTGGTGCGCTCCGGCCCCCCTTCGCCGGCGAACATCCGGGCGGGGTCCTCGTGCTCGCGCCGCAACGGGAAGACGCCCGCGGTGTACGGGAAGTGGCCCGGGGCGTTCTCTCGCAGGAGCCAGCGGAGGAGATCGCCCCAATCCTCATAGCGGGGGAGGGTGACCTTCGGGATGCGCAACTGGGAGAGACTCACGGTGTACAGATCCTGCTCCAGGATCCGGTCCCGGACCGTGAACTGATACTTGGCGGCCCGGTACCGCTTTCGCATCCCGGGCCACTCGGCGAGCAGGCGGCGGGATTCGGGATGGAGGGTGGCTTCCAGCGCGCGATATCGCGACTCGAGGTCGTTGAGAGCGGGTGACGCCGGGACGGTGGTCACTTCGGTCCGGACCACGTCTCCCTCCTCCTCGACCCGGGTGGTCTCGCGGCCGGCATCCCGCCGGAGCAGGTCGATCGTGCCGTGCAGCTGCCAGAGCTGGCGCGCGATTTCGCACTGCCGGTCGACGAACCGCTCGAAACCCTCGATCGTCTCGGCGATTTCGGACAGGTAGCGGACCCGGCCGGGGGGGATGATGGCCTGCTCCCGCGTGGCCTCTCCCGGATCCGGAGGAGGGGGAAGCGTCAGCGCGGTGCGCTCCTCCAGCAACCGCATCACCAGAGTGCAGAGCTCGGAGGTTCCGGGGTCATTGAACTGCGAGGCGACCGTGCCGATGACCGGCATCTCCTCGAGGGGAGTCTCGAAGCGGGTCCGGTTCCGTTGCACCTGCTTCCGGACATCGCGGAGCGCGTCGAGCGCGCCGGGCTTGTCGAACTTGTTCACCGCCACGGCATCGGCAAAATCGAGCATGTCGATCTTTTCCAGCTGCGTGGCTGCTCCGTAGTCGGGGGTCATGACGTAGAGGGTGACGTCCGCATGCTCCACGATCTCGGTGTCGGACTGACCGATCCCGGAGGTCTCCACGATCACGAGATCAAATCCTGCGGCGCGGCAGATATCCGTGGCCTCCCGCACGTGGCGGCTGAGGGCCAGGTTGGACTGCCGCGTGGCCAGGGACCGCATGTACACCCGGGGGTCGTGGATGGCGTTCATCCGGATCCGGTCGCCGAGGAGGGCCCCGCCGGATCGGCGGCGGGACGGGTCGACGGAGACGATGGCGAGCGTGTGGTCCGGGGCCCGGACGAGATAGCGCCGGACGAACTCATCCACGAGGCTCGACTTCCCGGCCCCGCCCGTCCCGGTGACGCCGAGCACGGGGGCGGCCGTCTCGGCGAGGCGGGGAGCGAGCTCCGCCCGGAGACGGTCGGACGCCTCGGGATCATTTTCGGCCACGGAGATGAGCTTGGCGATGCGATCCGGCCGGTCGGGGGAGAGAGAGGCGACCGCCCCGTTCCAGTCACCCGACCAGGTGGGAAAGTCACACTGGGAGAGGAGGTCGTTGATCATCCCCTGCAGGCCGAGGCGCCGGCCGTCGTCCGGGGTATAGATGCGAGAGACACCCGCGGCATGGAGGGCGCTCACCTCCTCGGGGAGAATGGTCCCTCCGCCTCCTCCGAAGACCTTGATGTTGGCTCCGCGGTCCCGGAGGAGCTGGACCAGATAGCTGAAGTACTCGACGTGCCCGCCCTGGTAGCTCGTGATGGCGATTCCCTGGACATCTTCCTGAATGGCGCAGTCCACGATTTCCGCGACCGAGCGATTGTGTCCGAGGTGGATCACCTCCGCGCCCGACGCCTGGAGGATGCGTCGCATGACGTTGATGGCGGCGTCGTGCCCGTCGAACAGGGACGCCGCCGTGACGAGGCGGATGGGATATGTGGGCTGATAGACGGGCTCTTTTTCCATGACCGCAATATACTCCCGGCCCGACGTGCAGGCGACCGGAGGCACCGGCGGAATCCTTGAAGAATCAAGGCAATCGCGTTAGCATGCACGTCCCCAGAGGAGGGAGACGCATGGCCCGCACCACGGTTCGAAGACAGCTCGATCGGCTCGCCCGGCTCGACTCCGGGGCTCACCCGATCGTCACCTGCTACCTGAAGCTGGAACCCCGCGACCGGGAACGGGGGAAGTACTTCATCAAGCTGAAAAACCGGGTTCGCGCCGCCCGGGCCCGCCTGGCGAGCCTGGAACTGAGCCGCGAGGAGATCACCGCCGCCGAGTCGGACCTGGAGCGTGTCCTGGAGGCCCTTCAGGATCCCATCGGTCTCCCGCCGGGGCAGGGAGTGGCGGTGTTTGCCAGCCGGGGTCACCGTCTCTTCGAGGTCGTGCCGCTCCCCCGGGTGTACCGCAGCCGGCTCGTGGTGGATCGGACCCCGTTGGTGCGTGAACTCGTGGCGATCGAGGATGAAGTGGGGCGGATCCTCACCACCGTGGTGGACCGGGACGACGCGACGATCTTCGAGGTGACGGCCTGGGACGCCACGGTGCTGGAAACGATCCGGAGTACCACCGGACGCACGGGACGGAGCCGGAGCCGGGGCGGAATGGCCACGGCCGGACGGGACACCGCCCGTCGCGGGACGGGGGATGCCGGGTATCGCAACCGGATTGCCCAGGATCGGCAGCGACACTTCGAGATCGTGGCGCAGCGCCTGTTCGATCTCGACCGCCGGAACCCCGCCCATGGATTCGTCCTGGCGGGATCCGGCACGGAACCGCAGGCGGTGGAGCCGTTTCTCCATCCCTACCTGGTGGATCGCTACATCGGCCATGTGACCCTCAACGCGAAGGACAAACCTGCCTCCGCGGTGCACGAGGCGACGCTGGGCATTCGCGAGGCGTGGGAACGGGACTCCGAGCGCGACCTCGTGAGCGAATTGGAGGAGGGCCTCGGGAACCGGTGGGCGGTGAACGGGGTCAAGCCCACCCTCCGCGCCCTGAGCCGGGGGCAGGTGCGGAGCCTTCTGGTCAACGCGGAGGCCAGCATGGAAGGCGTGAGGGACGCGGAGGGTCGTCTGGGGCTTCTCAAGGCCGATCTGCGCGGGGGAGGGAATGTCCAACCGGTCCACGACGTGATTGACGATGCGATCGAGGAGGCGCTGCGGCAGAGGGTCAGCGTCAACGTGATTCACGATGCCTCGGCCCGGACGCATGTGGACGGACTGGCGGGAATGTTGCGGTTCCGCTGAGATGGGCACTGACCACCGCCCCCGCACCCGGCCGATCCGGGTCCTGGTGGCCAAGCCGGGACTCGATGGTCACGATCGCGGAGCGCGCATCGTCGCGGCGGCGCTGCGGGACGCGGGGATGGAAGTGATCTACACCGGCCTGCACCAGACCCCGGAAATGATCGCCCGGGCCGCGGTCCAGGAGGATGTGGACGTCGTTGGACTCTCGGTTCTCTCCGGGGCGCACATGGCCCTCTTCCCTCGGGTGCGCCAGCTGCTGGTGGAGGCCGGCCGGGAGGATGTCCTGGTGACCGGGGGAGGGATCATTCCAGCGGAAGATGCCCGCCTGCTCCAGGAGGCCGGAGTGGGCAAGCTCTTCGGCCCCGGAACCCCGACCCGCGATCTCGTGGACTACATCTCCACCTGGGCCACCACCCACCTCGATTCGTGATCTCGTGACCGCTTCCGCCGACAAGCCGCCCCGCCTTCGTGAACTCACCGACGAATTCCTCCACCTCGCCGCCCGGTTGCGACAGGGAGGTGGGGAGTCCCGGATCGCCCGGATGCATGGCCAGGGGAAACTGGCGCCCCGGGAACGGGTGGAGGCCCTCCTCGATCCGGAGGGGCCGTGGTTCGAGCTGGGACTGCTCGTGGCCTGGGATCGCTACGAGGGGGACGCGCCCGCGGCGGGGGTGATCACGGGAATCGGTACCATCGCGGGACGGGAAGTGGTGGTCGTGGCCAACGACGCCACGGTCAAGGCCGGATCGTGGTGGCCGGAAACGATCACGAAGATCCTGCGGGCCCAGGAGGTCGCGATGCGGCAGCGCATCCCGATCATCTACCTGGTCGACAGCGCGGGAGTGAACCTTCCCTATCAGGGCGGGGTCTTTCCGGGACAGTACGGGGCCGCGCGCATCTTCTACTACAACTCGATCATGCGCCGGTATCTCCACGTCCCCCAGATCAGCGCCGTCATGGGGAGCTGCATCGCGGGGGGCGCGTACCTGCCCGCCCTCTCCGATGTGATCTTCATGGTCGAGGGGACGAGCTTCATGGGACTGGGGGGCCCGAACCTGGTCCAGGGTGCCACGGGGCAACGGGTGGAGTCGGAAGAACTGGGGGGGGCGGCGATGCATACCCAGGTGAGTGCGGTGGCCCACTACCGGGCTGCGACGGACGCGGAGTGCCTTCGTCAGGTCCGGGAATACGTGGCCCGCCTTCCCCGGCTCCACGGCGTGCAGGTGTCCCGGAAGGATCCGGAACCGCCCCGCCGCGATCCCGGGGACCTCTACGACCTGCTCCCTCGCGATCATCGCCTCTCGTACGACATGCGCGGAGTGCTCGACTGCCTGCTCGATGCCGGCCGCCTGGACGAGTTCCAGCCCGATGTGGCCCGGGAGATGATCTGCGGGCATGGAAGCATCGCGGGATACCCGGTGGCCGTGATCGCCAATCATCGCGGTCTTCTCAAGGGAGCCGCGGGTACCGCCCCCCGGTTCGGGGGGATCATCTACGCCGAGAGCGCCGAGAAGGTGGCCTACTTCATCGAAAACGCGGGACGGGAACGGATCCCGCTGCTCTTTCTGCAGGACGTGAGCGGGTTCATGGTGGGCCCGGAGGCGGAGCAGTCGGGCATCATCCGCGCGGGGGCCCGGTTTGTCGAAGCGATGGCGACGGCGCCCGTCCCCAAGCTGGTGCTGACCATCAACCACGCCTCGGGAGCGGGGTACTACGCCATGGCGGGACAGGGATTCGACCCCGACTTCATTCTCTCCTGGCCCACCGGACGGATGGGCGTGATGGAGGGGGAAGCGGCCGTGGCCGCGGTGCATGGAACGGCGGTGGCCAGGGCCCGGGCGACGGGAGAAGACCTCTCCGCCGACGTGGAATCGTCGATGGCGAGCATGCGGGAAGATTATGAGGCTCAGCTCGATGCACGTCACGCCGCAGCCCGGGGGCATGTGGACGCGATTCTGACTCCGGAGGAGACCCGCGATCAGTTGGCGTTTCTTCTGCGGGTGGCGACGAACTATGCGGGGCCGCATCTCGGTCCCTTCGTGCTTCCTCCCCTCGACGCGGTGCGGGATTGAGGTCGATCCATGCCCGACGGGGCTCGGCGGGGCGCGTGCTTGGCGTGCTCCTGGCCATCCTGGGGACGGCGTGCGGTCATGGTTCGCCTCCCGAGGCGACACCCGTACCATCCCGGCCGGATGTGGAGGCGAGAACCGCACCCGACGCGGAGGGGCGGTCCACGGGTGGCCGAACGGGGCCCCGCGCCGAGAACCGTGAGCCGTCGCCGGACCCGGGGAGTTCTCCCGGTCTCCCCCCCCGAGAGGCGGCCGCACGCGGATTGATGCCTCTCGGCTCGACCGGAGTTCCGGATTTTGCACGAGCCTGGCCCACGCGCGATGGCCGCGGCGTATTGATCGGGATCCTCGACAGTGGGATCGATCCCACGGTGCCCGGTCTCGCCGGGGATCGCCTGATCGATGTCAGAGACTTCAGCGGAGAGGGTGACGTGACCCTGGCCCCGGTCCGTCTGTCCGGTGACACCATTGTCACATCCGAGGCACAGCTCCTCGGTGCCGGCCGGCTGCGCGCGCTCAACGCGACCGGGGAGTATTTCGCGGGGGTTCTGCGGGAGCGCATCCTGGGAACCGCACCCGCCGCCGATGTGAACGGAAATGGACACGCGGGGGACGCCCTGGTTGTCCTGGTGACGAAGTCTCCGGACGGGTGGGTTCTCTTCGCGGATACCAACGGCGATGGCACTCTCGCCGATGAACGCCCCATCCGGGACTATGCGGTGACCCGGGACACGTTCGGGTGGCGCTCCGGCGGGGCGTCCTCGCCCCTGGGCATTGCCGTCACCTTCCGGCCGCCGCCGGGGCGGGGTGCTCCGCCCGGGCTCACCCTCGTCTTCGACACCAGCGGGCATGGGACCCATGTGGCGGGCATCGCGGCGGGTCGGTCGATGTACGGGGTGCCGGGATTCGACGGGGTCGCGCCCGGAGCGGATCTTCTGGGGCTCAAGATTGCCAACAATGCGCACGGCGGGATTTCGACCACCGGCAGCATGCGGAGCGCGATGGCCTGGGCCATCGAGGTGGCGGAGCGCCGACAGCAGCCGCTGGTTCTGAACCTCAGCTTCGGAATCGGAAACGAGATCGAGGGGAGTGCCCTCATCGACCATCTGGTCGATTCGATCCTGGCCGCTCATCCCGAGGTGGTGATGACGGTGAGCGCCGGCAACGACGGACCCGGTCTCTCGACGGTTGGGTTCCCCGGTTCCGCAGCACGGATCATCTCGGTGGGGGCGACCTATCCGTCCGTTTTCCTTCCCCCCTCTCCTGACGGGGCCGCTCGGCCCGATGCGGTGGCCTTTTTCAGCGCACGGGGCGGGGAACTCGCCCGGCCGCACCTGGTCGCCCCGGGAATGGCCTATTCCACCGTCCCGCGGTGGGATACCGGGGAGGAGGAGAAGAGCGGGACCAGCATGGCGGCCCCGCACGTCGCCGGTCTTGTCGCGCGACTCCTGTCGGGACTCCGGGAGGAGAAGCGCACGGTGCCCGCGACCACGGTGCGGCACGCCCTCATGGTCACCGCCCGCCCGGTTGCGGGAGAAGGGTGGCTCTCGCAGGGGACGGGAGTTCCCGATCTGATGGCGGCGGCCCACTGGCTGTCCCGGCGGGTTACGCCCGGAACGGTCAGAGTCCGGGCCGTGAAGAACGGAGCGGATGCCGCCATGCGGGTCGGTCCGCTGACCGACTCGACGCAGTCCTTCGACGTGGTGGCCGAGCCAGGGGCGCTCGTCGGCTCTCGGGCCGTGACGCTGGAGAGTTCCACCCCGTGGCTGGAGGCCCCCGGAAGCCTCACTCTGGGTGACAGCACCCGGGTGACCGTGACCTATCGCCCGGGACTGCTGGAGGCACCCGGTGTCCACGTCGGGACGGTCACCGGATGGCCTGCGCGTCGCGACGATGGCCCGCTTTTCCGGCTTCTCACTACCGTCGTGCTGCCGGCGCCCGCCGGAGTCCCCGCCCGGGTGACGACCCCCATCGCCCCGGGGAGCCTGACCCGCCTGGTGTTTCAGGCGGACTCCGGCCGGCCATTCACGGTGCGCGTCGGCACCGCCCGGCGGGATCACAACGTGCTGGCCTTCCTGCATGAACCGGGAGGAATGCCGTGGCGGGTGGAACCCGCGATGCAGGGGGGATTCGACGGACGGGCGGCCCGGTTTGACGTGGACGGGCGGGACGCCGTCGCGGGTCGGTGGGAGGTGATCGCCGTGGCCGCTCCGGGCTCGGCGTCGTCCGCCATCCTGTCCGTGGATCACTCTCCGGTGGGATTGTCCGCCCGGAGGACGGGAACGGGAGTGACGGGACGCTGGACCAACCTGACGGGAGATTCCCTCGATGTTCTGATGCGCATGGGCCTGGTCGGGGCGGAGCGTCAGTTTGGCGTCGGGGGACGGGGGAGCGACGAGGTCTCCCTTCCCCTGGTGTTGCCAGCCTGGGCCGAGCAGATGGAAGTGGACCTCCAGGTGACACCGGATCTGTGGCCTCGGCTCACCGACTTCGGATTCACGCTGCGGGGGGAGGACGGCACCATTCTGGAGACCGAACCGCTGAACTACTCCTTCGGGCGACTGCGCTTCGCTCCCGAGGGAGGAGGCACGAAGCGGAATCTGAATCTGGTCCTGCGACCGGGATTTGCGTCCTCCTCCCCGGACCGGGAGGCGCCGTGGCGCGGGGAAGTCTCCATCCGCCTGTACGCTCGTCAGCCCATCATTCTGGAATCCACCACGGCAGCACCCGAGACGCTCGCGCCGGGCGCGGGGAAGGATCTCGAGTTTGCCCTGCCCGCGCTGCCGTGGCCCCTGGGGGAGGGGTACGTTCCGCTGGGACATCTGATCGCGGACACCCGCACCGGGTTCTGGTCCCGGGAGATTCCCCTGTCGCCCACTCTTGCACCGGCACAACCATGAGCTCACTGATTCGCATCGCCTCCGGACAGGGATTCTGGGGAGACTGGCTGGAAGCGCCGGTTCGCCAGGTCACCGGTGGTCCGATCGACTTCCTGATGATGGATTACCTGGCCGAAGTGACGATGTCCATCATGCAGAAGCAGAAGTCGCGGAACCCCGAGGCGGGATACGCGCGGGATTTCGTTCCCCTGATGGAGCGCATCCTTCCCGACCTGGTGTCCAAGGGAATCCGGGTCACCTCCAATGCCGGTGGAGTGAACCCGCGGGGCTGCGCCGAGGCGGTGCTGACGGCCGCCCGGGCACAGGGACTGGCCGGAGCCCTGCGGGTGGGACTCGTCACCGGCGACGACATCCTGGACCGGCTCGACGACCTGATCGCCCGCGGGCACCTGCTTAACGACATGGATACGGGGCGTCCCGTGACCGACATCCGGGACCGGATCCTGTCGGCCAATGCCTATCTGGGGATGGGCCCGATGGTGGAGGCCCTCGATCGCGGCGGCCAGATCATCATCACGGGACGGGTCACCGACACCGGTCTCACCCTGGCCCCGATGTTCCACACCTTCAAGTGGGACCCGGATGACTGGGACAAGGTGGCGGCCGGAACGGTGGCGGGCCACATCATCGAGTGCGGCGCCCAGGCCAGTGGCGGAAACCTGCTCAAGGACTGGGACAAGGTCCGGGGCATGCAGAATCCCGGGTTCCCGATCGTCGAGGCGCGGGAGGACGGCACCTTCTTCATCACCAAGCATCCGGGAACAGGGGGGGTGGTGTCGATCGCGTCGGTGTCCGAGCAGCTGGTCTACGAGATGGGTGACCCGGCACACTACATCACCCCGGACGGCGTCGCCGACTTCACCACGATCCGCCTCGCCCAGGCGGGACGCAACCGGGTGCTCGTCTCCGGCATTCGCGGCGGTCCCCGCACCGACATGCTGAAGGTCTCCATCGCGTACTTCTATGGATACAAGGCCGTGGGAACCCTGGTGTACTCCTGGCCGGATGCCTATGCCAAGGCCAAGGCCGCGAACAAGGTGATTCGGGGACGCCTGGCCGACCTGGGGATGGATTACGAGCAGATCCTGACCGAGTATGTGGGAGTGAATGCCACCCACGGGGCACTGGCGGGGGAGCCCTCTCCCGACATCGCGGAGGTCCAGTTGCGGATCGGGGTCCGGGCCCGGGAGCGAGCCCCGGTGGACCGTTTCACCCGGGAAATAGCGCCCTTGGTGCTGACCGGACCACCCAGCGTCACCGGTTTCGCCGGCGGGCGGCCCCAGGTGGAGGAGATCGTGGCCTACTGGCCGGCGCTGATCGACCGGCGGGAAATCGAGCCGCATGTGCGGGTGGAGATCCTGGAGGCGTGAAGGGAGAGGACATAGGACGTAGGACTTAGGACATAGGACATAGGACAGAGGACAGAGGACAGAGGACATAGGACTTAGGGCATCTCTGATGATCGTCATCCCCGCGTGCGCCGGAATGGCGGGCACTGGTTGCCTCGTCGATTGAGCAGGATTTCCTGAGGACCGGAACCACGGGACCCGTGAGGACAAGGACGGTGTGACACCATGACAAGCACACGACGAACCGCCGCCGCCCGCAAGGCCGAACCGAAGACCCCGGTGAAACCAGCGGCCAAATCGGTGCCCGGGACCCGGCTCGTTTCTCTCCGCCTCCTGGCGCATGCCCGGTCGGGGGACAAGGGGGACACGGCCAATGTCGGGCTGATTGCGCTGGAGCCGGAGTACTACCCCCTCCTGGTGAAGCAGGTCACCCGGAGCCGGGTGGCACGGCACTTCAAGGGCATGGTGTCCGGCGTCGAACGCTTTGAACTCCCGAACCTCAACGCCCTGAATTTCCTGCTGCACGGGGCGCTGGACGGTGGAGGGACGATCTCCCTCAAGACCGACGCCCAGGGGAAGGTCTACTCCACTGCGCTGTTGCGGATGGAGATTCCCGTCCCCGTGGCCTTGGCCCGGCGGCTGGCGGCGGCTGCGCGGGGGTGACCGTGCCGTTGGTGCGGCGACTCATGGCGGCCCGCCACGTGATTGCGGTCGTCGGACTCATCACAGCCCTGGCCGGCGTGGGTCTGGACGATCGGCGGGTGACAGGCATCGCCATCGTTCTGCTGGCAGTCGCGGCCTTGCTTCGGGTGATATGGGTGCGCCGCACACGGTGCACCGAAGAACACACCTGATTCCCCTCCCCTTCACCCCTCACCCTTCGAACTTCACACTTCGAACTTCGAACTTCGAACGGTTCCCCTCCCGGAGTTTCATCCCTCCTTCAGAATACCTTCACGCGCCGTGCCCCAGTATGGGAGCACTCCCGGCCCACCGGGATGAGTCGCCCCCGACGGCGCGGTGACGGCCATCGCGCCGCCGGTCCACCCCCGGACCGGAGCATGCCATGGTCGACCTCCACCCCCCTCCCGGGTTCCTCGATGATCCCTTGGGAGAATCCCTCGCCCGGCGGGGGATATCCCGACGCGACTTTCTCGACTACTGCCGGTCGATCTGCGTCGTGCTCGGCGTCAGTTCCCTCGCGGCACCGAGGGTAGCCGCCGCGCTCCAGGCGGCCCGGCGTCCCCCCGTGCTCTGGCTCCAGCTCCAGGAATGCACGGGATGCGTCGAGAGCGTTCTGCGCACCGCCGAGCCCACCATCGGGGACCTGGTGCTCAACCTCGTCTCCCTCGACTACCAGCACACCCTGATGGCGGCCGCCGGGACTGCGGCGGAGTCGGCCCTCCGGGCGTCGATGGAGGCGAATCGGGGGAAGTACCTCCTCGTGGTGACAGGGTCTGTCCCGCTGGGTGAGGACGGCATCTATCTGACCATCGGCGGCCGCACCGCCCGGGACATTCTGGTGGAAGCCGCCGAGGGAGCCACGGCGGTCATTGCCGTGGGCGCCTGTGCCCACTGGGGCAGCGTGCAGGCGGCCCGCCCCAATCCGACCGGAGCCGTCGGGGTGCGGGATGTCATCCGGAACAAGCCGGTGATCAACATCGCCGGATGCCCACCCATCGGGGACGTCATCACGGCGACGGTGTTTCATTTCCTGACATTCGGACGGCTTCCCGCCGTGGATGCCGAAGGGCGACCGCTGTTCGCCTACGGAGCGCGGATCCATGATCAATGCCCCCGGCGCGCCAATTTCGACGCCGGCCAGTATGTCGAGACCTTCGACGATGAAAACGCGCGCAAGGGACACTGTCTCTACAAGGTGGGGTGCAAGGGACCCGCCACCTTTTCACCCTGTCCCATCTTCCAGTGGAACACCCGTACCAGCTGGCCGATCGGGGCCGGGCACCCCTGCATCGGATGCACCGAGCCGTTCTTCTGGGACACGATGACCCCCTTCTACGGGCGCTTGCCCGATGTCGGAGGGTTCGGGATCGAATCGAAGGTGGATCTCATCGGGGCTGCCGCGGCCATCGGGGCCACGGCCGGAGTGGCGGCTCACGCCATCGCCACCGGGGTGACCAATCTCCGGAAACGGCGCGAACTCCCGATCGTCGAGGCCGGGGCCCGGACCACCGAGGAGGGAACTCATGGCACGGACTAAGGTCGTCATCGATCCGATCACGCGCATCGAGGGTCACCTCCGCATCGAAGTCCAGCAGGAGGATGGCCGCATCCGGGATGCCTGGGCCAGCGCCACGCAGTTCCGGGGCATCGAACAGGTCATGACCGGACGGGATCCGCGGGATGCCTGGGCCTTCACCCAACGGATCTGCGGAGTCTGCACGGTGGTGCACGCGGTGGCCTCCTGCCGGGCCGTGGAGGACGCGCTGGACATCACCATTCCCCCCAACGCGAACCTGATCCGCAACCTGATCCATGGGATGCAGTTCGTGCAGGATCACGTCATCCACTTCTACCATCTGCACGCCCTGGACTGGGTCGATGTCACCAGCGCCCTCCAGGCCAATCCGGACGCGACCGCCACCGTGGCGCGGAAGATCTCCCCCTGGCCCAACAATTCAGCGACCCACTTCGAGGAGGTGCGGCAGCGGCTCACCCGGTTTGTCTCGGGGGGGCAGCTCGGCATCTTCACCAACGGGTATTGGGGTCACCCCGCCTACCGGCTCCCGCCCGAGGTGAATCTCCTGGCGGTGGCCCACTACCTCGAGGCGCTCGACTGGCAAAGGGACGTGATCCGCCTCCACGCCGTGTTCGGTGGGAAGAACCCCCATCCCAACTTCCTCGTGGGTGGCATGGCCTCGGCGATCAACCTGGACGACACCGCCACCATCAACACCGAGCGCCTGACCGACCTGCGGGACATGATCACCCGCGCGCGGCGGTTTGTGGAGGAGGTGTACTGGCCCGACCTGCTGGCGATCGCCGGCTACTACAAGGAGTGGGCTTCGATTGGGGGTGGGCTCAGGAACTACCTCGCCTGCGGGGAGTTTCCCGAAGGGGACATCCGCGACCCCTCCACACTCTACCTCCCCCGGGGAATCATCCTCGACCGGGATCTCTCGACCGTGGTGCCGTACGACCCGGACAAGGTCAAGGAGTACATCTCCAGCTCCTGGTATGAATACAGCGGGGGAGACTCGGTCGGCCTGCACCCGTTCGAGGGAGAGACGAAGGCCCGGTACACCGGTCCTCCCACCCCGTGGCAGTATCTCCAGGACGAGCCGAAGTACACCTGGATGAAGGCACCGCGGTATGACGGGAAGGCCATGGAGGTGGGACCTCTCTCCCGGATGCTGGTGGCGTACGCAAGCGGCCATGAGGAGGCCCGGGCTCTCGTCGGCGAAACGCTGGGTCGCCTCGAGGTAGGCCCCGCCGCTCTCTTCTCCACGCTGGGACGGACGGCGGCCCGCGGAATCGAGACCGTTCTCCTGGCCCGCCGCATGGAAACCTGGTTCGATCAACTGGTGGACCGGATCCGGAGTGGCGACACCACCACCTTCACGAAATCACGCTGGGAGCCCGCCACGTGGCCGCGCGAGGCCCAGGGGTACGGGTATCTCGACGCGCCCCGGGGGGCCCTGGGGCACTGGGTGCAGATCCGGGACGGGAAGATCTCCCGGTATCAGTGCGTCGTTCCCACCACGTGGAACGCATCTCCACGGGATCCCGACGGAGGGGTGGGAGCCTACGAGGCGGCCCTGACGGACAATCACCCGCTGGCCATTCCGGACCAGCCGCTGGAGATCCTCCGAACCGTGCATTCATTCGACCCGTGCATCGCCTGCGGCGTTCACGTGCTCGACGCCACCGGGCGTGAGCTCACGCGGGTGAAGGCGGTATGACGGCCACCGCTCCTCCGTCCCACCGGGGGCCACCGGGGCCTCGTCCCGAGCGGGCACCCCGGGCGGGATATCGGCCCGTGTACCTCTGGCACTGGGCCATCCGCCTCATGCACTGGGTCTCCGCCCTGGCGATCGTGGTGCTCGTGATAACCGGGTTCTATATCGGGCGCCCCTACTTCATGACCGGAGGGGAGGCAAGTTCGCACTTCCTCATGGGGTGGATGCGCTTCCTGCACTTCAGCGCGGCGGGAATCCTGATTGCCACCGGGATCGTGCGGGTCTACTGGCTCTTTGTCGGCAACCGGTACGAACGGTGGACCGCGCTGCTGCCGGTGCGTCTCCAGGACTGGCGTCACATGGGGTTGGTGATCCGGAAGTACCTCTTCATCCGGCCGGAGGAGACTCCCCACTGGCTGGGGCACAATCCATTGCAACAATTGAGCTACACGGGCCTCTACGCCCTGGTGATCCTGCAGATCGTCACCGGGTTCGCGATGTACGGGCTGGCTGAACCGGGGGGCTTCTTCGCGCTCGCGTTCGGGTGGGTGGGCCCCCTCTTCGGGGGAATCCAGATCGTCCGGTTTGTTCACCACGTGGCCACCTGGGCCTTCCTCGTCTTCATCCCGATCCATGTCCACCTCAGCACCCGGGCCGACCTGACCCACAAGGAGGCCAGGGTCTCCTCCGTCATCGGTGGCTTCCGGTTCGTCCGGGACGACCTGGATTACATCGATGACTGATCGGTGTGGAGGGACTCTCGTGATCGGACTGGGGAGCCCCCTCATGGGAGATGACGGCCTCGGCCTCGTGGCCCTGGAAATGCTTCGAGCCGAGGGGGTGCCGGAGGGGGTGATCCTGGCGGACGGGGGAACCTGGGGGCTCAACCTCCTCCCGATGATCGAGGCGGTCGATCGCGTGCTCGTCATCGACGCGGTGCACGGCGGACTGACGCCGGGTCAGGTGGCGATTCTGGAGCGGGAAGTCATTCCGCGGTACCTGCAGACCAAGCTCTCTCCCCACCAGATCGACCTGCGGGAAGTGCTGGCGCTGGCCGAGTTCCGCGGGACCCTGCCGGCCCAGATGGTGGTCTGCGGCATGGAGCCGGAGTCGGTGGAGATGCGGATCGGATTGAGTCCGGTCATCCAGAGGAGCCTCGCCGATCTGGTTGACGCCGTCCGGGCCCAGCTGGAGGAGTGGGGCCGCCGTGACGAGATCTCCCCGTCGATCCACGTTCCCGCACCATGCATGAACTGAGCCTGGCCATGGAGGTGTGCCGGGTGACCGCGGAGCACATGGTCTCGCTCGAAGGACGGCTCGTGGGCGTGGGAGTCGAAGTGGGAAACGATGCCGGAATCGAACCCGGAAACTTCGCCTTCTGTCTCGAGGCCCTGCTGACAGGACCACCGTTCGACGGTGCCCGCCTGGAGATCATCCCGGTCCCGGGTGACGTGTTGCGACTTCACCATCTGGAGGTGGACGATGGCCGTCCGGACAATTGAGATCCGCGAACGCGTGATGGCGCGGAACGATGCCCTCGCCGCCGACCTGCGGAGCACCCTCGAGAGAGCGGGGATCACGGCCCTCAATCTGATCTCCTCTCCGGGGTCGGGGAAGACAGCGCTCCTCGAGCGAACCCTGGCGGCCCTCGGTGAGGAACTCGGCATCGCCGTCGTCACCGGAGACGTCCAGACCCAGAACGATGCCGATCGCCTGGCTCGGCACACCGACCGCCTGGTGCAGGCCGTGGTCACCAATGGAGCCTGCCATCTCGATTCGGCGCAGATCACCGATGCCCTCACGGCGGTGGACCTGGCCCGGACCCGGTTGCTGCTCATCGAGAACGTCGGGAACCTGGTCTGCCCCGCCTCCTGGGACCTGGGTGAGGCCGCCAAGGTGGTCGTGTTTTCCGTCACCGAGGGCGAGGACAAGCCGCTCAAGTACCCGAAGGTGTTTCGCATGGCCCGCTACGCGGTACTGAACAAGGTGGATCTTCTCCCCCACCTCTCCTTCGACGCCGACCTGGCCGTGGCCAACGCCCGCGCGGTGAACCCCGAACTGGAGTTCTTCCGGACCTCCGCCGTGACCGGGGAGGGAATGGAGGGATGGTTCGGTCTCCTGCGACGACTGACTCCGGCCGGGGTGGCGTGATCGCGACCGGCGCCCCGGCCTCGGCCAGGCGGATCCGGGTCTACGGACTCGCGCAGGGGGTCGGATTCCGGCCCTTTGTGCACCGACTCGCCCGGGAGCATGGCGTGCGGGGGTGGGTCCGGAACCGCAACGGGGATGTGGAGATCTTCGCCGAGGGAACAGACGGGATCCTGGAGGAATTCCTGCGCGCGGTGCGGAGCGGTGCCCCGCCTCTGGCGCGCATCGAGCGGCTTGACGTGAGGCGGGTCACCCCCGAAGGGAGACCCTCCTTCACCATTCTGGCCAGTGATGAGGTCGAGCACGGGCCTCAACCGGTCCCTCCCGACGCCGGGATCTGTGCGCTGTGCGCCGCCGAACTGGCCGACCCCGGGAACCGCCGGTTTCGCCATCCGTTCATCACCTGCACCGATTGCGGGCCCCGCGCCACTGTCATCGCGGCCATGCCCTACGACCGGGAGCGGACCAGCATGGCGGTCTTCCCGCTCTGCCCGGCCTGTCGCGCCGAGTATGACACACCCGGAGATCGGCGACATCACGCGGAGAGTGTCTGCTGTCCCGACTGCGGGCCTCGGCTCTGGTTTGAGGCGTTTCATCCAGAGGAGGAGCGGGGCTCGATCGAAGGTTCTGGGTTCAGCGATCCGATCCGGATGGCCGCATCACGGATCGCGGCCGGGGAGATCGTGGCCGTCCGGGGCTTGGGTGGCTTCCAACTCGCCGTCGATGCCACCTCCGAGTCGGCAGTCAGGAGACTGCGCGAGCGGAAGCATCGCGAGGACAAACCCTTCGCCGTGATGGTCCGGTCGGTGGAGGAAGCCCGGCGGTGGGCAGTCCTGGACGACTCCGCTGCCGCCCTTCTTCAGTCCTCGGCCCGGCCGATCGTCCTCCTTCCCGCTCGGACCGGGGTCGGAATCGCCCGATCTGTGGCCCAGGGTCTCACCCACCTTGGCATTATGCTCCCCTCGACTCCGGTCCATGCCCTCCTCCTCGGGGCGGCATCCGTCCCCCTCGTGATGACGAGCGGCAACCGGAGCGGCTGCCCGATCGCCATCAGCAATGACGAAGCCCGGGATCAGCTCGGCACCATCGCGGATGGGTTTCTGCTTCATGATCGCGAGATCCTCGATCGACACGATGACTCGGTGGTTCGCCCGTCGTCTCCCGGTCCGATCGTGGTGCGGAGAGCGCGGGGATATGCGCCCACCGGCCTCCCCCTGCCCATCGCGGCCGGCGAGCCCCTTCTGGCCGTCGGAGCTCATCTCAAGAACACGCTCACTCTCGCGTGCGGGGACCAGGCCTGGGTGAGCCAGCACCTGGGGGATCTGGAGACGCTGGAGACGGCGGAGCATGTCGACCGGACCCGGCGGCGCATGCAGGAGGTGTTTCGGATCGAGCCGAGGGTCGTGGCACACGACCTCCATCCCGGTTACCTGTCGACCCGGTTTGCCGAACGGTTCCCGGCCGGCCTGCGCATGGGAGTGCAGCACCACCATGCCCATGTGGCCGCGGTGATGGCGGAGCATCGCCTCACCGGTCCCGTTCTGGGATTGGCGCTTGACGGGACCGGATACGGAGACGATGGCCACATCTGGGGCGGGGAACTGCTTCGGGCCACGCTGACGGACTATCAGCGGCTCGGTCACCTTCGCTACCTCCCGCTACCCGGCGGCGACCTCGCCGTGCGGTCCCCCTGGCGCTCAGCCCTCGGTGCGCTCTCGGACACACCTTCCGCCGCGGACGCCTTCAGCCACGCCTTTGCGGGGATTGCCGCTGAGGAGGTCGATCTGGCGCGGGAGCAGATCCGCCGCGGGATCAACACTCCTCTCGCCTCCTCGATGGGGCGCGTCTTCGACGCGGCGGCGGCGGTTCTCGGCGTGCGGCGGGTCGCCCGGTATGAGGCGCAGGCGGCGATGGAGCTTGAGGCTCTCGCGGGGTCCCGTCCTGCGTCGGAACGGGATCTGGCCATTTCGGAGGTGGATGGCCGCGACGTGGTGGATTTCGTCCCGCTGCTGGTTCATCTCGGGTGGTTGAGGCAGCGTGGTGCCGATGTGGCCGACCTGGCGGCCGACTTTCACGCCACCGTGGCCTGGGGGATGAGCAATCTTGTGCTGAGAGCGGTGGAGCGGACCGGAGTGCGGACCGTCGCCCTGTGCGGGGGCGTATTCCAGAACGCGCGGATTCTCACGTCAATTGCGCGGCGTCTCCAGTGTGCCAGACTGGAGGTCCTCATCCCACACCGTCTCGGCCCCGGGGACGGCGCCATCAGTTATGGCCAGGCGGCGGTGGCGGCCGCGCGGCTCGCGGGGGGAACCGGCAGTTCCACGCGAGGAGATCTCTGATGTGTCTCGGCATCCCGGGGCGGGTGGTCGACCTGCGTGATGACCAGGGCCTCCTCATGGGCACCATCGATTTTGGCGGGGTGCAGCGGGACGTCTGCTTCGAGTACCTCGCCGGTGACATCAAGGCCGGGGACTACGCCATCGTCCATGTGGGCTTCGCGATCTCCCGGATCGATGAGCAGGAGGCGAGGCGGACCTACGAGGCGCTGCGGGAAATGAGTCAACTCGACGAGCTGGAGTGGCTCCGGGAAGTGGCCGAAGCGGGAATCGGCCTCGGCACCACGGGTGACGACGGGACGAAGGCATCGGCCCCATGAAATTCCTGGATGAATACCGCGACGGGGCGCTGGCCCGGGGCCTCGTGGACCGGATTCGGGCCACGGCGACCCGCTCGTGGACCTTGATGGAAGTCTGTGGAGGCCAGACCCACACCATCGTGCGCCAGGGAATCGATGAAGTGCTGGAGGGCGTGGTCGAGATGATTCATGGCCCGGGATGTCCTGTGTGCGTGACTCCTCTGGAACAGATCGACAAGGCATTGCTCCTGGCGCAGAGACCCGACGTCATCTTCACCTCCTTCGGGGACATGCTCCGGGTGCCGGGCAGCACTTGTGACCTGCTCCAGGTCAGGGCCCGCGGCGGGACGGTCCGCATCGTCTATTCACCGCTCGATGCCCTCGAGCTCGCCCGTCGCCATCCCGATCGGGAAGTCGTGTTCTTTGCCGTCGGATTCGAGACCACGGCACCCGCCAACGCCATGGCGGTGTGGCGGGCCCGGGAGCTGGGCATCGGGAACTTCAGCGTCCTCGTCTCCCATGTCACCGTCCCACCCGCCATTACCGCGGTCCTCGAGGCTCCGGATGCACGGGTGCAGGGCTTCCTGGCGGCGGGGCATGTGTGCACCGTGATGGGGTGGGAGGAGTACGAGCCGATTGCGGAGCGCTATCGGGTGCCCATCGTGGTCACGGGGTTCGAGCCGGTGGATATTCTGGAGGGGATCCTGATGGCGGTGAAACAGCTCGAGGCGGGTCGGTACGATGTGGAGAACCAGTATATCCGCGCGGTGCAGCGGCAGGGGACGGTGCCGGCGCGAAACCTGGTTGAACGGGTGTTCACACTGGTCGACCGGACCTGGCGGGGGTTAGGTGTGATTCCCGCCTCCGGCCTGGGCCTCCGGGAGGAGTTTGCCGAATTCGACGCCGAACGCCGGTTCGGGCTAGGCTCGATGCATGTGTCGGAGCCCGAGGCGTGTCAGGCGGGCGCCGTTCTCTCGGGCAGGATCAAGCCTCCCGCCTGTGCCGCTTTCGGGACCGCGTGCACACCGGACCATCCGCTCGGGGCTCCAATGGTGTCCTCCGAGGGTGCCTGTGCTGCGTACTATCAGTACGGTCGGCTCTGGGTGGGGTCGCGTCCGGCCGGTCCATCCCGCTTGGATGTCCGGGATCAGAGCCTGTCAGCGGTTCAGGGGGAAGGGGAGGGATCGCCATGACTGTAGCGAGTGACTTGCGGAGTGTCCTGACCTGCGCCCTCCCGCATCCCGAGGGCGAGCGGGTCCAACTGGGCCATGGATCGGGCGGAAGGCTCTCGGCGGCGCTCTTCCGCGATCGTTTCCTCCCGCACTTCCGGAACCCCGAACTGGAGCGATTGGGAGACGGTGCCGTGCTGCACTTGTCCAACGGGTACGGGTCGGGAACCGAGGTGGTCTTTTCCACCGATACCTTTGTCGTATCGCCGCTCGAGTTTCCCGGCGGCAACATCGGATCGCTCGCGGTGCATGGCACGGTGAATGATCTCGCCATGATGGGGGGCACCCCGCAGTATCTCTCCGCCGGTTTTGTCCTGGAGGAGGGGCTTCCCTTCGATCTGCTCGACCGGATCATTACCTCGATGGGAGAGGCGGCCCGGGAGGCGGGGGTTGTGCTGGTGACAGGAGACACCAAGGTGGTCGAGCGCGGCAAGGCCGACGGGCTCTATGTCAACACCACCGGAATCGGCGTCGTGTCGCCGGAGTTCCGGCCCGCCCCGGACCGGGCCAGGGAAGGGGACGCCGTGCTCGTGAGCGGGCCGATCGGCCGGCACGGGATGGCCATCATGGCGGCCCGAGAGGATCTGGGGCTCCGCACCACCATCGAGAGCGACAGCGCCTCTCTCTTTCCCCTCGTGACCCGGCTCCGGGAGGCCCTGGGTGATGACGTGCGGGTGCTCCGCGATGCCACCAGGGGAGGTGTGGCCAGCGCTCTGAACGAGATTGCTGCAGCATCAGGGGTGGGCATCTCTCTGGGAGCAACCATTCCCGTGCCGCCTGCGGTTCATGCGGCGTGCGAGATGCTCGGTCTCGATCCGCTCTACGTGGCCAACGAGGGCGTCCTGGTGGCCCTGGTGCCGAGCGGGAGGGCGGAGGAGGCCCGGGACGCGTTACGCGGCCATCCGCTCGGTCGCGAGGCGGCGATCATCGGCCGGGCGGTCAGGGACCACCCCGGGATGGTGGTGATGCGGACCGGGCTCGGCGGGAGCCGGATCGTGGACCTGCTTCCGGGGGATCAGCTTCCGCGGATCTGCTGATTCTCTCTTCCGTCCTCGGTACGTCATCCCGAGCAAAGCGAGGGACCTGAGAAGGCCCCCGGTGTGGTACGGGCCGTTCGCGAACGGCCCCTACAACCCGTCGTCGGGGCCATGATGTTCATGGACCTCCCTCACACGAAGACACGAAGACACGAAGGAACTCACCCGCCCACCGCCGGACAGGCTGGCTCCACACAGCGACGTCCCAAAGTGAAACCTACCGCCACCATCAGCCGTATGTGACGCAACCCTCCAGCTCGCTCAGGGGTCAAACAGCGCATTCACCTATGGAGTGAGAAATGCTGACAGAATGGGCTGCGGATCTCCGTCATGCCTGGCGGGCCCTGCGGCGGACGCCCGGTTTCCTGATGACCTCGGTCGGTACCCTGGCGCTCGCGATCGGCGCCGTGGCCGGCATGTTCAGCGTCGTCAAAACTGTCCTCCTGAATCCACTGGCGTTCCCCAACGCCAGCCGGCTGGTTGCCATCTCGGGAACGGCCCCCGGGTCCGACCTGCCCGAGCGCTTCGGACTCGGCTTCGACTTCCTGTTCCATTACCAGGAGAACTCCCGGCTGTTGGACGGGATCTTCGGCTTTGGCGCGGGGACATCGACCCTGCGCACGGAGGAACGGGTCGAGCGGATCCCGATGGCGTGGCCCAGCAACGGGATCTACCGCACTCTCGGAGTACAACCCCGGATCGGTCGGGTTCCCGTGGCGGAGGACGACGACCGCGTCGCCCTGATCAGCCACCAGCTTTGGCAGAACTGGTTCGGTGGCGATTCCTCGGTGGTGGGCCGGACCTACTTCATCTCGGGCGCCATGCGGGAGATCATCGGCATCATGCCTCCCGAATTTCGCTTTCCCAGCGATGAGACTCTGCTCTGGGTGTCCGGCGAGCCTCGCCTCGATCAGGTGCAGCCCGGCAATCTCGGTCTTCCGATCATCGCGCGCATGAAGGAGGGTGTTACCCGGGAGCAGCTGGCCGCGGAGTTGACCCAGCTTTCCAAGGGGATGCCCGCCCGCTTCGGCGGTTCCCCGAACTATGCCCGCCTGATGGAGCAACATCGCGCTGTGGTCGACCCTCTGCTCGACAGCATCGTGGGGCCCACGACACGGACGTCGTTGTGGGTGCTGCTGGGCGGAGTGGCCATCGTGCTGCTGATCGCGTGCGCCAACGTCGCCAATCTGTTCATGGTGCGAGCTGAGGGACGGCACCGCGACCTGGCGGTGCGGCGCGCGATCGGGGCGAGCCGTTCCCAGCTGGTGCGATTCCAGATGACCGAGGCGTTTCTTGTGGCCCTCGTGGCCGGCGGGATCGCGGTGGTGTTGGCCGCCGTGACGCTGCCCCTGTTCCTGCGGGCCGCGCCGGAGGGCATTCCCCGGCTGGGCCTTGCGGGCCTCGATGCCGGGACGGTGGGCGC
>JBGSKF010000101.1:0-4427 GCA_041741375.1 Gemmatimonadales bacterium | reverse complement strand
CCGGTAACCGGCGTCGGCCACCGCGGCGAGGTGTCGCACGCAGCGAGCGAGCGCCGCCGGGTCACCCGGGCCCACGGGGGTGATCGCCTCTCCGAGAAGCGACTGCGGCAGGTAGAGACGACCCCGGCCGGAGTCCTCCGCCACGTCGCGCAGAAAATTGGTGAGCTGCAGGGCGATGCCCAGAGCCCGCGCACTCCGCAGCGCCCGGGGCATCGCCTCCGGCGCCGACACCCCGTAGACGTGGACCAGGAAGTATCCCACCACGATGGCGCTGCCGTAGATGTAATTGTCGATCAGATCGTCGAGGGTCTGATAGCGGCGCGGAACGACGTCCGCCACCATCGCATCGAGGAATGCGTGATAGAGCTCGGGAGGAATCCCCGTCTCCCGCACCACCTGGCAGAACCCCGCGAGAATCGGGGGGACCCCGGAGTCGAGCGCCGCGCGGATCCCGGCGCAGGCGAGCCCCCGTTCATACTCCGCCCGCCACGCGGCCAGGCGAGCCAACCGTTGCTCGGCGACCAGTGGGAAGGTGTCGGTGATTTCGTCGGGGTACCTCACCGCGGCGTAGATCAGGTTCACCCGGGCCCGGGTGGCGGCGGGCAGGAATCGGGTCACGAGAAAAAAGCTGGTGGAGTAGCGCTTCAGGATCGCCCGGCCATGGTGGACCAGCACCCGGCGCCCCCCCGCCTCGGAGCTGGCGCGGAGGGCGCGGGTGCGCACCCGAGCCTCCCGGTCGGCCCATTGCTCCACTGTCCAGGGGGTGCCCATTGCGCGTCCTTGGTTCGTGTTGGACGGCATACGCGCCACCCCGGGGGGAAAGTTCCCGGAGAGGGAGGGCTCTCATCCCTCGGGAAACGCGTGGTGCGGCGCCCGTCATCAGGGCCGTCGCGGCAGGGCGAAGAGACTGTCCCAGACGGCCAGGGCGGGGTACGGTTGGAGGTCGGGGTCCACCAGGCCGAGCCGCGAGAAGGGCAACGCGAGGCTGGTGGCGGGGTCCTCCCCGAAGGCGGGGAGGTCGATGTCAGTGAAGTTCAACTGGGCCGCGACCACAACCCCGGCGCGATCGAGCAACTGCGCCCACCGCCGGAGGTACCGGGCCTGCTGGTCCGGTGAGGAGGAAATGCCGACCACCGGAGCATTGCTCCATCCCCCTTCCACCAGCAGCAGCGGCAGCGGGCGCCCCCCGGGCAGGCGGGCGAAGTAATCCGGCGGCAGCGCCTCGGGTGCGGGCCATACAAAAAACGGATAGGCAGACAGACCCAGGGCGGTGATGAACGGAAAATCCGCCAGGTCGGTGTCCACCCCCCGAAAGGTGCCGTCTCCGGCGAGACGTCCCCAGGCGGTTTCGACCTGCACACTGACGAAGCGCGTGGTCCCGGGACCGAGGAGTGGCTCCACCTCCCGGGCGAGATCCCCCGCCATCCGCACCACGGCCTGGTACACGGGTGCCGGCGCCAGGGCCCGGATGAGATTGGTTTCGGCGGCCAGACCGAAGTGATCGGGGCGGAACCGCGAGGCGACGGAACGACCAAACCGGCGATAGGCCTCCTGCACCTCGGGCTCCACGACGCTGCGGCCGGCGGTGCGCAGGTCGGGCGCCTCCTCTCCGCGGGAGAGTCCGTCAGTCGGATCCAGCACAAGGACCAGGGTGAGGGCACGATCCCGATAGAATGTCACCAGACCGCTGAGCAGAGCGTCGGCGAGGCTGTCGCTGTCAGCCCCGGCCAGGAGCGGAGTCCAGGGGATCGATTGCTGGATGATGGCCGCGTCCGCTCGGGGAGCCCACGCCTCCAGGGAGCGGATCCCCTCCTCCAGCGCCGGTCGCGGCGGGAAGGCCGAGAAGCCCATCCGGTAGCCGCGGGTGGCCGGGACGGGTACCGGGTCGGTTGGTCCGGGCGGAGCAGACGACCCGTCCCCGCCGCCACAAGCCAGGAGGAAGGCAACGAGGAGCGGGAATGCCCGTCGCCGGCTCGGCGAGAGCCAGCACGCAGTTGTCCCCATCAGGATCCCTCGACACGCGGTCAGCGGACAGGAAAACGTCCCCAGAGATCATGATGGCGGCCTGGTGCCCGGACGACAAGGGTCCTCCTCCCTTCTCACTCCTCACTCCTCGTCCCTCACTCCTCGGATCAGCCCCCGGACGCGGTCACCACGATCGGCTGGCTGGTCAGCAGGGATCCGTTCCCTCGGCGCACCTCCAGGGAGTAGGACCCGGGGCGGGGGAATCGAACCTGCATGTCGCGGGTCTCCCCGATGCTGACGGTCATCCGGGCTTCGCCGAGTGTCCGTTGCCACCGCGGGAGATCGTATCCATCCCGTGCGAGAGGGATCCACCGCATCGGAACCCCTCCACCAACGAGCCAGAACTCGAGATTGGGGCCCCCCATCGAGATGTTCATCAGGCGGAACCGGTAGTCCATGCCCGCCTGGAGTTCCTGCACCGGGTGCTCGGTTCGCCCATTCAGGATGGGAGCAAAGTCCGCGCCCTCCCCGATCTGAAAAACGAAGTCGTGCGCGGGATCCCACGATTCCCCGGGCTCCAGCACGAGCAGTGCACCCCAGAGGCCCCGGCTCTGCTGGATCAGGTCGTTGATGTGGGTGTGGTTCATGAAGCTCCCGCTCCGGGGCGGGGTCACCCGCACCTCGAACGTCCCCCCCGACCGGATCGCCGGCGCGGGGGACGTGGCGTATCCCCCCACACCGACCACGCCGTCGAAGGGGCTCTCGATTTCGAGTCCATGCCAGTGGACCGAGGTGGGCTGGGGAGTGTTGTTGTGCACCAGGATGCTGGTCGGCTCCCCGCGTCGCAGCACGATCGTGGCCCCGGGGGACTGAACCGAGTCGGCCGAGGGGGGAGCGGCGCCCTCCTGGAGCACGTACCCGTAACGCCGGAGAGAGTCGGTCGGGGTCGAATCGGACTGGATGTAGAGGTGAAGCTGGCGCCGGGCGCTCTCGGCGGGCGGGGTCCACCCCGGAGCGGGCCGGACCTGCATCGCCATCATGAGCCCTCCCATCCCCCGCTCGACATGATCGTCGGGATGGTCGAGATGGCCCATGAAAAGTTCGTGCTCCCGTTGTTCCTTCGTGGGACGCAACTCCGGACCGATGCCGGCATTCGGGGACACATGCCAGTTGAGGTGACAATGGAAAACCCACCCGCCGGGCCGGTCGGGGGAGAAACTCATCCGCATCGTGGCCCCGGGGATCAGACGTTGGGTCACCGCCATGGTGCGCTGGGATTCCCAGTAGACGGTGTCGCGGGCCATGTCACCCAAAGCATCCAGCCGGAAGTAGAAGCCGTGGAGATGGAACGGGTGAGGTTCCGCACTCGTGTTGATGATCCGCCAGTGAACCGAGTCACCCACCGTATACTCGAACCGCTCGGTTCGGGGCCAGGGACGGCCGTTGATGGTGAAGAGCTCGTGGTCGAGGTTCGGTTCCCCAAGCGAATCTCGAGTCTGAACCCAGAAGCTGGCCACCAGAATCCGGTCCTGTGGAGTCCCTGTGGTTCCCGCCGGATCCACGATGAAGGCGCCGTGGAGCTGGCTGTCCTCGTAATGGCGCGTGGCGACGCTGTTGCCGGGGAATCCGCCCCAGTAGTAGTAGGTCCCCTCGACATCGGCGGTGAATGCGGCAGCGCCGGTCTGCCCCGGGGAGAGGACCAGGGTGTCGAGCATCGCCTGGCGTCGCCCGGAGAGACCATGCACCACGATCGTGGTGTCGAGGGTGTTGGTGACGGTCACCCGGAGCGAGGCACCCTCCGCCACCCGGATCATCGGGCCGGGGATCTCCGGACCTCGTCCCACCTCCTGGAAGGCGAGGATCCGTTCCTTTCCTCCCTTCGGCCCGGCCGGCTCCCACTCCCCCTCGACGACTTCCAGGGCAATCACGGTCGCGCTCTCCCGGACCGTGCCGGCGGCGCGCAGGTTGTCATTCTGGGCCACCGGGGGGAGAGCCCGCTCTCCGGAACCCGGTCACCACGAGAGGCACGCTCAGGCCCAGAAGTCCAGCCCCAACAAGTCCCGTGACCTTCGGAGTCCAACGCATCGTCACCCTCGTCGTGAAGGAATCTGGCGAGCCACCAGGCCATCAATGTGTAAGTCTGTTGACAAATGCTACGGTACCGGTCGGGTTTGCGCAAGAACCCGGTCCGGAGCCGTCATCGCGATCTCGTAGGGGCGACGCATGCGTCGCCCGAGTCCCCCGCGGCATGGCCGGCTCCGGGAGCGGATGGCGGGCCTTCACACCGTCATCGCCGAGTGCCCCGGGCCCCAAGTGTGATCTCACGCGAAGACGGTAGAGTAGGCGCCAGGTTGCCCTGGCGCCCCTCGTCAAACCGGACGGGCGGGTTTCCCGCATCCGGCTTCCCCGACAGATTCACCGGTCGGGCTCTCGGGGAGTCGCGCGACTACAGCAGTTCCAGA
>JBGSKF010000100.1:0-2580 GCA_041741375.1 Gemmatimonadales bacterium | reverse complement strand
CGGAGGGACAATGATTTCGAGTGGGCTTTTCACGGCCGGCCAGGTGGCTGGTCTCTTCTCCGTCATCGCCTCGTGCAACGGGTGCGGCAAGGCCGACACCTCGGTGGTCACGCTGACCTCGCCGAGCGCGTCGCAGCCCGTCCTCACCTCACTCGCCATTGCACCGGGGTCGGTGTCCCTCGGCGCCAACGCCACCCAGCAGTTCACCGTGAACGCCACCTGGTCCGACGGAAGCAGTACCGTGCCGTCGCTCTCCTGGAGCGTGGTGGGCATCGGGTTGGTGGACCAGAACGGACGCTACACCGCGTCCTCCAACGCCGGCTCGGCGCAGGTGATCGCCCGGCACCTCTCCAGCGGCAAGGCCGACACCTCGACGGTGACGATCACGAGTTCCGCGCCGCCGCCACCTCAAGGGCAGATCGGAAGTGCGGGCCCGGGGCCGAACCAGCCGGCGGGGATGACACCGGTGTTCGACAACCCGATGTCGGATCCCCTGACCTTCAGTGCCAACCAGTACGGCTTTCGGGACTGGACTCCCGGTGGGGCGGGACGGGTGACGTATGTCACCGACTCCAACGGGGACCAGGTCTATCGGGGCACTACGCCGGCTACCAAGCCTCAGCTCGGCGCTTCGGACTGGACCTATTCCGCCGGTGCCGGGCCGTTCCCAGGTAGCCCCAAGGTGCTGTACACGCGAGTGCGATTCCGGTTCAGCCCCAACTTCCGATCTGATGTTGGTGGCAAGATCAAGTGGTTCAGCCCGAGGATGGCTGGGTTGCTGTCCGGGTCGGTATCAAATAGCTTCGTGATGTTCGAAAGGGGTAACCGCCCTGCAGGCCAATTCGGATTCTCCTGGCTCCAGCAGATCGGAGGTGCCCTAAGCAGCAAACAACAGGAGATGCCTCATGGTAACGGGACGCTTTTCGCGGGGCAGGTGTATGATGGGGAGTTCCTGTTCGATGCGACCAACGGTCCAGGGGCAAGCGTATTGAAGGTCTGGATCAATGGTCAACTCTGGTGGACCTTGAACAACGTGAACTATGCCAACGTGGGCGACAACCCCCGGTGGGACAACATCTGGGTTGCGTTCATGTACAGCGAGTTGAACCCGATCGGCGGGTTCGCCAATTCGTCCGGAGACCAATACTTTGACACCGGGCACTGGTATGCCAGTGTGCGGTGAGGGCGGGATGGTACCCACCGCCATCTGATGCCGTAATGGGTCGGTGGCCCTGAAGTGCACTCCATCGGTCCCCTGGCTTGCCCTTCAGGAAGCCAGGGCACGTCTCTTGCCCAGTCCAAGTCAGCGGCACAAACTTCCCTGGCGATGCCGGGGCCACCCACCTCTCGGGCGCGGGGATCCTCAGCCGAGGGTTCCACGGAGCGCGGGAGGCGCTTTAGCTCCTGATCCAGGCCGAGGCTCAGACGAATGATCGAACGACTGCTCGCTGAGCCCCCGTTTCGTATGCTTCCCAAAGCGCTGCTGCGCTGGACCCGGTGGACACGCGCGCGGGCCCGGTGGGACGCCTGCGACCGCCCGCAGTATCACCACGGCGTGCTGTATGCCGCTTACCAAGCCCTCCGCGAGGGGGGAGACGCCATCAGCGTGATCGAGTTCGGCGTGGCCGAAGGCTACGGACTCCTCGTGCTCGAATCGCATGCGGTGGCCGTCGAGAGGGAGACCGGGGTCCGCGTCAATGTGTACGGATTCGATTCCGGCGGGGGGATGCCGGCTGGAGCCGGAGACCACCGGACATCGGGACATCGTGATCGATCCATGGCGCGGTCTTGGTGGGCGTCCGTTCCCAGAGGCGTGGTGGCTCCGGTCGATGTATCTGGCCCATGACCTGACGGCGATCAGCGAGGCCCGCTTGGCGCGTGGCCCCGCTAGGATGCGGTAGCACCGAGGTACCGGGAACTAGGACATGCGATTGGCGCGGAACGGTTGTGCCGATGGACCGACTACGGGCCCTTCACAAAGGTCGAGAAATGAGGACCATCATGTGGGTGGCAATCATGCCCGGTGGTAGTGGGGATGGTGCCAAGAAGTGACCCGACCCGACAAAGTGAGGATCGTCATTCCATGCTTCAATGAAGCTGACCGCCTCCAATCTGAAGCGTTTTCCTCATTTGCTTCTACTCATTCACACGTGCACTTGCACTTCGTCAATGACGGAAGCACGGATGACACATCTGCTGTTCTTGCCGGCCTGGCGGAGAAGATCCCAGGACAAATGTCCTTCCAGTCCCTTACACGGAATTCCGGGAAGGCCGAGGCGGTCCGCTTGGGATTGCTCAGCGCATTGGACGCCAGTCCGGACTTCCTCGGGTTCTGGGACGCAGATCTCGCCACCCCACTCGAGGCGGTGGAGGACATGCTGGAAGTGTTTGATCGCCGTCCTTGCCTCGAGTGGGTGATCGGAAGTCGTTTCCGAGGCCTGGGCCGGAGGATAGAGCGCCATGCGCCCAGGCATTATATGGGACGGGTGTTCGCGACCGTGGCGAGCAACCTGCTTCGCATACCGGTGTACGATACCCAATGTGGTGCAAAGATCTTTCGAGCCACTCCGCAACTCCGCG
>JBGSKF010000099.1:0-10508 GCA_041741375.1 Gemmatimonadales bacterium | reverse complement strand
CTCCCGGCCGATCAACGATCCGAACTCCGACTGCCCCGCGAGGTCGATGGCCAGGGCCCCGGCGGCCAGGTCGGGCACCATGGTCCGCAGGCGAGCCGCGAACGCCGCGGCCGATTGACCCTCGGGAACCGGGATCAGGAGCTGTGCCGTGGCGGAGGTGCCGGGGTCGGCACCGGCCAGGATCTCCTCGTCGGTGGCGAGGCCGGCCCGGGTGTAGACTCCCCGGCTCCCGAGATCCCTCGCCGCGGTTTCCAGCCGGGCCGCCTGGCGGGTGGTCTCCTCCAGGGCAGTACCCACCGGGAGCCGGAGCTCCGCCACGGCAATCCTCTCCTCCACGCTTGGCAGAATCTCCCGGGGGAGTTCCAGTGTGAGCCAGACGGTGATGATGGAGATGATGAGCCCCACCAGAAGAACCCGCGGGGCGTGATGGAGCGACCAGTCCATGCCTGACTCGTACCGGTCCCCCATCCGGTTCCCGAATGCGCGGAGGCGCGCCATCGGCCCCGCCAGGGGGCCGGGGGAACCGGTGGAGGGGGAGATAGACCCGGCGCCTCCGACCATCAGCACCGGCATGAGGGTGAGCGCCAGCACCAGGGAGGCGGTGAGGGAGGTCACGACGCTCAGAGAGAGATCCCGGAAGAGCGCCGCGCCGAGACCCTGCACGAACACGATCGGTCCGAACACGAGCAGCGTGGTGAGCGTGCCGGCGATGAGCGGGCCCGACACCTCCTCGGCGGCGCGACGGGCCGCCTCCAGCGGGGGCACGCCCTCTTCCCGCAGCCGCCCCGTGGCCTCGGCCACCACGATCGCGTTGTCCACCAGCAGGCCGACGCCGAGCGCCAATCCGCCCAGGGAGAGAATGTTGATGGTGACGTTGAGGACCTGCAGCATCACCAGCGCGATCAGGACCGAGAGGGGGACAATGAGCCCGATGGCCAGCGCCGACCGCCCATGCTGCATGAAGAGGAGAATCGAGAGCAGCGACAGCAGCCCGCCGACGATGATCTCCTGGGCCAGGTTGGACAGGGCGCTGGTGACGAACTCCGCCTGGGCCGCCACGACCTGCACGGTGACCTCGGGGAATTCCGCCGCCAGCTCCTCGATGGTCCGGTAGATTCCGCGCGTCACCGCCACCGTGTTGGAGCCGGCGTCCTTGTACACCACGAGCCCCACCGCCGGTGCGCCATCGAGGCGGGTGGCGGTCACCGTCTCCGCCGTTTGCAGGGACACGGCGGCCACGTCCCGGAGCTTGATCCCCGACTGCTCCGGACCCACCGGTGTGTCAAGCACCTCGTCGAGGGTCTGGAACTCGGTCAGGGCGCGCATCGAGTAGCGGAACTGTCCCCGGCGGATCGTCCCCCCGGGGGCGGCCACATTGGCGGCCTCGATCGCGTCGGCCACCTGATTCGGGGTGATCCCCAGCGCCCGCGCCCGTTCAGGGTTTACATCCACCCGGATTTCGTCCTCGGGGGCTCCCACCACCGCCACGCTCGCCACGCCGCTGATCTGCTCCAGCCGCCGGGCGTGCACATCCTCCGCCGTGCGGGCGATCGACCGGAGATCCCCGGGGCTGGTGAGCCCGAGGACCGCTATGGGCCGCTCGCCGGGGTCGCTGGTGAGGAGGATGGGCCGCTCGGCGCTTTCGGGGAGGCGGTCGCGGACGTTGTCCAGCCGTTCCCGCACCAGCAGGATCGTCCTGGGCATGTCGGCGCCCCACCCGAAGCGCAGCGTGGTGGTGGCCTCGCCGCTCCGGCTCACCGAGCGCACCTCGACCAGACCGGGTGTCGCGGCCACCGCCTGTTCGACCGGTTCCGCCACGAGACGGGACACTTCCGTGGCGGCAGCACCGGGATAGGTGGTGCGGACCGTCAGCACCGGAAGGGTGATGTCGGGAAGGAGCGACACCGGGAGCCGGGTCAGCGACACGCTGCCCAGCAGCACGAAGGCGATGACCGCCGCCACCGTGGTGACCGGCCGGCGGAGGGCGGACGAGCTCAGCGACATGGAGCCACGCTCCGGAGTCGGGTGGGGGACTCGGTCATGGGGTCTGCTGCCGCTCGTCCCGGGCCAGCAGGCGGACCGGTGCGTCGTGCGTCAGGGTGAGGTGACCTTCCACAAGAACGATGTCGCCGGGGCTGAGTGGGATCTGGCCGGTGGAACTGTCGGGGAGCACCTCGGTTTCCGTCCCGTTGCTCCGGCCGGGGAAGATGTAGGTCCACTGGGCCCGGCCGTCCCGCACCACGAACACCAGGGGCCGGCCATCCCGCTCGATCACGGCCCGGGCCGGCACCACGATCCGGTTGGGGAGGCGATTGGCCTCGAGCCGGATGTCGGCGTACATCCCCGGCCGGAGGACCCCGTTGCCCCGGACCAGAATGAGCGCCCGCCCCGCGCGGGTGGCGCTGTCCACCAGGGGGAGCACCGCCGCGACCCGTCCACGGACCGGAGCGCCGGGGGCCGCGGCGGTCGTGATCACGGCATCCCCCCCGACCGAAATGGAGGGGAGGTCGTGCTCCAGTACCGCCGCCTCGATCCGCAGGTTGGTCAGGTCCACCACGCGGCCGATGTCCTGCCCGCTGCTGAGCCTCTCCCCGACCGATACCAGCACCTGGTCCATCACGCCGTCGAAGGGCGCCGTGATGACCGCCCGCTCCCTCTCCAATTTCGCCTTCTGCAGAGCCACCTCGGCCGCGCCGATGCCGGACCGGATCTGCGCGTTGCGCAGCCGCTCACCGGTCACCGGCTTGCCGGTCACGATCGAGTCGGGGACGGTCGCGTCGAGAAGATCGAGGCGGGCCTTGTCGAGCGCCGCCTCCTTTTCCTGCACCGCGATGTCGAGGAGCTGGCGGTCGAGTCGCACCAGCGGTTGCCCCTTCCGTACCCGGTCGCCGGGGGAGACCAGGACCTCCTCCACCATCCCGACGACTTCCGTCTTGAGCAGGGCGCTCGCCTCGGACCGGATCTGGCCCGTGGTGTTCACGCTGAGGATGAGATCCCCCTTCCGCACCGGTTCGCCTACCACCGGAAGGGAGAGGGCACTCGGGGCCTCCCCCGTGGCCGTGGAGTCGGCCGAGCCCTCGCCGTCGGCGGAGCCGGTGGCACAGGCGCCGACCAGGGATCCCAGCACCACCAGGCAGAACGGCAACGTTGGACGACCGGACACACGGATCATGGGGGCTCTCACGGTTGGAGCGGCCGGCCGAGGATCGCCTCGATCTCGGCCTTGGCACGAAGGAAGTCAAAACGGGCATTCACGGCGGCTTCTTCCGCCTGGTCGAGGCGGTCCTGCACCTGACCAAGATCCAGGATCGAAATCGATCCGAGGCGGTAGCGTTCCTGCTGCACCTGCACGTTGGCGCGTGCCGCCTCCACGCCGATTTGGGTCACGTCGATCCGCTCCCGGGCGGTCCGCAGCGCGGAGAGCTGGCTCGCCATCCGGGCCAGCACATTCCGCCGGGTGTCCTCGGTCCGGGCCAGGTTGGTCTCCAACTCCACCTTGCGCTGCACCACCTGCTGCTCGCGGGAGAATCGATTGAAGAGAGGCCAGGTCAGCCCGAGCGACAGACTCCGTTGGTTGAAGAGGTCGTAGTTTCTCTGCTGGCTGCCAGAGAAGGAGGTGTTCGCGGTAAGGGAGAGACTGGGCCAGTACGTGCTCTTTGACGCGGACAATTGGGCTCGGGTGGTCCGGGCCTGGGCCTCGGCACGCGCCACCTCCGGGGCCGAGGTGGCCGCCTCGCTCAGGAGCGCCGCCGAGTCCAAGGGGAAGTCGAACCGATAGAGGGAGGAGTCATCCGCCGCCTGCACCCGGCCATCGCGACCCACCAGCCGCCCGAGATTGGCTTCGGCTGTGGCGAGCTGGTCCTGCTGGGTCAGGAGTTGCAAACGGGCGTTGGCCAGGGAGACCACGGCGTCCAGGGAATCGGAGATGGTGGTGGACCGGGTACTCAGCTTGGCTATGGCGATGAGCAGCTTCTGCTCCTCCCGCTGGATGCTCGCCTCCCGAACCCCGATGAGGGCCCCCTGGGCCAGGACATCGTAGAACTGGCGGCTGGTCGCCAGTGCCGAGGCGGCCTCCTCCACCGAGAGCGTGGCCTCGTTGACATCCCGGGTGGCGTTGGCGGCCCCGAGGTCGGCGGTGCGCCGGAAGCCGGTGAAGAGATCGATTCTGGACGAGGCCCCGAACGAGACGCTCTGGCTGGTGGAACCGCCGGAGATGGTTTCCCCGGTCGCGGGATCCACGAAGGAGGACCCATCGCTGATCGTTCGCGACCCGCTCGCGTTTGCGGAGAGATCAGGAAGAAAGGCCCCCTTGGCGGCCAGGACTCCCGCGCCCGCGGTGCGGACCCCCCCGTGCGCCCCAACCACGGCGGGGTTGACCCGGGCGGCCATGGCAATCGCCTCGGCCAGAGTCAGGGGCCGTTGCTGGGCGGAAAGGGAGAGGGGGACGGTGACACCGATCAGGAACAGAAGCCCGAGACGCCGCACACGCACTCCGCAGCTGAAGAGAGGGAACCGATGGTAATGCTGACGAACGAGACGCCGATCTTCACACAAGATGCCCGTCCCGGGCGGACCGTCGCACTTGGGTCCGGGGGATGGTCGCAATCTACTCCTCACGCCGGTAAGAGCAAGCAAGGGGGTCACGGCGGCCCGTCCGTCCGCCCGTTGTCACTCGCTCCGGGACGCTTGCTCTCCTGGCTGCGGCCTTGTGAAAGATTTCACAAGCACGGGATCCCCAGATGCTCGTTCGCCGCCCACTGCCCGTCATTCCCGCGCACGCGGGATCCGTTGCTCCTTCAAACTTCGAACTTCGAATTTCAGAATGTGGCGACCCCGTGTCACCCGATGGATCGTGACAGACCTGCCGCCACGGACATCCGGATGCCACGGGGTCGCGGTCGGCGGGCGGGGGCCCACCGACCAGGAGCGCGGGATGTTACAGGGAGAAGCTCAGCCCGGCGGTCCACCCCAGGTCAAACTGGGTCTTGTTGACCCCCGCGAGAGGCCCATCAGAGAAGCTCTTGGCCTTGTACACGTATCCGCGGCCCTCCACGAAGACGCCCCAGGGGGAGTCACCCAGATCGAGCTTGACGCCGGCCCCGAAGGTCCCCTGACCCTTGGTCTTCGACTCCCCACCCGGCTGGTCGAGGGTCACGCCGCCGCCCCCGCCCAGCACGTACGGGGTCCATCCGTTGAGTGGAAGCTGCAACTGGAGGGCAGCGCCGTAGAAGTAGCGGTTCATCTTGTCGCCCGTGTCCACGCCGTTCACCTCGAGCTCATCGCGGGCGTAGTCCCCATCCACCCGCACGACGAAGTTCTTGGACAACTGGTATCCCACGCCCGCGCCCACGGTGAAACCGGTCTTGGTCTCGATGGTGGGGGCGTTTTCCCGGAAATCCTCCAGGGCCGTGAACCCGCCGCCCCGAGCCATGAAGATCCAGTTGCGATCGCTCTGTGCCGTGGCCGGTGCCGCCGCGAACGCCACGAGTCCGAGCCCGAGAAGTATCCGATGCATCTGCATGTCTGTCCTCCGTGAATCGTCCACGCGTCGTGTCGGTCCCGGAAGTGGCACCGTCTGACGCGTGTTCATGGGGAGAACGAGAGGATGCGCGAAATGGATCTGCTGGGAGAGAGTGTTTGTCAGCCCGCGAACAACCATGTCCGGGGACAGTCACTCACTTCCCCGGTGGGGTGGTCCCGGGGTGTGGTGGTCACTCGGACTCCGGATCTGCGGGCGCTCGCGGAAGGGTGGCGATCCCAGGATTCCTGAGGAGAATAGTCCGACATCCGGGTCATGCCCGATCGGGGCGCTGTGGATGGGTCGGTGGGGAGGTCGAATTCAGGTCCCACGCACGGTGGATCTAGCGCGTTCTGTTGTGAGGACGCAACATTGTTCCCGAGGGCATCAGGTGCTCATGATGTTTAGGTGCGGTTGCTGAAGGATGCTCATGGTCTCTGGTTTCCCGGCACGTGGGTGGAGGCAACCTCTTATGGGGGCAAGGGGTTTGAGCGCTGGGGTCCCGATCTGGACAGGGTGGGGCCCCCCGGCAGCGTGGGGATGATGGAGAACGCCTATGACTCACTCGCTGGTGGCAAGAGTCTTGCGGATTACACAACATACTCCCGTATCGGGATCTCTTCATCAAGAGCGACAGGGTCCATGAGCGACACTCGGCCCGCAGGCAGGCTCTTCGGCGTGAGCATGGGGAAGCTGACGGTCCTTTCCCTTGCGGGGTTGGCCGTTGGGATGCTCGCCGGCACCCTTGTTGTCGGAGAGGGAGGAGGGCAGGGGACGGATCTGTTGCTCGCGACGGCGGGCACCGTGGTCCGTGCCTGGACCAATGGTCTCCGCTTGCTCGTGGTGCCGCTCGTGGTGGCCCAACTCTACCTGGCGATGACCAGTGGTGGCCACGCCGATCGAGCGGCCACACGCCCGTTCGGCGTGTTGATCCCCGTCGTTTTTCTCGGTCTCCTCGTCCTGACGGCCGGAGTGACGGTGGTGATGGCCAGCGTGCTGCTGACGCATCCCTTCTTCGGCCAAGCCTCGCTTGGTGCCGTCGCGTCCTCGGCCGGGACGATGGTGCCGTCGTCGGGGGGACTCGAGTGGGTGGACGCGATCATCCCCCCGAATCTCTTCTCGGCCGCCGCGAACGACAACCTCCTTCCCCTGATGCTCTTTGCCGCCGGGTTCGGGCTTGCCATGCGCCGGGCTGCGCCCGAGGCCCGGGTCGGCAGGCGGCTCGGGAACGCCACGCCGTCTGGCGCCGCGATCGAGCCGTGGGGCTGGCCACACGGATGGCGGATCTCCCGCTCCTCGGATCGGGGATTCGCGCGCTCTATGCCCGGGTTTTCCCGCGTCGATGAGGTCCGAGAGCTCACGTGACCCCGTGATGGCCGAGGCTGCGAGATCACCCCATTGTCCACTCTTCCGACCCCGTTCGACCTGGGTCGCCGGATGATGTCATCGATCCATCCTGTCGAGTACCGGGAGCGGCACACGGTTCCAGGGGACGTCCGGGAGGGGATCCGTGAGATCTGGACCTATCGTGAGTTACTGTACCAGCTCACCATGCGCGACATCCGGCTCCGGTACAAGCAGGCAATCATGGGCTTTGGCTGGGCGCTCTTCATGCCGGTCCTCGTGGTTCTGGCCGGACTCATCGTGCGCGGCATCATCGCGCAGGCCTCGGGTCAACCGCTGGTGGGAGCCGGCCTGGCCGGGGTCGCGGTCAAGGCGGTGGCCTGGGCGTTCTTCGTCGGAGCCGTGGGATTTGCCAACACCAGCCTGATTGGAAACGCCTCCCTGGTGTCGAAGGTGTTCTTCCCGCGCGAGGTACTGCCACTCGCGGCGGTGCTGGCCCAGGGCTTTGACACGCTCATCGGCGCGGTTGCCCTGCTGATTGTGTTGCCTCTTCTCGGAGTGGGGGTGGGATGGGGGCTCCTCTGGATCGCCCCGTTGGCCGGGTTGCTCTTTGTCCTGACCGTGGCCCTTGGTCTCCTCCTCGCTTGCGGTAACCTGTTCTTTCGCGATGTGAAGTACATCGTGCAGGTGCTGCTCACCTTTGGGATCTTCTTCACTCCGGTGGTGTTCGATGCCGCCATGGCCGGCCCCCGCTACGCTCCGGTGGTCATGCTGAACCCGCTCGCCCCCGTGCTCGAGGGTCTCCGGCTCGCGGTGGTCCAGGGTCACAACCTTCTGCAGCCGCTCCATGTCACGGAAGGCGCGCGTCTCGTGGAGATCTGGTCGCCCTGGTACCTGGTCTGGAGCGGCACTGTCGGCGCTTTCGGTCTCGTCCTGAGTCTTACCCTGTTCCGCCGGCTGCAGACCCTGTTCGCGGAGTGGGTGTGATGACGGGGAAGCCCGGGGCGGGCATCGTGGTCGAGGGGCTTTGGAAGAAGTTCCGGAAGGGCGAGCGACACGACTCACTGCGGGATCTCCTGCCCAGTCTGGCACGCAGGGCGGTGGGGGCACGGCGGGATCCGATGGAACTCCACGCGCGGGACTTCTGGGCTCTGCGTGACGTGTCTCTGACCATCGGGCCGGGACAGGCCCTCGGCATCATTGGCCACAACGGCGCCGGCAAGTCCACTCTCCTCAAGCTCATCACCCGGGTGCTCCGGCCCACGCTGGGCCGCTGTGTCGTTCGGGGCCGGATCGGGGCGCTGATCGAACTCGCCGCCGGATTCCATCCCGACCTCACCGGCCGGGAGAACGTCCACCTGCAGGGGGCCATCATGGGGATGCCCACCGCGGCCATCCGGCGGTCGTTCGATGACATCGTGGGCTTCGCAGGGATCGAGGACTTCATCGATACCCCTGTCAAGCGGTACTCGAGCGGGATGAACGCCCGCCTGGGCTTTGCGATTGCCGTACACCTCGATCCCGATGTCCTGATCATCGACGAGGTGCTCTCGGTGGGGGACCTCGCCTTCCAGGAACGCGCGTTCGCCCGGATGCAGGAGTTGGCGCGAAGCGGGATCCCCGTTGCGGTCGTCAGCCACCAGCTCGAACGCATCGCCACCCTCAGCACCCACGCGATCCTCCTGCGGCGGGGAGCGGTGGTTTGTGCGGGGTCACCCTCGGAGTGCATCCGGGCCTACGTGGCGGGCGAACGCGAGGCCGTGCAGGCGAGCGCCCACACGATCCCCGGGCTTCATCTCGACGAACTCACCCTGGACGAGACGACGGTGCGCAGCGGTGCTCGCCGTGTCCTGACACTCCGCGGGGTGCAGGAGGGTGCGGTGGAACGACGCGACTTCGGTTTCGGTTTGAAGGTCCGGCGATTGGAAACCGGGCAGGTGGTGTCGACGATCTGGACTCATCGGCAGGGGCTCCACCTCGGCGGAGCGGGACGATTCGCGATCCGGTTCGACCTGCAGTTCAATCTCCCGCCCGGAGTCTGCTCCGTGGAGACAGTGGTTCTCGACGCCCGGACCGAGGAGAAACTCGGGGACGGGCCCTGGGCCCATGTGGAGGTGACTCCGGGCTCCCTCTTCCGTGGCCAGGTACAACTCAACCCCATCGTGGAACTGGACCGGGATCCCCCGGTCCCGAAAGACCAAAAAGCCTCTTCCTGAACCCGCGGAATTCCCTCAGGCACGAGCGCTCCTCCGATCCGTGCTACCGCCTCCACCCGCAGGTCCGGTCCGCGGTCGTGCTCCGGTGGTTCGTGATGCACACCCGGAGTGCATAGCGGCCGCCAAGCGTTGTGTAGGATGGCGCCGCGATTCCCTCCTCGTGCAACCGTACCAGGATCCTCCGGTTCAGATCCTCCGGCGCTGCCTGGGCGGATGTCCACTACATTTGTCACAGCCAGCCCCGCGACCTCGCCACACGGATGAGATGGGGAGCGGTCAGAGCCCCCAGATGTTTTGCGGAGGACTCGGAGATGCCAATCAACACTGGATGGTCCCGACAGACAGAGTGCGTCCGCCACCTCCGTCCGGGTAAGTCCGCGGTCCAGCAACCGGAGTACCTCACACTGGCGGCGGCGAGGGAGCCACAAGCCAGGGTCTCTACTCTCTCTCTCTCTCTCTCTCTGAAGTGCCGGTTCCCCTCCATGGCCTCCCCCTCGTTGCTGCATGGTGACTCGCCCCCCCCCCCCCCCCAGTTGACGTTCTTCGGACGTTGCAACTTGCTGTCAGGAGCACGCTGGTGTCAAGGACCAAGTGGCTCCAGTCGTGTAAGGAACTACAACAAGTTGTAGTTGCGGACGGGAGCTGGAACTCCCACCTTGTAGTGTGGGCTTCACTTGCTGTCCATGAGAGTGCCAGCCCGGCTCTCAGATCATGCGACGGTGCTGTGGGCCACGCCACCCTTCAGACGGAAGGAAGAGAGAATGAAGAAGCACTTCGTGGTAGCGCTTGCGGCCGGGGTTCTCCTGGCCGGCGGTGGGCCGGTGGAGTTGCAGACTGCGGAGGCCCAGTGGACTGGCGGCGGGTACGGGTACAAGAACAGCTATGGGTTCTGTGAAACGCCATGCTCCGCATCCAAGTGCGAGTGCTACCGCCTCCCCGACGCGATTGTTGAGGGATAACAAGGGAGTAGTGGCTGCCCGGTGGGGGTTCAGCCGGACAGCCACTATCACTTGCTACCGAATGACCAGGGTTTCCATTCTGTCCGGGGGAGCCTTCTGGCCATCGTGATCCTCGGCTCTGTGGGCTGTTCGTGGCCGGAGTCGGGAACGGTGTCCTTTGGTTCCGATGTCTCGAATAGAGCTGATACAACGGTATTGCTGGTTGCTGACCCGGCGACGTGCTTTTCGTGCTCGATTCCCTTCATGCAATGGATCGCGGCCAGCAGGAAGCACGATGTACGCTTTGCATGGAGTCGGAAGCCTTCTCCCGGAGAGGCGGCGGCGATCACGTTCGGTAAATGTCAAGGTAGTTGTCGCATGAGTCTTCATGCGGCCGCTTCGGGAACGGCCGCGTGGGTTGATTCCTGCTTGGGTGGATTGAGGGCCACCGTGTCGACCGGGATCCAGCCGCGCGTGCGGCCGGTCCAGCGT
>JBGSKF010000098.1:0-2970 GCA_041741375.1 Gemmatimonadales bacterium | reverse complement strand
GTGGATGGCGGCCTCCGGAGTCGTGGCCGGTGCCGCCCTCGTGGGGCTCGTGGCGGCCCTGGTCCTCTTCCCCGTCAAGGGGGGAGCGGCTCCGGAACTCGTGGAACAGGTGCACGGCCTCTCGGTCGATGAAGCCCAACGTGTTCTTGAAGCGGCCGGGTTCGAGATGCGGCTCGACGGGGAGGAGCCGGACCCCGGGGTGCCCCCGGGACGCATTCTCTGGCAGGATCCTCCCCCCGGCACCAGCATGCCGGGCGGGGGCACCGTTCGCGTGGTGGCGAGTTCCGGTCCTCCCCAGGTTCCGGTCCCCGACCTGATCGGGTATGACCTGGACCTGGCCGTCCGGATCCTCACGGCGGCCGGATTCCGGAAGGGGACCACCGACAGTGTGGCCGCCCCGGCGGAGGCCGGTGTCCTCGTGGCCACCCGTCCCGGTGCCGGGAGCGGACGCCCGGCGGGGAGCACCGTCGACCTGGTGGTGAGCCGGGGACCGGCCACGATCCGGATCCCGCACCTCACCGGACTCACCCTGAGGGAGGCCCGCGAGCGGCTCCTGACGGCGGGGCTCCGGGTCGGGACGATTCAACCTCGCCTGACGGGAGAGGAGACCGCGGTCGTGATACGTTCCCAGAGCCCCGGAGCCGGCACCTTGATCCCGCGGGACGGCACCGTCAACCTCGTGGTGGCCCGCCCATGAGCCGCCCGCCGGGAGTGCGCATCGCACCGAGCGTGCTCAGTGCCGATCTCGGCCGTCTGGCCGACCAGGTGGCCGCCGCCGAGGCGGGAGGTGCCGCCTGGATCCATGTGGATGTCATGGACGGACAATTCGTCCCCGACATCACCTTCGGATCCCCCGTGATCCGCGCCCTCCGGCGCCACACGGCTCTCCCCATCGATGTGCACCTGATGGTGACGGCCCCGGAGCGCTACATCGACGAGTATGCCGACCTGGGGGCCAGCGTGTTTACCTTTCACCCGGAGGCGACCGTCCATGTCCAGCGGCACCTCGACCGGATCCGGACCCGCGGGATGATGGCGGGACTCGCCCTGAACCCGTCGACCTCCCTCGCCGCGGTCGAGGAGGTATGGCGCGATGTGGATCTGATCCTGGTCATGAGCGTCAATCCAGGATACGGGGGGCAGACGTTTCTTCCGGGGACCCCGGACAAGATCGCGCGGCTCCGGGCGATGGCCCGCCGGGCGGGAGTGGACCCGTTCCTCGAGGTGGATGGCGGGATCACCACGGGGACGATCGGATCGGCGTGGACTGCGGGCGCCGACACCTTTGTCGCGGGCACCGCCGTGTTCGGAGCAGAGGACCCGGCGGAGGCGGTGCGAACCCTTTACCGTGCATGCAGCACACAGGTGTAGTCACATGGCATCTCAAACCAAGCAGTGGCTCCTGGTGGGCCTGATCGCGGCGGGACTCGGCGTCGGCGCCCTGGCCCTGGCCCGCGCGGGTGCCACCATGGAAGGGGTGGAAGTGGGCCGCCGCGCCCCCGATTTCGCCGCCGTGGACCTCGCCACGGGCGACAGTGTCTCCCTGCGGGACCGGTACGAGGGGCATGTCACCCTCATCAACATCTGGGCCACCTGGTGCATTCCGTGCCGGGCGGAGATGCCCGCCATCGAGGCCCTCTATCGCGACCTCGCCCCCCAGGGGTTCCGCGTGGCCGCCGTCAGCATCGACGACGGGAACCCCGCCCCGGTCCGGGCCTTCGGACGGGAACTCGGTCTCACCTTCGACCTCCTCCACGACCCCACCGGGAGGATCGAGCGGGTGTACCAGACCACGGGAGTCCCGGAAAGTTTCCTGATCGATCGGAACGGCGTCATCATCCGGAAGATCATCGGAGAGCACCCCTGGAACAGCCCCGCCAACCGGCGGATCGTGGAGCAGCTCCTCGCCGGCGAATCGGTCCCGGCACCCCGTCTCGGGGCCGACCCGAGGGACATGGCCCCGCCCACCGTCTCCGACCAGGAGCGCTCCCCTCCCCCCCCCCTCCCCCCTTCTCCCGGTGCCTGACCTCGTTCTGGGAATCGAGACCAGCTGCGACGAAACCTCCGCGGCCGTCATCGCCGTCGACGCCCGCGGACACCCCGACCTGCGCAGCCTGGTGATCCTTTCCCAGGACATCCATCGGGTGTTCGGGGGCGTGGTTCCCGAACTGGCGAGCCGAGCCCATATCCGCACCATCGCCCCGGTGGTGCAGCAGGCCCTGGACGAGGCCGGCACCACCGCGGAAACCCTGCAGGGGATCGCCGTGACCCGGGGACCAGGCCTGATCGGGGCCCTGCTGGTCGGCCTGATGTACGGAAAGACTCTCGCCTGGCGGCACGGACTTCCCCTGATCGGCGTGCACCACATGGAGGGGCATCTCTTTGCGCCGACGCTGGAGCATCCCGATCTCGGGCCCCCCTTCGTGGCACTGCTGGTGAGTGGAGGACACACCCTCCTCCTCGACGTGCCGGAGTGGGGCCGGTACCGGGTGCTCGGTGCCACTCGCGACGATGCCGTCGGCGAGGCCTTCGACAAGGTCGGCACCCTCCTCGGACTCGACTATCCGGCGGGAGCGGCCATCGAGCGGCTCGCCGCCACCGGAAATCCGGACCGGTTCCGGTTTCCCCGTCCCATGCTGGCCGGATCCCGGGACGACGACCCCGCCTCCTGGTTCGGCTTCTCCTTCAGCGGCCTCAAGACGGCGGTGCTCCGGGCGGTGCGCGCCTCGGCCGACCTCGAACGGGATCGCGCCGACCTGGCCCGGAGCTTCCAGGACGCGGTGCTCGACGTGCTCGTGGAGAAGACCGCCCGCGCCGATGAGGCTCTGGGCCATGGCCGCGTGGTTCTCGGGGGCGGGGTGGCGTGCAACAGGACCCTCGCCGCCCGCATGCGGGACCGGCTTCCGTCCTCCACCACGCTGGCCGTGGCAAGCCCCCGGCTCAACGCCGACAACGCCGCGATGATCGCCG
>JBGSKF010000097.1:0-6883 GCA_041741375.1 Gemmatimonadales bacterium | reverse complement strand
GGCGCTTCCGCAACGTGATTCCCCCGTTCACAGTGGAGAGCTTCAGGTCCCGGCCCCCGGCGCCCTTCGTGGCCGACCCGGTTCCCGGCCTGATCCGGACCTGGCGCGACGTGCGGGATGCGTTGGGCGATGGCCGAACTCAGGTGGTCGATGCCCGAAGCCCCGACCGGTTTGCCGGGACCGCGCCCGAACCGAGGCCCGGGGTGCGGAGCGGGCACATTCCCGGGAGCCGGTCGATCCATTACGCCCGCCTGGTCGATCCCGGGAGTGGGCGTCTGTGGCCCCGCCCTCTGCTGGAAGAGATCGTGAACGACGCCGGGCTCGATCCCACGCGGCCGGTGATCGCCTCCTGCGGGTCGGGGGTGACGGCCTGTGCGGTGGCGCTGGTGCTCGAACTGCTCGGAAGTGGCGACGTGTCGGTGTACGATGGATCGTGGGTCGAGTGGGGCAGCCGCGACGATCTCCCGGTCGACACGGCAACGCCCTGACCGCTCCCGGGGGGGAGGGGCCCATCCACCCCTCATTACACTATCCGGATCTCGGCGCGCGAGGCGTGGAGCGGCGGGAATCACGCGGAGACCCTCTGTGACCTCCGTGTTCTCCATGGTGATCCCCCCCCCTCACCCCGGATTGAACCACAGAGGGCGCTCATGACGCAGAGGGTTGACGGTATCCACGACGCGTTCCCCGTCTCGGACCCCGGGCATCGGCAGGATGGGGACCCCGCCACCCCCACAAAAAACAGATCCTCATCTCAGCGCACAAAGCGTGGAGCCACGGAACTCACGCGGAGACCCTCTGTGTCCTCCGTGTCCTCCGTGGTGATCCCCACCCCACCCCGGATTGAACCACAGAGGGCGCTGAGGACGCAGAGGGTTGACGGTTCCCACGACACGCTCCCAGTCTCGGACCCGTGGCATCGGCAATGAGGTGGCCCCACCACCCACCAACAACAGAATCGCAATCTCGGCGCGCGAGGCGTGGAGCGGCGGGAATCACGCGGAGACCCTCTGTGACCTCCGTGTTCTCCGTGGTGATCCCCCCCTCACCCCGGAGTGAACCACAGGGGGCACGGAGGACGCAGAGGGGTGGACGGTATCCACGACGCGCTCCCCGTCTCGAACCCCCGGGCATCGGCAGGGTGGGGCCTTTCCACCCCCCACCCTATTTCTTCACGGCGCTCAGTCAGGGGTGGCGCGCGCGCGAACCCGGTCGAGCAGGGTGATCAGGGTGCGCAGGTCCTCCGGGGCGAGCCCACCGACCGAGGATCCGTTGGCCGTGCTCACGAGGTCGTCGAGAGTGGCCAGGAGGGCGAGTCCCGAGGGCGTGATGAAGCACCGGACCACGCGCCGGTCCCGGTCTCCCCGTATCCGCCGCACCAGCCCCCGCCGGACCAGCTGATCGACCAGACGGGTGGTGCCCGGGGTGCGTTCGACCAGACGCTCGCCAATCTCCAACGTGGGGAGGCCATCGGCCCCGGCACCCCGCAGAATCCGGAGGACGTTGTACTGCTGGCCCGTGATCCCATGGGGCTCCACGGCCCGTCCCACCAGATGGCGCATCACGTCCGCCGTGCGGAGGAGGGACACGGTGGCCTCCTCGGCCACCGAGTCGAAGGGCCGCGTCTGCTTGATGTCGTCCCGGACCGAGCGGGGGCGCGTCTCTGCCATGCGGGAGGGATACTCCGCCCCGGGGGGACGTGTCAAGCGCCGGACCCGGGACACCGGGCCCGGGCGGACCGCACCACGGGGTGCCAGGGGAGGAGGTTGTCGAGGACCCGGAGGTGGCGTTCTCGTTGCGTGCAGGACCCTCGCTGCACGAGCATCACCCGGATCCGGTAGTTCCAGGGGTCGAATCGCAGGGCCTGTTCCAGTCGCGGGGTGGATCGGTCGACTCCCGCGTGCCGGATGGCGGCCCACTCCATCCCGGTGCGCAGGATCCCCAGGAACACGAGCAGGAGGAGACCCGTCACCAGGGCACGTTCGCGAGCCGGAGTCCTCGGGGAAGGACGCTCTGTTCTCTCGTCGGGCGCGAGGGCGCCGAGGAGGAGCGGAACGAGGAGGGCAGGCACCGCGGTCTGCAACACCGCGTCGAGGAGGCTCACCACGACGGTGGCTCCGACGACGGCGAGTGTGGTGACGGCGCGCACGCCGTTCCCCCGCCGAGCGTCCCGCACGGTGTCGCGCAGGAAGGCAGCGCCGGCCAGCAGCAGGAGGAGAACCGCGACCCCACCGCGCTCCACCAGCAAGGCCACCCAGTCGCTGCTGGGCCACGGGTTGGTGGGAATCGGGTCGGCCCCGGCGAAGCCGGGATCACCAGGGCGGGTTACCAGCGGATAGTGCACCATCCAGTTGCCGGCGCCGGTTCCGAGGAGGGGATCGTCCGGAACGAGCCGGAGAGAGGTCCGGTACTGAATAAGGCGCCCCCGTCCCGAGCCGCTGCCATAATCAGTGAGCGCACCGAGGGTGTCCCGATAGGGCGTGTCCGAACGCCACGACAACCGGTTGGGGAGGATCAGGGCCAGAAGGACCCCCATCACCACCGCGCCGGTCGCGGCGCGCGCACCGGTGGTGCGGGGATCCCCGGGGGATCGCCGCCCCCGCATCCAAGGAAACCCGATGCCGAGGATGATGGATGCCACGAGAAACGCAAGCCAGGCAGCCCGGGATCGGCTGAGAAGGACGGCTCCTCCCGAGACCAGGAGGCCCGCCAGCGCTCCCCATCGGGCCACGGGACCGAGGGCGACCCGGCTGGCGGCCACCAGAACCGGGAATCCGATGACCAGCGCATGCGCCATGAAGTTCCGATTGCCGAAGGTGCCGCCCGGGGCCCGGCTCTCCGCCAGCACCCCGATGTCGAAGCCGTAGGCCTGGGCCAGGGCTGTTCCCCCGCCGAACACCAGGGCCGCCACCACGCCGGCCAGGAGGATCCGCCGGCCGGCCGGCGCCACCCGGCGCGCCACCAGGAACAGCGTCACCGAGGAGACGGTGAGTGCGGCGGACCGGAGGCCGATCCAGGGATTTGTGGCCGCGGCCGCGCCCACGACGGTCCAGAGCAGAAGGACCAGGAGGATCCGTTCCACGGCGGTGATCCCCAGGGAGTTCCGCCGAGCCAGCACCACGACACCCGCCACCAGGGCACCGAGATGCACCAGGGTTTCCTTGGGGACCGCATGCCGGTCGAGATCGAAGAGCGGGGACGGGATACCCGCCAGGACCACCGCGAAGGCCAGGAGAGACAGCAGGAGCGCTGTCATGCGCGCCCGCCGCGGCGGGAGATCGGAGGTGCCGAATGGAAGGGGAGCGGACATGAGCGACGGGGAGTATCGCATCCCTTGCGGGTTCGGAACAAGGGAATCTCTGATCAATCGTCATCCCCGTGACGGCGATCCATGGCAACGAGCGCGTGAGGAGGACAATGGATTCCCGCGTTCTCGGGATTGACGGACGGTGGTGGCCCTCTCAAGTGACCGGAGTTTCCCGGGATCCGCGGGGGACGGCCCGTTCGCGAACAGCCCTGCTTCACACCTTCTTCAGACTTCACACTTCGACCAACTTCGAACTTCAAACTTCAATTCGGCTCCCTTAGATTGCGGTGGTGTTCACTCTCCGTGCTGCCTCCTCTGGTGCGATGCCCGCCCGGGCTCTGCTGCACCCCTCTCGTGCCGGACGGGAGGGATCATGACGCATGATCCGGCCGACGGCCCGGTCCCCAATCAGGTGATCGTGGCCACCGGGGAACCCATCGCCCTCTCGCCGCGATCCATCGACGACGACCGGACGCCCGAAGGTCTCCTGTGCATGGGCACTTTCATCGGCGAGAGGCTGGTGGCCCGCTGTGTGGTGGAGCCGGAGGCGATGGACCTGGTGCGGGAGGAGCGGCTCTTCGATGCTCCCGTCCGCCTCGCTCTGGCGGCCATCGAGGCTCCTCCCGGGCTGCAATGCCGGCTTTTTGCCCTGGTCCCGATGCCCGAGGACCGGGGGGAGGACGACGGCACGGATTCCCCCTGGGCCGGCAGTGTCCCGGGATCCGGTTACGAGGAGGCGATCCGGGAACCCCGCGGGGATCGGGGCCTCGACTCCGCCGAGGGCATCCCGATGGCCGCCGTGCTCCTGGGCGAGGTGGTTCGCTTTGCCCGGGATCGGCGCTATCCGGACAACCTTGGAGAGGAGGCGGCCGATGTGCTCGGCCGGATTGTGAATGGGAACGTGACGGAGGTGGTCGACCGTGCCCTGGAGGATCTTCTCGGACCCTGACGCCTGCCGGCACCCGCCGTCGTGCCGGTGCCGCCCATGGAAGGAACCGTTCATGAAATCCGCCCCTCCTCCCGTCACCCCCCTCGCCTCCCGCGGCTATGCCCACCCCGAGGTCCTGGTCAGTACCGAGTGGGTCGATGCCCACCGGAAGGATCCTGATGTCAGACTTCTCGAGTGCAACGAGGACCTGCTCCTCTTTGAGACGGGGCACATCCCCGGGGCGGTCCGGATCGACTGGGTCCAGGATCTCAATCATCCCCTGGTTCGGGATTATCTGGAGCAGGAGGCGTTTCAGCGACTGCTGCGCCGCTGTGGGATCGAAGACGGGACCACGATCGTGTTCTATGGTGACCACAGCAACTGGTGGGCCACCTACGCGTTCTGGGTCTTCCATCTCTTCGGCCTCGAACGCCTCCGGATCATGGATGGAGGGCGCCAGCGCTGGCTTCAGGAGGGCCGGCCGATGACCACCCGGCCCCCGGAGGTGCCCACCGGCACGGTCACCGCGGGCCCCCGATCCGACGAACGGGCCCGGGTCTTCCGGGACCAGGTGTTGGCGCATGTCGGGAGCAGCGGGACGCTGGTTGATGTGCGGAGCCTCGAGGAGTACACCGGGGAGCGCCTTCACATGCCCGGCTACCCGAACGAGGGAGCCCTCCGGGGGGGGCACATCCCCGGCGCGCGGCACATCCCCTGGGCCCGGGCCATCGATCCCGCGACCCATACCTTCCTCCCGGGCGAAGCCCTGCGCGCAATCTATGCCGAGGAACACGGCCTCCGCCCGGACGACACGATCATCACCTATTGCCGGATCGGGGAGCGGTCCTCCCACACCTGGTTCGTGCTCACCTTTCTGCTTGGCTTTCCCCGGGTCCGCAACTACGATGGATCCTGGACCGAGTGGGGTAACGGCGTCGGGCTCCCCATCGCCCGTCCCTGAGGCCCTTTCGTCTCCGGCTCACCCTTTCCTGACTGAGGATTCCCGCATGACGACCGAAGCGCCGCGCGTCACCCGCCTGTCCCCTCCCGCCACCGGCAGCCGCATCACGCTCGAGGGGGGGACCCTCCGGGTTCCGGACCACCCCATCATTCCCTTCATCGAGGGTGACGGCACCGGCCCGGACATCTGGCGGGCCTCGCGCCGGGTCCTCGATGCCGCCGTGTCTCGCGCCTACGGCACCACCCGCCGGATCGAGTGGTTCGAGGTCTATGCCGGGGAGAAGGCCCGTGACGTCATGAACGACTGGCTCCCGGAGGCCACCCTCGAGGCGATCCGCACCCACCTGGTGGCGATCAAGGGGCCCCTCACCACCCCCGTCGGGGGAGGATTCCGATCGCTCAACGTCTCCCTCCGGCAGAAACTCGACCTCTACGCCTGCGTCCGCCCGGTACGGTACTTCACCGGCGTGCCCTCCCCGGTGCGCCGTCCGGAGGAGGTGGACATGATCATCTTCCGGGAGAACACGGAGGACATCTATGCCGGCATCGAGTATCGGGCGGGCACGCCCGAGGCCCGGCGGATCGTGACCTTCCTGCTGCGGGAGATGGGGGCCACCGCCATCCGGTTTCCGGAGACCAGTTCGATCGGGATCAAGCCGGTCTCGGAGGAGGGGAGCAAGCGCCTCATCCGGGCGGCGATCGACTACGCGCTCGCCCAGGGCAAGGCGAGCGTGACCCTGGTGCACAAGGGCAACATCATGAAGTTCACCGAGGGGGGATTCCGCGACTGGGGATACGAGCTCGCCCGCGAGGAGTATGGAGCCACGGAGATCGACGGGGGACCCTGGTGCCGGCTCCCGGGAGGGCTCGTCATCAAGGATGTGATCGCGGATGCCTTCCTCCAGCAGATTCTGACCCGTCCCGCGGACTATGACGTGATCGCCACCCTGAACCTCAACGGTGACTACATCTCCGATGCCCTGGCCGCCCAGGTCGGGGGAATCGGCATCGCGCCCGGCGCCAACATCAACTACATCACGGGGCACGCGATCTTCGAGGCGACCCATGGGACGGCGCCGAAGTATGCGGGACAGGACAAGGTGAACCCCGGGTCGGTGATCCTGAGCGGCGAGATGATGCTGCGGTATCTGGGCTGGGGCGAGGCCGCGGACCGGATCATCCATGCGTTGGATGTCACTCTCGGCCAGAAGCGCGTCACCTACGATTTCGAGCGCCTGATGGAGGGGGCCACGCTGCTCTCCTGCAGCGGATTTGGAGACGCTCTCATCGAGAACATGTGATCGTTCCGGGTGCGTCTCAGGGGAGGCGCGTCCGGAGCGCCGCCAGGGAGTCGGCGGGGAAGTCCGCGGGGACCCGGAAGCGAAACAACACCGTGTCAGGGTGGAAGATCTCCTCCAGGACCACCACCCGGGTCCCGAGGAGGTAGGTGACCCGGAGCGTATCCCCCCGGCGGTTCACGCCCGCCGGCACCAGGTCGGGGAGGAGACGGAGGCGTCCGGCGGACCAGCTCATCGCCTCGTCCAGGGTGAGGGCGTCTCCCTCGGCGGACCGCGAGGACCGACCCCGGAACCCAGCTCCGTCATTGGCGGCGCGTGCCTCCCGGAGCGACTCGGGAACCGGGGTCTGCCGGGGCGGGGCCGGGGCCGCGGGAACGTCCCGGACCTGGG
>JBGSKF010000096.1:0-44576 GCA_041741375.1 Gemmatimonadales bacterium | reverse complement strand
CGGCTCGCGGCCGGTCGCTGGCTCGCCGCCCACGGCGCCACCGCGATGATCGACGTCAGCGACGGAACTCTGGGGGACCTCCGGCACCTCGCCGCGGCCTCTGGCGTTGGATTTTCCCTCGACCCCGACACCGTGCCGGTGCACCCCGGGGTGACTCCCGTGGCCCGCCGGCTCGGTATCTCCCCGGTGCAGATGGCCCTGACGGGGGGCGAGGACTATGAGCTTCTGGCGACTCTCCCGGCGGGAGGGGGAGTGGACCGTGCCGCCCGGTGCCTGGCCGACACCGGGGTCACCCTCACCCGCATCGGTGTCGCGACCACCGAGCGGGGCCGGGTGCGTGTCACCGGCGATGCCGCGCTCCCCGTGAGTGGATTCGACCACTTCGCATGAACCGTCTGCTCCGGACGATCCGCTATGTCGTTGCCATCGGCTTCCTCACCGCACTCCACGGGGGGGCGGCCCTCGTGGCCGGTCTCCTGCGCGTGCGGCACCGGCCCGGAGGCGTCTATGACTGGGCGGGCCGCGTCTGGGGACGGCGTCTCCTGCGCATCACCGGCCTCCGCGTGACCGTCCACCACCGGGAGCGTCTCCCGGCCACGCCGGTGGTGTACATCGCCAACCATGCCTCCTTCGCCGATATCTGGGTGCTGCTGAAGGAGCTCCCCGGCTCCCTCCGTTTCGTGTTCAAGCGGGAGATGATGTACATCCCCGTGCTGGGCCAGGCGATGCGGGCCGCCGGGCACATCTCCATCGACCGGCAGCGGAAGGGTGCCGCGTTCAGTGCCTACGACCGCGCGGCCGGTCAGATCCGCGGAGGGATCTCCGCCGTGGTCTTTGCCGAGGGAACCCGCAGCCGCGATGGGACCCTGCAGCCGTTCAAGAAGGGGCCCTTTGTCCTGGCGATTCAGGCGGGTGTGTCGGTGATCCCGCTCTACCTGGGGGGAACCCACGCCGTCATGCCGAGCCAGGCGCTCGCCCCGCGACCCGGGGAGGTGCATCTCCTGGTGGGTGAACCGATCCCCACGGCGGGGATGACCTACGACGACCGGGATGCACTGGCCCACACCTGCCGCTCGGCGATTCTGGCCCTGCGCGACTACTATACCTCCACTCTTTCTTCCTCTCCTCCCGACGAGCCGACATGAGCACGATCATCGAAGTGAATGGACGCGAGATCCTCGACAGCCGTGGCAACCCGACGGTGGAAGCGGAGGTGACCCTGGCGAGCGGGGCCCGCGGACGGGCCGCCGTGCCCAGCGGTGCTTCCACCGGGGAGCACGAGGCGACGGAACTGCGCGATGGCGACCCGAAACGCTACAGCGGGAAGGGAGTTCTCGAGGCGGTCCACAATGTCCGGGAGATCATCGGTCCCCGCCTCGAGGGGATGCTGGCGGAGGAGCAGATCACCATCGACGCCGAGATGATGGATCTCGATGACACCCCCAACAAGGGGAAGCTTGGTGCCAACGCCATTCTCGCCGTGAGTCTGGCCGTGGCGCGGGCCGCGGCCGAAGAACTCGGAATGCCGCTCTACCGGTATCTGGGAGGGCCGATGGCGCGGATCCTTCCGGTGCCGATGATGAACATTCTGAATGGAGGCGCCCACGCGAGCAACAACGTCGATGCCCAGGAGTTCATGGTGGTTCCAGTCGGGGCGGACACCTTCGCCGAAGGATTGCGCATGGGTGTCGAGGTGTTTCATGCCCTGAAGAAGGTGCTTGCGGGGATGGGGCTCTCCACCGCGGTGGGCGACGAGGGCGGGTTCGCCCCGATGCTCCCGTCCAACGAAGCGGCGCTCGATGTGATCATGCAGGCGATCGAGTCGGCGGGCTATCAGCCGGGTCAGGACATCGCCATCGCCCTCGATGTGGCCGCATCGGAGCTGTACCAGGATGGCGAGTACGTGTTCAAGAAGGGGGATGGGAGTCGCCGGAGCGCCGCAGACATGGTCGGGCTCTACGCCGGGTGGGTGGACCGGTATCCGATCGTGTCGATCGAGGACGGGCTCGCGGAGGATGACTGGGAGGGGTGGGCCGCGCTGACCGAGCAGTTCCATGACCGCATCCAGCTCGTGGGAGACGATCTCTTCTGCACCAACACCGACCGCCTGGGCCGGGGGATCGAGCAGGGGGTGGCCAACGCCATCCTGGTCAAGGTGAACCAGATCGGGACTCTCACCGAGACCCTGCAGTGCATCGAGCTGGCCAAGGGGAGCACCTACGGAGTGGTCATCTCGCACCGGTCCGGGGAGACGGAGGACACCTTCATCGCCGACCTGGCGGTGGCCACCGGGGCGGGACAGATCAAGACCGGGAGCGCGAGCCGGACCGACCGGGTGGCGAAGTACAACCAGTTGCTCCGCATCGCGGAGGAACTCGGGGAGATCGGGCACTACCCCGGCCGGGACCTGTACGCGCTGTGACACGGCGTCGGCTCGTTCTCCTCATCGTGGGGCTCGCCCTGCTCTTTGCGTTCACGGGGGGGGAGTACGGCACCCTCGACTGGCTCGCCCTGCGCCGGCAGGAGCGGGATGAGGTCCGGCGCGTGGAGGAGCTGAAGGCTCTGGTGGACTCCCTGGAGCGGGAGGCGGTGGCCATCGAGACCGATCCGGCGGTGCAGGAGCGGATCGCACGCGAGCAGTTCGGCATGTTGCGACGCGGGGAGTTTGCGTATCAGTTGTTGCAGGAAGAGGATGGTAGGGAGTAGGGAATAGGGAATAGGGAATAGGGAATAGGGAATAGGGAATAGGGAATAGGGAGTAGGGAGTAGGGAGTAGGGAGTAGGGGAATTATGGGTAACAGGGAATGGGGAGTGGGGGGTCGGGGAGGAAGATTCTCTCGGAGAGGATGCGGTCGTCATCGCGAGGGCCCGCAGGGCCCGTGGCGATCTCGTGAGCGGAGGTCGGCGCGCCAATCGACTGGTCGGCCATCACCTCGAAGACGACATTCTTCGACCGCCGTTCACCCTCTGTGTCCTCCGCTTACTTCGCGGTTCAATCCGGGCTGGGGGACGGGCACCACAGAGGGCACGGAGGTCGCGGAGGGTCTCCGAACGATTCCCGTCGTTCCACGCCTCGCGCGCCGACATCCGCATTTGTTGTTGGGGGTGGAAGGGCCCCCATCCTGCCAATGCCCGGGGACCGAGAGGAGGGACGTGTCGCGGATGCCGTCAACCCTCTGCGTCCTCTGTGTTCTCTGTGGTTGAATCGGGAGGGGGAGGCAGGGCTTCCATCCTGCCGATACCGCGGGCGCGAGGTCGGGGGTGCCTTTCGTGTCCTTTCGTGCCGTTCGTGGTTCCATTTTTTGGGGGGGGAGGGACGAAACTTCGTCCCGCTCCGTCCGTAGTGGAAACCGCGTGTCCGTCTCCCGTCACACCCTTTCCCCCCTTGGAGAATGCCATGTCCATCGCGCAGGCCCTCATCCCGGAGTTTGATCATGAGATGCAGACCACCCGGACCATGCTGGAACGGGTGCCCGAGGGACAGAAGGACTGGAAACCGCACGAGAAGTCGATGTCGATGGGTCAGCTGGCGGCCCACATCGGAGAGGTCCCCATGTGGGTTGCCCCGACCCTCACCGGCACCGAACTCGACATGAATCCGCCAGGCGGGGAGCCGTACCAGAGTCCCGGATTCACCACCGTTGCCGATCTCCTCACCGGATTCGATGCCTCGGTCCGCTCGGCACGCGAGGCGATCACGGGGACATCCGACGCCGACTTCATGGTCAACTGGAGTCTCAAGAACGGGGGCGAGGTCTTCTTCACGATGCCGAGGGTGGCCGTGATCCGGAGCTTCGTGATGAACCATCTGATCCATCACCGGGGGCAGTTGAGCGTCTACCTTCGGCTGACGGGAGTGCCGGTTCCCTCGACCTATGGCCCGAGCGCGGACGAGGGAAACATGTAAGCGGGACGACTCGGCCAGAGCTGAACGAATCTCTCGGGGCCCTTCCCGCGTACAGTAGGGTGGGGTCTGTCTTCTCGCTGCCCGGGAGGTGTCCGATGTCCCGCATTGGTCGAGTTCCTGTGGTCGGATGGCTGCACTGGGGTATCGCGGGGGATTTCAGGCCCATCCTCCTGCACGGATATCTGGAGGAGGAGTGGGGGGATCCCTTTCTCTGGGCGGGACGGAGCTGGTTCGCCACGGGAGACGGTGAGCGGGTGTGGCAGGAGATTCGTGTCACCGATCTCTCGCCCCACCCTTGACCCGGCCCCCGGGTGTCGGTAGAATGCCCCGGCCAAGGCTGGGTAGCTCAGGTGGTTAGAGCACGGCACTCATAATGCCGGGGTCGGCGGTTCGAATCCGCCCCCAGCTATTCCCCGCAACACATTGTCCGCCAACGGGTTATCTCTGCGCCCCCTAGGTCGCTTTGGTGGGTGCTTGCATGCCTGTTCATTTGTGAAACTTTTCACAAGCGCGGACTTCTCACCCCTCTTCCCCCTCTTCCCTCTCTCCTCGAAGGATCGCGCGCGCCTACTCCTGTTTCCCACTCCCAGCCGCCCACCGCCTACTGCCCCAAAACCCAACACCCCCAGGACATAGGACATAGGACATAGGACATAGGACATAGGACATAGGACATTGTCCCTTACCGACAGGATTGAACACAAAATGGTGACAATCTTTCGGGCGACGCCCGACGCCCCGTCAGACACGTCGATCGCAATGGCCGCGTTGTGCGAGGGGAACGGCCACAGAAAGCACGAAGTCACAAGAGGCACACCCTCGGTGCGGAGAGGCCCTCCCAAGGCGAGACGTTGTGCCTTTTGTGCTTGCCGAAGAAAACCCACGCGCGACCCCCGAGGCGCCTCTTTGGTTCCGGCTCTGCCGGCTCAGGACATAGGACATCCACCCTACCGCCTACCGCCTACCGCCTACCGCCTACCGCCTGCCGCCTGCCGCCTATCGCCTACCGCCTACCGCGTACCGCCTACCCTTCCATCGGCTGGTGGTCCGGATCATTCCCACCCGGCCCCTGTGGAGTCGGGCGGGCCGGGGCGGGCCGGGGCGTCGGGTCGAGTGCCGCATCGATCCGCACCACCACGTCCGCCAGGTGGGCGCGCATGACCGGTGTACTCGCTCGGCCCGCACCCTGCTGCGCCCCGCCCCTCACCGCGCGCAGTTGGGCACGCACCAGGGGCCGGATGTCGGACAACCCGATGGTCGGGGCCGGGCCCTGAAACGGGTTGCCCGCCGGTTCGGTCGTGAGCAGGGTCTCCATGCGCTCGATCCAGACCCGCTGCAGGGCCCGGCGATTGGCATCGACGGACCGGCCCGATCCCTCGTCTCCCCAGACTCCTCGCTGGAGGTCGCTGAGATAGTCGGCGAGGGGCCAGGCGGCCTCGGGGTCCATCGCCTCCCGCTCGCTGAGTCGCATCAGGCGCCGGGCGTCGAGCAGGTTGCCCAGGATTCCCGCCTGCGCCCGCTCGAGGCGGGGAGCCGACCCGGGGGATCCGATCCGGTCGAGGATCTCGCGGGGGGCGAGCCAGGCCGGAGTCTCCAACACCTCCCGGGCCAGGAACTGCAGGGCCGCTCTCTGACGGGCCCGGGGCACGGTGGTATAGACCGCTCCGTTCTGGTCGGCGGTCTTGAGGATGGTGTGGACTCCTCCAACCACCGTGACCACGTGACCCATGTAGCGGGACCACTGCCCGATGAGTTCCCCGTACAGCTCGGCCAGGTCGTCATAATCCTCGCCCGGAGCCGTGGTCCACTCGACCAGGCGCGGGGTCACCCGCTTGAGGTTGGCCACTGCGTAGGTGCTCGCTGCGACAGGGTCGTCTCCCATGTCCTCGGTCTGGGCCCGGGGATCGTAGTTCACGTTCTGCGGGAGGTAGCGATACATCGGATCGTCGGCTTTCTCCACGATCCACCGGTGCAACGTGGCCCGCTCGGATTCGGGCGTGGTGTTCGGGAGGTGGCGGTATCCCCAGTTGATCGCGTAGTGGTCGTAGGGGCCGATCTTCCGGATGAAGTCGGTTGGCTCCAGGCCGTCGCCCGGTTGCGCGATGTAGTTCTGGCGGGCGTAGTCCATGACCGAGGGGGACACTCCCATCCGCCGGGCAAAGGTGGGGGACCGGAGGGAGTCGGTGGGATAGGCGGAGCCGGCCACCATGTTGTGGGGGAGGCCCAGGGCATGGCCGATCTCGTGGGCGATGACCTGGCGCATCGCCTCGCCCATCAGGGACTCGGGGATGTCGAGGGTCCGGGCCACGGGGTTGGCGGCACCGGTCTCGATCAGGAGACGGTTGCGGTAGGAGCGCATGTGGTTGTGGTACCAGACGATGTCGCTCTCGATGATCTCGCCCGTCCGGGGGTCGGAGGTGCTCGGTCCCTGGGCATTTCGGGTAAGGCTCGCCGCCCACCGCACCACGGAGTAGCGGATGTCCTCCGGATCCCAGTCGGGGTCCTCCGCCTTGGAGGGCGGATCCTTCGCCAGGATCGCGTTTCGGAATCCGGCGGTCTCGAACGCCTGTTGCCAGTCCTCGATCCCCTGCCTCACATAAGGGCGCCACTGGGCGGGTGTGGCCGGATCGATGTAGTAGACAATCGGCTGCACCGGTTCGACCAGCTCCCCCCGGGCGTAGGTGGCGGGATCCTTCGGCTCCAGGCGCCACCGGCGAATGAAGCTCTGGGTGGCCGCCTTCTGTTCGTCGAGCCCGTAGTTGACCCGCGTGACACCGAAGTAGCCCACCCGGGGGTCCTGGTAGCGGGGCCGCATCGGGTCCCGCGGGAGGAGGATCAGCGATTGCGACATCTCCAGGGAAATCGTCGCGGTTTCGGCATTGGCGGGCGGGGCCCCGGCATCGAACGTGGTCACATGCCGCACCTCCACGTTCCGCGGATAGCTCCGGACCCGGGAGATGAAGCTGCGCGCCGGGTCGAGCCGCCGCACCTGGTACTGGCGCCGCTGGGCCGCTCCGAGCCCGCTGATCGCGGGGGTGTCGCCCTGAAAGAAATCGGTGACGTCGAGGACCACCGCGTGACTGTCCCGGCTGAAGGCCTGGATCGGGAAGCTGGCCAATACCTGCGGCAGGTTGTTCTGGACCACACTGCTGAAGATCGGAAGGGAGGTATCGGCTACGGCACCGAAGGTCTGCCGGCGGAGGAGAATGCGGTCACCCTGGCGTTCAAACCGGAGCACCTGCTCGTTGGCGGACACCCCGGCCGGCGTAAAGCCGGGAAATCCGGGAGGAACACCCGCGATGCGGGTGACGAGGAAGAGATCCCGCCCGAAGAGGGAATCGGGAACCTCGAAGTAGTACTTGGAGCCGACCGCGTGAACGAGGAAGAGGCCCGAGTCGCTGGTGGCCTCCTTCGTGATGATCTGACCGTAGGGCCGAGGACCGGAGGGGGTGGCCCCGGGGCGTTGCGCGGGCGTCTGGCCCCCGGGTGCCGGATCCTGGGGGGCGGGTCGGTTGCCCGGAGCCCGGGCGGGCGCGGGGGTTCCGGCCGGAGGAGTGGCCGAACCGGTGGCGCAGGCGGCCAGAAGGCAGGAGCAGGCGCTCAGGAGGATCAGGGAACGGGGCAGGGCCATGGCCATGGGTGTGGTCCTCGGGGTGCCGGGTGAGGGAGAGAGGGCGGATCGTGTTTCTTGGCGTTCTTCCTGTACGCACAAGCGGGGTGATCCGTTTCACGGGAGACGCGGATGTGCAGGCGAACCTCCGATTGGTCGTCCACCACACGAGGGCGGAACGACGGGCCTGGTCGTCTCGTCAAATGGTCGCCGATTCCCTATATTGGGGCCGCCTGCCGGTGGGCGGCCGAAAGGATTTCATGCACGCGACACCAGATCCCCCCGACACCGCCGCCATTCCCGACGCGGTCCGGGAGTTCTACACCCGGCACCCCTTTCCTCCGCTGGAAGCGACGCGGGAACCGCTCCTCGCCGATCTGCACTACACTCGCTCCGTGCTGTGGCCCGACCGGCTGAGTGTGGCCGGGCTGCGCATCCTCGATGCGGGGTGCGGCACGGGGGAGATCGCGGTGCGCCTGGCGCAGGAGTTTCCCGACGTCCACGTGACCGGCATCGACGTGAGTGCGGCGGCACTCGCCGTCGCCGCCACGCGCGCGCGCGACGCCGGGGTCGAGGGGAACCTGCACCTGCGGGAAACCCGGCTGGAGGACCTGGAGCCGGGCGAGCCCTTCGATCTCGTCGTCTCGAGCGGGGTGATCCATCATCTCGCCGATCCGGTGCAGGGCCTCCAGGCCCTGGCTCGCCATCTCGCCCCCACCGGGGGGATGTCACTCATGGTGTACGGCACCTACGGGCGTCACGCGGTCCTCCTCCTCCGACGATTGATGGACCGGCTCGGCGAGGGGCGCGGGGAGCCGGAGCGGGTGACGCGCGCGAGGACGCTGATCGCCGCCCTCCCTCCCCGGCATCCCTTCCAGCCGGGGGAGTGGGAGGAAGTGACGTGGGGCCGGGATACGGGGATCGCCGATCTGCTGATGCACGTGTACGAGCGGAGCTTCACGGTGCCCGAGCTGCGCCACCTACTGGCCGACGCCGGGCTCCGTCTCGAACGCTTCGCCGACACGGCGGCCTATCAGCCGGAACACTATCTCTCCACACCGGAGGGGCGGGATCTGGTGACGGGTCTCCCCGAGAGCGAACGCGCCGAGGTGGCCGAGCTGCTCCATGGCCGCATGGCGCGGCACCGCTGCTTCGTGACCCTGGCCGGGCGGCGGCCTCTGCGGTATCCGGTGCATGGATCGCTCCTGGCCCACATGCGGCCCCGGCGGATGCGCTGGTTCGACTGGAGCCACCTCGTGGCGGAACCCGCCTCGGGCGATCTCCCCATTCCCGACTGGGCCGTGCCCGACCGGGTGCTCACCTTTCCCGGATGGTCCCGCCGCTTCTTTGCCCTGGCCACCGGCGAGCGGACCGCGCTGCAACTGTTCCATGACCCGGAGCTACGGGCGGTGATTCCGGGCAGCACCTCGGATGAACAGTTCGCCGCGTACTCCGCCTGCCTCGAACATGTGGCCCGGGAGGAACTGGTTCTCTTCGAGCCCTGATTGTCCTCCAGGCGTGGCCACCCGCGCGAAACGGGAACCACGAAAGACACGAAAACACACAGAACCACAGGAACCACGAAAGACACGAAAACGCACGAAAGTGGAGGCCACACCAGGCTTGACCTACACACGCCTTCGTCGAGAGTCACCGTTCGTGTCCTTTTCGTGCTCGTTCGTGGTTGAACGCTCCCTGCCTACCGGCACCAGCCTCAGGGGGTCCTCACTGGAGATGCCGGTACTGCGGACGGGCCAGCTCCGCCGCCCACATCGGGGCCAGCACCGACTGCTCGATCCGGAGGTCGCCCCAGTCCTGCCAGGCGGGGATCTTCGTATAGTTCCGGTTCGAGTAGCAGAACCCCTTCATGTCCGCATTGATCAGGGAGAAGTAGGGGGCGAACCACCCCTGCCAGGTCGCCAGGTTCTGCAGGTCGAAGGTCTGGATCGGCACGCTCTCCGGGATGATCACCGGCTTGCCGCGGGAATGGGCATCGGCCACGAAGGCCGTGATGTTGTTCCACTTCTTCCCGCTCCCCACGTCTCCGAAGAGATTCACTCCCCACCAGTCCACGTACGCATCCCCAGGGTAGAACTCGGGATAGGGTGCCACCGTGCCGCCGGGATGGTAGTTCCAGACCCAGGTAGTGCGCTGCGCCCCGGTGGCCAGGAACAGATCGCGGATATGCCGGAAGCTGTCGCGATAGGAGACGGGAGAATACCCGTTCCAGGAGCCGTTGAACTCGAACCCGGGACGCACCATGATCGGGTGCGGGTCGGCGGCCAGGATCTGGGCGATCGCGGTGAGTTCGTCGTCGAACTCCCCGGCAGCCACTTCCGCATCGAACCCCTGGACGCCGGCGGGCGTGGTGGCCGACCTGGCCACGGCCCGGGACGGGTGGGATTTGTCCGCGGGGTGGCTTACCTTTCCCGACGGCCGGTCCCATCCCCCCTCACTCCCGTGGCGAAGGACATTCGTGCGTCGCGTCTTGCTCCTCCTGGTGGATGGACTGCGTCCCGACCTGGCCGAGCAGTGGCTGACCGAGGGGCACCTGCCTCATCTGGCTCGTCTCACCTCTCCCGGCACGCGTCGGCGGGGAATCACGGCATTCCCGTCCACCACCAGCGTGGCCTATCTCCCCTTTCTGACCGGGTGTCTCCCGGGCCGGGCCAACATTCCGTCGATCCGGTGGATGGACCGGTCCCGCTACGCCGGTCATTGGTGGCGGGACCGGCACGCGGTGCGGAGTTACTGCGGGGTGCAGGCCGGACTCCTGGATGGGGACATCACGCCGGAGGTGCGCACGCTCTTTCAGCTGGTACCGGAGAGCTATGGCCTGTTCACCCCGATCGCACGGGGGCTGAGCCCCGAGCGCGATCCCGCCCGTCTCGGCCGCAAGCTCTGGGGGGCGATGGGCCACTATCTCCAATGGCATCAGCCGTCCGATGATGTCGTGGGCCGGCACCTGCTGGATCTGGTGGACCGGCCCTGGCGGTTCCTCTTTGCCCAGTTCCCCGCGGTGGACGGATACACCCACCAATGCGGACCCGACCATCCGCGGGTCCGGGCCGCTCTCGCCGGGGTGGATCGCGTCGTGGGATCGGTCGTCGAGAGGATGAAGACCACCGGGTCCTCGGAGGACACGCTTGTCCTCCTGGTGAGCGACCATGGGGCCACGCCGATGCACACCCACATGGACCTGGCCTGCTGGTTCCGTGATCGCGGCGTTCGCGCCCTCGCCCATCCTGTCCTCTGGGAGCGGAACCCCGGCGTGGCGGTGACAGTGGCGGGGAACGCCTCGGCCATGCTCTACGCCCGGCCTAACGAGTCCCGCGAGGGGAAGTTCCCGCTGTCGGCTCTGCGGAACCGCGCCATGTTCGGACATGCGGACGATCTGGTGGGAGCCCTTGCCGCGGAACCGAGCGTGGCGTTTCTGGCGGGCCTCGACGACGACCACCGGGCGCTGCGGATCGTGGGGGGAGAGGGTGGACGGGAGGAGGCACGGCTCTCCCGCCGTAACGGGACCGTCCACTATGAACCGCTCACCGGAGATCCCCTGCTGGTGGGGGAGGCCCGGGAGGCCTCGGTGGCCGAATGGCTCGCCACCACGTGGGACGGTCCCTATCCCGATGCCGCAGTCCAGCTGCTTTCACTGTTCGAGTCCCCGCGCACCGGGGATGTGGTGCTGGCCGCGGCCGAGGGGCATGATTTCCGGCAGCGGTTCGAGGTGCCGGAACATCGGGCGGGACATGGGAGCTTTCTGCGGTCCCACATGCAGATTCCGATCTGGGCCAACCGGCCACTTCCGGAGGCCACGATGCGATCAGTGGATCTCTTCCCCGCCATGCTGGAGTGGCTGGGCGAGCCGATGCCGGAGGACATCGATGGGCAGCTCGTTTGGAAGCCGTAAAGGTGTGAAGTCCAAACGTCCCCGTTCTCCTTCGACCGTCACACTTCAGACTTCACACTTTCCGTGTCCAGCCGCTGCGCCTTCCGTCCCCCACGGCACACGTGCTCGGCGTCTTCATGCTCCAAGAGCGTCGCTGCCAGGGTCACGGCGCGCTCCGCCAGCTCCTCGGCCCCCCGCCGCAGGTCGCGGCTCTCCCGCACCTGGGTCACGTTCCGTTCCATGTCTTCCGCCGTCCATCCCCGTGAATGCGCGATGAACGGGAACTGCGGAAGGTGAAAGCCGAGCTCGCCGAAAAAGGTCATCATCTGACCCGCCACCCCCTGCACGTTGTCCTGGCCCCCGGTGATGATGAATCCCGCCGTCTTGCGCTGGATCAGAACCTTGTCCCGGAGAGTGATCTGGTTCTGGATGCAGTTCATCCGCTCGGCCATCCGGAAGTAGAGGGAACTCGGCGCCCCCCACCGGATCGGCGTGGCGACCAGCACCACGTCCGCCCAATGGACCACCGCCTCGTAGACCTGATCCATCTGGTCGCTGGGGTCCATCTGGGTGATCGAGCAGGGCCAGGTGCAGGCTCGTGCGGAGGTGGAGTAGTATCCCTCACAGTGTCTGAACTTCAATTCCGAGAGCCGGAGAAGCGTGGTCTCGGCTCCCAGGGCGGATTGAGCGTGGGCCAGGGCGTGCTCCAGAAGAAACTCCGAGGTCGACACCCGCGGCCATGCCGGGTCGAGCCCCGTGGTCGAGATGCCCGCCACCCGGATCGGGCCGTCGGTGCGAACCACGGGACGGGCCAGGGGGTGCGGGGCGTGGGGGGCCTTGCTCCGGGGAGTGGCGGAGGCGAGATCGACCCAGAGGTGACCACCCTCGATCCGCGTCGTATAGCTCGGGACGGCGTCGGCCTCGAATCCCGGTTCCCCGTGTCCGGTGCGGCAGTGGTACTTCCAGTGGTGCCAGGGGCACACCACATATTCCCCGTCGAGGCGCCCCTCGCCGAGGGGGCCCCCGACGTGATTGCACACCCCGGACAGGACGCCGAACTCGCCCGCGTGGTGGGTGATGGCGAGCCGGGTCCGGCCCACCAGGACCTGCCGGAGGGGGGTGGTGGCGAGTTCGTTGACTGCGCCCAGATCGTGCCAAGTCATGGGAAGTTCGAAGTTAGAAGTGTGAAGTAGGGACCGTTCCCTCATGCCCTGGAGTCATCCCGAGTGAAACGAGGGATCTGAGACCGTCGCGGGAGTACTTCCCGTCGCCCGGAATGGTATTCCCGTTGCTCGGCAAAAACCAATCAACTCAGGGCGCCCAGGTTCGAACTTCGGTTCTTCTCCAATCCCCGTGCACACGGCATGGCCGAAGCGCGGAGATGCCCCCTCACCAGGGATCGCAATGGCTTCACCCCCGTGCGCGTCCGATGGGGATCCCTTCGTGGGCGCCCAGCACCGTTGCGCCCCGGCGTCCCGGCGCCCTTGCGTTGAGGCGGTTCCATGTGCATCAGGACCCGGACGACGGGTCGTAGGGCCGTTCGCGAACACCCCTCCTTCAAACTTTCAACTTCGAACTTCACACTTCATGTAACGTGCCCCCGTTGGGCCTCGCGGTGGGCGCGGAAGAGCTCTCTCATCTCCCGGGCCGTGGCCGGGGCCGTTCCCGCCGCCCGGTTGGCCGCGGCGATCTCGAACAGGATGCGCCACTGGGTGGCGAGGGTCTTCCAGGCGGTCCACACCCGATGGGCGGGATCATAGATGCTGGTCGCCTCGGCGGTGGCCCCGTTGAGTTCGATGATCCGGAGGTGGCGTCCCGCCTGGAAATCCTCGATCGAGGGGACCCGGAGATCGAAGCGCCCGAAGTAGAAGCCGTCGAAGCTGCGACTCAGCCGGTTGATCTCCGCCTCCAGTTCCCGCGTCCGCAGGGCGGTCCCGTCGTGGAACACCGCCCCCCGGGAATGAGTCCCGATCTCGACCAGGGGGACGACGGCTCCCGCGGCGGGGATTGTATCCAGTTGTGCTGCGTGGCGCGCCAGATAGGTGGGAGCCATCATCACCGCGCGGGGATCGTTGAGGATCAGCGCCTCGAGCGTGCGGGTTCCATCCCCGGTCACGGCGGGGAAGCGCTTCTCGGTGATGCTGAAGATCCGTCCCTCCGCCTCGTGGGGGTAGCGATACCAGAACACGCCGAACTCGATTCCCTCGACGAAGGCCTGGGCCAGGACCTCTCCGTTGGCCTCGTGCAGATACTCCTCGGCCTCGGCCGGGGAGTGGATAATCTGGACCCCGGCTCCCCGCTCGCCGATGTTCGGCTTGAGCACCAGAGGGAATGCGAGGTGGTGCCCGGCCTGAAAGGCGCGGATCGCGTCGAGTGCCGCCGCCGGTTCCCGGGGCAGCAGGCGCCAGGGGGGAACCGCGTCTCCCGCTCCGGCCAGCCGCTGGAGGATCTCGTTTTTCCGTTCTCCCACGAAACCGCCCCCCGGCATTCCGGGGTTCACGGCGGTGAGGAGCAGCAATCCGCGGTGCCGCAGGGCCAGCCCGACGATGTAGAGGGCGATAGGGGCGTAGAGCACGGTGCGGGGCCAGAACTCCCAGCGGGTGATCCGGTACCAGCGGGAGAGGAGCAGCCGCCGGCCCCGGAAGGAGCAGAGGGGGATGCCGATCCGGAGCAGGGCAAAGAGAACCACCCCGAGGATCAGGAGGGCCTCTCCTGCAAACGTGCGATAGGTCTGGAGCAGGTGACCGACCTGGTTTCCGAACACGGCGGCGAGCCCGACCAGCGCCGGGGTCCAGAGAACGGCCGCCAGAAGGAAGACCCCGGCGAAGGTCAGGGCCCGGGTCCGCAGGATGCCTGCCGCCACATAGGTGGGGAGCCGGGTGCCCGGAAGAAAGCGGGTGGCGAGGATGATCCAGGGCCCCCGGCGGGCGAACCACTCGGAGGCGCGGCGCACATCCGCCGGCTTCACGATCCAGGAGAGCGGGGGATAGGGGAGGGCCGGCCGCCCGAGGAAACGACCCGCCGCGAAGAGGAGGAGGTCGCCCGCGACGATGCCGATGATGCACGCGATCGTGGCGGGAAGGAAGGCCACGGTCCCCCGCGCCACCAGGAGACCGGCGCCAATGCAGGTCAGATCCTCGCTCACCAGGGTGGTGGCGGCCAGGAGCAGGAGAAGCACGCTCAGGGCGAGGCCGGTCGCCCGCGGAATCATCGCGCGGGTGAAGGGGGCTTCCGCGGCCGCGACCCGTTCCGCCGGGGCGGAGGCCCGGGTGGGTGCAACGCCGCCATCGACTCGCGCGAGGAAGGAGAGGAGTGGCGGAGCCAGGTCCCCGGGCCGCTGGAAGGTCATGAAGTGATTGCCCTCGAGCATGAGCAGCTCACTCTGGGGCACCAGCCGGTGGCTTTCGAGGGCCGCCTCCTTGGGTACCAGGTCGTCTCGCTCTCCCTGGATGATGAAGGCGGGGCCCTGGTACTCCTGCAGGATGCGGCGGAGGGGACGCTGGTCGGAGTCGTAGAAGTTGCGGGCGTAGGCCACCCCGAGAAAGGAGGGATCCCACGCTCCGAAGTGCGGCACCGCCTCGCGGAGGAGCCAGAGACCCGCCAGCTGCAACCCATGGATGGCGTGGTTCAGCCAATAGTCGCCGAGGAGCTCGAACTCCTGGGTGCCGAGCGCCGAGAGCAGGACCAGCGACCGGATGCGATCCGGGGCCAGATCCGCCGCACTCAGGATGACCCCTCCTCCCATGCTGAAGCCGACCCAGTGGGCGTCGGGGATCTGTAGGGAGTCGAGGAGCTGGAGCAGATACCGGGCGTGGGCGTGGAAGGAGTAATCGGGAATGCGGTGGGATGAGGCTCCGAACCCCGGGAGGTCGGGGGCGATCACCCGGTAGCGGGGTTCCAGGTAGGCACCCAGATCCTTGACCTCGTTGTTGCTGCCGGGACTCCCATGGAGGAGGATGACGACCGGACCCTCGGGGTTCCCCGACTCGCGCCACACGAAGCGGATGGTGCCGCTCCGCTCCCGGTCTCCCGACACCGTCCGGAGCTGCATGGACCTCTCGTCCGGGGCGGGCTGGGGCTCCCACGGGTCGAGCCGCCGTGCCACGTGGGAGGCGCCGAGGACCAGCAGATAGAGCGCCGACAGGATCACCCACGGCGAGAGACGCCGGGGGGATTGGTCGTTCGGGTCGAGAGCCTCGGTCATGTCACGGGCAGCCGGGCGAGGGTGAGTCCTTCCGTCACCGGAGTGGTGCAGGGGGGACCGGGGGCGTACCGCATGACCACCTCACCCGGGGTGACATCCACTCGGGCGAAACTGACCGTCATTGCGTCGGACCGGTGCATGCACACCGAGAGGGCGCCGGGGGCCGGGTCGTGGCTGCGGTGCACCTCCGCCAGGGCATCCGGAGTGGGAGGGTGAGCCTCGAAGAGGCGGTGCCGGTTCTGCTCCGCCCCCGTCTGGTCCACGCCGGAACTGGTGCGCAGCAGTCCACTTCCGGGCACGGCAATGGTGACGAGGGTGGTGCCATCCCACTCGTGGACGCGCGCCGGGTGCTCCGGGGCCAGCAGAACGAGGGTGAATGGGAGATAGGATTGGAGGGATGCGGTGGCGAGGCGACGGTCCAGAGTCTCGGGGTTGGGGGTGTCGAGCAGATCGCGCACCAGCAACCCCCGGCTGACCGGAGAACCCGGGATCTCATGAGGAGTATCCGCATATCGGTTGAGCAGCGCCAGGGTGATGCCGTGGCCGTTCACGCCGATCCAGGTTCCTCCCGCCTCGCCGTCGATCGGCGCGATCCACGGGATTCCGTCCGTGACCCCGAGACGAGGGGGATGCCCGGGGGACCGGGAACGCTGCTCGTCGCGGTTGAAGAAGGCGCTGTATTGTGCGGGCGAGAGGCGGACCCAGCTCAGCGTGCACATCACCGCCCGGCGCGCTGGTGGGTCAGCGTCGAGGGGGCCACTCCGAAATCGGTGGGGACTTCCTCGCCCTGCGCTTCGAGCAGGAGGGCGATGAGGGCGTAGTGATGCACCGTGTGGCTCGCCAGGAACTGCAGTTCCCGGCCGAGCGAGGAGCGAGACCATTCGGGACAGGTCCCGCCCCCTCCGCAGTCCATCTGCACCTCGAGGGAGAGGTCGGGGTCCGAGGGCAGGGAGGCAATCGTCTGAAGCAGATCGTGGGTGGTCCGCAGGGCATGGCCCCGGTCCCGCTCGATCAGGGGATCCCGCGCCCGGGCGTCGTAATCAACACACCCGCCGTCGAGTCCCGCGAGGAGGCACTGATAGTGCTCCAGCACATGGCGGTACTGGGCACCCACCGGGGAGTGGCGGCCCACCGTGGAGGTGTACGGCGCATCGCCCAGTCGCTCCAGCAGGGAGACGCCCTGGAGCAGGAAATGCATGTTCCCCTCGAGGGCGGGCCAGGACCGATCTGTCACAGCAGCTCCGGGGTCACGACCGGGTGGAAGCGGGCGAGCACCGCCGAGCGCGCCTCGTCCGCCAGGGCGCGGCGGTCCGGCCGGCGGATCGCCTCGGGGGCAAACCGGACCGTGGCCCGGCTCCGGCGCAGGGTGCACAACCGGGCCACATGAGGGAGGAAGGCCATGTCGCCCCACCAGCAGATGGCCTCATGCGCCGGGGGATCGGGCGGTGCTGTCTCGTAGCGGAGGGCCACGGTGTGGACCGGAAAGTCACGGCGCGCAGCCCACTCGAGGAGCGCGGCGTGAAACGGGCCGACCCGGTCTCCCGCCGTGCTGGTTCCCTCGGGAAAGACCACCACCCCGATCCCCGCCGCCACGACGCGGTCGAACGTCTCCAGAACGCGCAGCGCATCCCGGGTGCGCGTCCGGTCCAGAAAGATGGTGCCGAAGATGGAGGCGAGCATGCCGATCCCCGGCCACCGGCGGACCTCGCTCTTGGACACGAAGACGCCGCGCACCGAGGCGGCGAGGACCAGGATGTCGACATACGACAGATGATTGCTGACCAGAAAGAACGGCGGGCGGGGAGCCGGCCCCTCCACCAGCCTCTGGATGCCGAGCAGGGCACACATGCCGCGGGCCCAGAGGCACACGATCCGCGTCTGCCAGGCGCGGGTGAGGCGGGCCGACCCGAGGAGAGGAAGGGCCCCCACGCCCCAGACGAGAAAGAGGCCCGTGGTCCAGAGCCCGATCCCCGCACCACGGATCAGAAGCCGAATGCGACAGGCCATGGAGAGGTCGGCTGCGGGCGAGGGGATCCGGGAGGCCTCCCCGCCGCCATGGAACTCCCCGGAATCCGTCACCCATCCGGTCCGTGCCGTCATCGAAAGAAGGTCCGGAATACACGCGGGTCCAGTTCGTCCGCGTTCAGGACCACCAGGAAATCGATCGTCTTGAAGAGGCGGTCGATGGCGGGAGGACCGCAGATCTTGGCACCCAGGGAGAGATAGGACTGAAACAGAGCCGGAATGTGAGGCTCCGGGAGGGGGGTACCCACGGCGACATCACACCCAAGGCCCGGCAAGGGGGTGGTGCGAATCCGGTCGTGCTCCAGCCCCTTGTCCTGCAGAAACCGGTACGCCGATTCACCCACCGCGGGATCCTGGCTGGTGAGGGAACAACACCCGAACAGATGGCTCTTCCGGTTCCAGGAGAGGTACGTGGCCAACCCGCGCCAGAGGAGATGGAGAACTCTCCCATTCCGATGCGGCCTGGCCACGCAGGCCCGGCCGATCTCGACCGACTGCGCCATGGCCTCGGCGGGAATTCCGGAGAGGTCGAATTCTCCGGCGGAGTAGAACCCTCCCAGCCGTTCCGCCATTTCCACCGTCTGCATCCGGTAGGTCCCGACCACCTCCCCCGTCTCCCGGCTCTCGATCATCAGGTGATGAAAATGGATGTCGAGTTCATCCTCGTCCCGTCCGGTGGCGTAGGCGCTGTCGAGCCCTTCGCCGAGCTCAAGGTTGAACACCTCGAACCGGAGTCGCAGAAGCCGGTCCAGCTCCGCAGCGGTGCGTGCAAACCGGAGGAGATACCGGCCGGCGGCAATCTCCTCGGTGGGCAGGGACTCCGGGCTCCCGGGGTAGTCGAGCGTACCGGGGGGAATCGGGGTGGTGCGCCGCGGGTTGGAGGCGCCGGTCATCGGGCGATCTCGTAGGTCGTAGGATCCACCTTGAAGAAGAACAGGTCGTCTTCCCGCTGCACCTGACCCGTCAGGCGCACCTGGAGGCCCGCCCGCGCGAAGATGTCGGAGGTCACCGGGGCGCCGTCCGGGTCCACCAGAATCAGTTCCCACTCCGACTCTCCAGGACCTCGTACCACGAGCAGAGGGAGGATGCCGCCATTCAGGCATCGGATCGCGCAACCCCGGTGGGTCTCCAAAATACCCGGATTCATGGCGCCGAGGAAGCACTTCGAGTCCACAATCTCTCCGATGAGAGTCCGGCGGCCCAACTCCTCCACGTCTGGAATCCGACGGTCGGTCCGGGGAGGCGCGGAGCCGGAAACGATCGACCCTGGAACGAGTTCGGCCATGGTTTGGTTTCCCCGGGCGATCCGCACTCCCCGGAGCGACACGTATTCGCCATCCCGGTTTCGGGCCAGGTCTTGGGCCCCGAACTTCCCCGGAGCGGACAGGTGAATATGTGACACGCCGCCCGCATGGGTTTCCGTCACCAGCATGGGGTACGGTCGTTCCCGGATCCGTCCCTCCCAGGACACCGGTTCCCGGTAGGCGTAGACGGTGTCCGGCTGAAGGTCCTGGCTCCCGGCCACGGCCCAGGCCAGGACGATCACTCCGGTGAGAAGGAGTGCCGTGAGCTGCCGGAGCCATCGGGCCAGGCTGTCCGGGGCTCCGGGGTGGTATCCGACGAAGAAATCGTCGGGAGGCGCGGGGGGAGGGGAATCAGGTGTCATGAAGCGGGACCGGGTCGATTCGGGTACCGGGTGGGTGCGGGCGCGAATGAACCTCCACCCTCCCGTCCCGGATGCGCAACGAGAAGGTGGGAATGGTGTCGGTGAAGGGAGGCGGTGAAGTCCCGGAATCGGGATAGTACTGATACCCGTGCCAGGGGCAGGTGATGCAGCCATCGAGGATCCGCCCCTCGCCGAGAGGACCGTTCTGGTGCCGACAAACGTTGGAAACCCCGCTCAATCGGTTCTGATGCCGGAAGATGGCGACTCTCTCCCCCGCCACGGTCACCACGCGGGCCCGGGATTCCGGGATTGTCCCGGCGGGCCCCGCATCCACCCACCCGTCGCCATCCGCCGGCAACATCTGGTCGCCCCGGCGTTCTCTCCACCCCGCCACCAGGTGAGCCCCGACCACCGAGACGGCAGCAACCACCACACCGGTGGCGAGAATCGGGTCCCCTTCCGCCTGGAGGGTCCCGAGTGCCACATGGCCCACCAGGAGCCCCCAGGCCAGGTAAACCAGCATGTGGAGCCGTTTCCAGACGGGAGGACTCAGAATGGAAAGCCAGAAATCGTGGCTGGTGACGGCCAGAAGGGCGAGGATCCCGAGAGCCGCGATGCCCAGCAGCTCGAACGGAAAGCTCGAGAGAGAGCCCAGCGACCGGTTGGCGCTCAGGAGGCTGACCAGTATCGGTGCGTTGCCGCCGGCATGATACTGCAGCGTGGCCAGGATCGCGTGACCGAGCCCCAGCGCGAAGGCCATCACGCCGAGATGACGGCGGTTGTAGAGCAGCGGAAGGAAGCGTCGATCGAGCCGGGTCAGGGGACCGATCAGGAGAATGAGATGCAGGAGAAGATACGCCGCGGTGGCGAGTCCGCGGATGAGCACGATCTCCAGGCTCATGGTCGGAGATCGCCACAGGGTCACGGCCCCGAAGACCACCAGGAAGAGACCGGTGCCGGTCGCGGCCACGAGATCAATTCTTCGCTTCTGGGGGTTCCACCCGACCGCCTGATAGTGGATGCTCATCGGGGCTCACGCGGTGTGGAATCTGCGCCCCCTGCCGGTTGCGCCGCCGAATCGGTTGGGGCGGCAGACTCCGGCGGGACAACTGTCTGCAGCCCCTCGGGCGGATGGTCCAGGATGAGGGGACCGCGTGGCCGGGCAAGCGCCGCGATCAGAAGAGCGGCCACGAGGACAGCGATCAGAGGGAAGACCCACCGGTGTGCGGTCCGCAGGGAGTGTATCACCGGACGCTGTCCCGCCCGCCGCGATGCGCATTTCGTTCCTCCGGAGGGTGTGGCCCCGGCTGGAGCAGCCGCACCGCCAGCCAGGGCCACAGGAGGACTCCCCCCGGGAGGAGCAGGATCCGGAAGCCCTGTGTTCCCTCCCGGGCCACCGGATCAAGACGCTCCGCCCAGCGCCAAGCGAACGGTATGGCAAAGACGAGCCCCACTCCGAGGTAGATTGTGGCCATGCGGATCACGGCCTCGGCGAGCGGTTCCGGCACGGGTTCTCCCAAGGTGGTCGGTGACGAGCGACCCCCACAAGTTTGGTGGAAATGCCTGTGCGGGCAAGGTGCCTGGGGAGACCCATCGCTTGTCGGCCGGAACCAGCCGCGCCCCCCACGGCGTTGAGGGGGAAGGAATCCTGCTCCCGCACCCGCCTTTCACGGAATCTGATGAGCCGAACCGCTGAACATCACCGTCTCGCCTCCGCCCTGCCCTGGCGTCTCTGGGGCCCCTATCTCGCCGACCGGCAGTGGAGCACCGTTCGGGAGGACTACTCCCCCGAGGGAACGGTGTGGGACGCCTTTCCCCACGACCAGGCCCGAAGCCGGGTGTACCGTTGGGGGGAGGACGGACTCCTCGGCGTCTGCGACGAGCGGTGTCGCATGGCTCTGGCCCTGTCGCTCTGGAACGGGCACGATCCGATCCTGAAGGAGCGATTTTTCGGTCTGACCGGACCGGAGGGAAATCATGGTGAGGATGTGAAGGAGGTGTACTACCACCTCGATGGAACGCCCACCGGGTCCTGGCTCTCCGCCCTCTACAAGTATCCCCAGACGGCGTTTCCCTACGCGGACCTGGTGGCGGAGAACGCCCGGCGCGGGCGCGAGGATCCCGAGTATGAAATCACCGACACCGGTGTCTTCGAGGGGGGACGGTACTTCGACGTGCGGGTGGACTACGCGAAGGGGGATCCGGAGGACCTGCTCATGCGGGTGACGGTCACCAACCGGGGCGATCGCCGGGCCCCCTGTACCGTGGCGCCGATCCTCTGGTTCCGCAACACCTGGTCGTGGGGACGCACGGGCGAGGAGTTCCCGCCCCGTCCCACGCTGCGCCGGACCGGACCCGACCGCGACCGGATCCTCGCCGACCACGCCACTCTCGGACGCTACCTCTGGCTCGCTCGCTCCGGGACCGCCGGAGTTCCAACGGCACTCTTCACCGACAACGAGACCAATACCGACCGGTGCTTCGGTGTGCCGAACCGCTCGCCCTGGGTCAAGGATGCCTTCCACCGGTACCTCGTGGAGGGTGACACCACCGCCGTGAATCCGGAGGAAACCGGGACCAAGGCGGCCTGGGTCTATCGGCTCGATCTGGAGGCGGGAGAGTCGGGCGTCGTGGAACTCCGGCTCTGCGCCGAGGCGGTTCTCGCGTCCCCGGAGCAGCCCTGGAAGGGATTTGCGCAGGTGATGCGCCAGCGGGCGCGGGAAGCGGACCGATTTCACGCCTCGCTTCTGCCCGGCGGAACCACGCCCGATGAGGCTCGCGTGATGCGCCAGGCCCGTGCCGGGCTCCTCTGGACCCGGAAGTTCTACTACTACGACGTGCCCCAGTGGCTGGCGGGGGATCCGGCACAACCACCTCCCCCCGAGACGAGACGCACGGGCCGGAACCATGACTGGCGGCACCTCAACAACCGTGACATCATCTCGATGCCCGACGGGTGGGAATACCCCTGGTATGCCGCCTGGGACCTCGCCTTCCACATGGTGCCCTTCGCGCGGCTCGACCCGGAGTTTGCCAAGGGACAGTTGCTGCTCTTCCTCCGCGAATGGTACATGCACCCCAACGGGCAGATTCCCGCCTACGAATTTGCCTTGGGTGATGTGAACCCCCCGGTCCATGCCTGGGCCTGCTGGCGGGTGTACAAGATGACCGGCGCACGGGGCAGGCGGGATCACGTCTTCCTCGCCCGTGCCTTCCAGAAGCTGCTCCTCAACTTCACCTGGTGGGTCAACCGCAAGGATCATGAGGGGAACCACCTGTTCAGCGGGGGCTTCCTGGGGCTCGACAATATCGGCGTGTTCGATCGCAGCCGCCCCCTCCCCACGGGGGGGCATCTTGAGCAGGCGGATGGGACGGCGTGGATGGCGTCCTACTGCTCGACGATGCTCAGCATGGCGTTGGAACTCGCCCGGGAGGATCCCGCCTACGAGGACATGGCCACCAAGTTCTTCGAGCACTTCATCGCGATCGCCGAGGCGATGAATCGAGTGGGTGGGCATGGACTGTGGGATGAGGAAGACGGGTTCTACTACGACCGGCTCCACGTGGACGACCAGACGACCGCTCTGCGCATCCGCTCGCTGGTGGGACTGATTCCACTCATTGCCTGCGAGATTCTCGATCAGGAGGTGCTGGACGCACTCCCCGACTTCCGTCGGCGTATGGAATGGTTTCTGGCGTACCGCCCGGACCTTGCCGAGCACGTGTCTCTCGGTGCCCCGGATCCGGAGGAATGCGGTCTGCGGCTCCTGGCGCTTCCCACCCGCGAGCGTCTCACCCGGGTGCTGGGCTACCTTCTCGACGAATCCGAGTTCCTCTCGCCCTTTGGAATCCGTTCCCTCTCGCGATACCACGAGGCCCATCCGTATGAGTTGCACGTCGAAGGCGAGGTGCATCGGGTCGAGTATCTGCCCGGGGAGTCGACCCTGGGGCTCTTCGGAGGCAATTCGAACTGGAGGGGGCCGGTCTGGTTCCCGCTCAACTTCCTCCTCATCGAGGCTCTGGAACGGTACCACCGATTCTTCGGCGACTCGTTGACGGTCGAGTGCCCCACGGGCTCCGGACACCGGGTCACCCTGCAGGAGGTGTCCCGGGAGGTGAGCCGGCGCCTGGCTCGCCTCGTGTGCGCCGATCCCGAGGGCCACCGGCCCTGCCATGGCGGCGATGCCCGGTATGCCACGGATCCCGCCTTCCGGGACCTGGCCCTGTTTCATGAGTACTTCCACGCGGAAACGGGGCAGGGACTGGGGGCGAGTCACCAGACGGGATGGACCGCCCTGGTGGCACCCCTGCTCGACTCCGTGATCCGCGCGCGGGAACAGGAGGGGCCATCGGAGGAGTGAGGGAAGAGAAGTGAGGAGTGAGAGAGAGGAGGAGAGGAGTGGGGACTCTCCGGGCCCGGTGAGTTATTGTTCCCTGATCATCGTTCATTGATCATTGTTCATTGAATCCGCGCTGGAGGCACGAATGCGTTCCCTGGTCCGCCTGTCCGTCTGTCCTGCTCTCCTGCTTGCGACGATCGGTGTCCTCCCCGCCGGTGCGCAGCTTCCCACCATCGCCGACAAGACGCGGGGGATGGAGCGGCAGGAGGGGCTCTTCCCCCTGCACCTCGAGCAGGCCACCGGCAAGGTGTGGATGGAGATCCCGGCCCTCGACACCGAGTTCCTCTACGTCACGTCCCTCCCGCAGGGGCTGGGCTCCAATGACATCGGCCTCGACCGGGGGCAGCTCGGGGGAGAGCATCTGGTCCGCTTCGTCCGCTATGGGCCGCGGGTCCTGCTGGTCGAGTCGAACACCCGGTTCCGCGCCGAGACCGACAACCCGGATGAACGCCGCGCGGTCGAGGAGGCGTTCGCGCGGTCCACTCTCTGGGGGTTCACCGTGGCCGCCGCGACCGGGGACCGGATTCTGGTGGACGCCACCGATTTTGCCCTGCGGGACGTCCACAATGTGACCGGCACTCTGCAACGGACCCGTCAGGGGACCTACCGGCTCGATGCCAGCCGGAGCGTGGTCTACCCCCCCCGGACCAAGGCGTTTCCCCGCAACACCGAGATCGAGGTGCTGCTCACCTTCACGGGGGACAACGCCGGCCGCTGGGTGCGGGACATCGCGCCGAGCCCCGAGGCCCTCACGGTCCATGAACGGCACAGCTTCATCGCCCTCCCGGAGCCGGGGTATGAGCCCCTTCCCAACGATCCGCGCGCCGGTTTCTTCGGCGTCTCCTGGGCCGATTACGCCGTCCCGATCCGGGAACCGGTGGTCCGGCGGTTTGCCTCGCGCCACCGGCTCCAGAAGAGGAATCCGGAGGCGGCCGTCAGTGAGCCGGTGACCCCCATCGTGTATTACGTGGATCGCGGCGCTCCCGAACCGATCCGCTCCGCCCTCCTCGACGGCGCCCGCTGGTGGAACCAGGCCTTTGAGGCGGCGGGATACCGCAATGCCTTCCGGGTGGAATTGATGCCGGAGGGTGCCGACCCGATGGATGTCCGGTACAACGTGATTCAATGGGTGCACCGGGCCACCCGGGGATGGAGCTATGGAGCGTCGATCTCCGATCCGAGGACCGGGGAGATCATCAAGGGGCACGTGTCGCTCGGGTCCCTGCGGGTCCGGCAGGACTTTCTCCTCGCCGAGGGCCTCCTGAGCCCCTATGAGACGGGAGACGAGGCCCCGCCCGAACTCGAGGCGATGGCCCTGGCGCGGATTCGACAGCTGTCCGCTCACGAGGTCGGTCACACCCTGGGCCTCGCACACAATTACATCGCCAGCGCGCAGGACCGCGCCTCGGTCATGGACTATCCCCATCCCCTGGCCACGGTACGCGCCGATGGAACGATCGATCTCTCCGCGGCCTACGCGGTGGGCATCGGGGAGTGGGACAAGGTGGCGATCACCTGGGGCTACGGAGATCCGCCGGCGGCGGGGAGGGCGGATCGTCTGGAGGGGATTCTGGCGGACGCCCGGGCCCGGGGAATCACCTTCCTCACCGACCAGGATGCCCGGCCCGCCGGCTCGGCGCACCCCCAGACCCATCTGTGGGACAACGGCCGGGATGTGGTGGGCGAGCTGGCCCGGATGATGGAGGTGCGGCGCGTGGCCCTGCAGCGCTTCGGGGAGCGGACCATCCGGCGGGGCATGCCCCTCGCCACGTTGGAGGAGGCGCTGGTCCCCCTCTATCTGCACCATCGCTACCAGGTCGAGGCGGTGACGAAACTGGTGGGAGGGGTCACCTACACCTACGCGCTGCGGGGGGATGGGCAGCCTCCACTCACTCCGGTGTCCGGCGCGGAACAGCGACGCGCGCTCGACGCCGCGCTCCGCACCCTGCGGCCGGAGGCCCTGGCGATCCCCGGCACCATTCTCGACCGGCTCCCCCCGCGCCCGGCGCTCTACCCGTTGCACCGGGAACTGTTTGCCCGGGAGACGGGACTCGTCTTCGATCCGCTCACGCCGGCCGCCGCGGCCACCGGCATGGTGCTCGACTTCCTCTTCCATGAGGAACGCGCCGCGCGGCTCGTGATCCAGGCCGCGCGCGACCCCGGCACCCTGTCGCTCGGCGAGATGCTCGACCGGACTGTGGCGGTGGCGTTCGACACCCCGGCGGCCAACCCCTGGGAGGCGGAGATCGGGCGGACGGTGCAGCGCGTCGTGGTCGAGCGGCTGATGGCACTCGCCGCCGATGCCGGCATGTCGCAGGTGAGCGGCATGGCTCGGCTCAAGCTGGTTGACTTGAGGGACCGGATGACGGAGGAAGGGGCGGCGCGCGGTGCCGCGGGGGACATGGCCCGAGCCCACGCCCTGCAACTGGCGGACGACATCAGTCGGTTCCTGGAGCGTCCCTGGGAGAGGGACCGATCCATCACGCCGCGTCCCGCGCCGCCGGGGAGTCCGATTGGAGCGGGTGGGGAAGTGCAGGGAGTAGGGAATAGGGAATAGGGAATATAGGGAATAGGGAATAGGGAATAGGGAATAGGGAATAGGGAATAATAGGGAATAGGGAGTAGGGGCGAACGGCGTTCGGCCGGAGTGGGGCGATCGGTGTTCAGCCCAGATCCTGAATCCGCCCCCTCACGAGACGTCACCCCGGCGGACGCCGGGGTCCATTCGCTGTCCTCTGTCCTCTGTCCTCTGTCCTCTGTCCTCTGTCCTCTGTCCTCTGTCCTCTGTCCTCTGTCCTAATTCCCCTCATCCGGCGTCCGTCCCTTCCTTTTGGGCCTGCACTTTGTGAAATTATTCACAAGCACGGAACCGGCCCCGGATGAAACCCCGAAGGTGTCCAGTGCGTATGTCCCCGTAGCGTCCCGATTGCCGAATCGGTGAACGCCCATTCGTTCTCCCTGATCGGGATCGTCTGATTCAGATGCGGTTACCTGAAATATCGATTCAACGCCCGGTCCTGGCCGGGATGATGAGCCTGGCGCTGGTCCTTTTTGGCGGAATCGCGTTCTTCCGGCTCTCGGTCCGGGAGTTTCCCGATGTCGACCCGCCGATCATCTCGGTCTCGACCGGGCTGCCGGGTGCCAACCCGCGGGTGGTCGAATCGGCCGTCACCGATGTGCTCGAGGAGGAGCTCAGCACCGTCGAGGGGCTGCGGACCATCACCAGCACCAGCAGCGAACAGTCCAGCAACATCGTGCTCGAATTTGTCCTGTCCCGGGACGTGGAGAGTGCCGCGCAGGATGTGCGTGACAAGGTGAGCCGGGTGCGCGGGCGGCTCCCGCGGGAAGTGGCGGAACCGGTGATCGCCAAGCAGGACGCCGACGCACAGCCCTTCTTCTGGCTCGCATTGACCGGAACGAACTACTCGTTGATGGATCTCTCGGACATCGCGGACCGATTGGTCAAGGCGCCCTTGCAGACCATCCCGGGGGTGGGGCGGGCGCAGGTGTTCGGGGAGAGGCGTTTCGCCATGCGGGTGTGGCTCTCCCCGACGGCCCTGGCCGCGCGGGGGCTCACCGTCCAGGATGTGGAGGAGGCGATCCGGACCCGGAATGTGGAGATTCCCGCGGGCCGCATCGAATCGTCGCGCCGGGAGTTCTCCATCCGTTCCCTCGGTGAACTGCGCACTCCGGAGGAATTCCAGGAGATCGTGGTGGCCAATCAGGGAGGGCAACTGGTCAAGCTTCGGGACCTGGCCACCGTCGAGCTGGGTCCGCGGGATGAGCGGGGGGCGCTCCGGTTTCAGGGGGAGACCGCCGTGGCCGTGGGGGTGGTCCGGCAATCAAAGGCGAATCTGGTGGAGGTGGCCGATGCGATTCGGGAGGCCCTGCCGGCCATCGAGGCGGCCCTCCCACCGGGGGTGACGATCACCCCGAGTTTTGACAGCTCGGAATACGTCAAGCGCACGATCGCCGAAACGCTCAATACGCTGGTGCTCGCCGGGGTTCTGGTGGTCGTCATCATCTTCGTTTTTCTCCGGAATGTCCGCGCCACCATCATCCCCGCGGTGGCGATCCCCGTCTCCATCATCGCCACGTTTGCCCTGATGCTGGCCCTCGGGTTCACCATCAACAATTTCACCCTCCTCGCCCTCATCCTGGCGATCGGTCTGGTGGTGGATGACGCCATCGTGGTGCTGGAGAATGCCTACCGGCACCAGGAGGAGCTGCACGACGATCCGGTCGAATCGGCGCGCACCGGAACCAACGAGATCGCCTTCGCGGTGATCGCCACCACCGTGGCGCTGGTGGCGGTGTTCGCTCCCCTGGCCTTCCTGCAAGGGACCACCGGGCGGCTGTTCAACGAATTCGGGATCGCGCTCGCCGCCGCAGTGGTCGTCTCGAGCTTTGTGGCGCTCAGTCTCACTCCGATGCTCTGCGCCAGGATCCTGCGTGTGCCCGAGACCCACGGTCCGGTCTTCCAGCGGTTCGAAGCGATCTTTGCCCGGATCGCCGACCGATACGCAGCGGCGCTGGGCTGGGCCGTGCGGCACCGGGGGTGGATCCTGGGGGGAGCCGTGGCGTCACTCCTCGTGGCGGTGGGCGCGTTTCTGGTCCTGGAGCGCGAGTTCCTCCCCCCGGAGGACCGGGGATCCTTCATCACAACCACCCAGGCGCCCCAGGGATCCACCCTGGAGTACACCGACGGGTATCAGCGCCAGGTGGAGGCGATTCTGGACGCCACGCCGGAAGTGGACACCTACTTCAGTGTCATCGGCTTTGGCGGGAACGTGGCGGGTGGGATTCTCTTCAGCCGGTTGACGGACTGGTCGGTTCGGGAGCGGAGCACCGACGAAGTGGTGGGGAGTGTCCTCCCGCAGTTGTTTGCGATCCCCGGTATCCAGGCCTTCGCCTTCAATCCCTCACCCCTCGGAGGAGGATTTTCCGCGCCGCTCCAGTTCGTGGTCCAGCATCCCGATTTCGATTCGCTGACCGCCAGCATGCAACCCTTCCTGGCCCGGGCCCGTCAGATTCCAGGGCTCGTGAATGTGGACATCAATCTGAAGGTGGACAAGCCGGAACTCGTGGTGGAGTACGAACGGGACCGGATGGAAGATCTCGGGGTCGGCGTGCAGGCGGTTGGCTCGACGCTGGAGACGATGCTCGGGGGTCGGCGGGTCAACACCTTCACCCGCGAGAACAAGCTCTACGATGTCGTGGTCCAGATCCGGCCCGAGGAGCGCGCCACCCCGTCCGACATGCAGAATCTGTACGTCCGGGGTACCGGCGGAGAATTGGTCAACCTGAGCTCCGTGGCGCGGGTCGCCGAGGGGGTGGGCCCCTCCTCGCTCCTGCACTACAACCGGGTGCGCTCGTACACGCTGAGTGCGAGTCTTCTCCCGGGGTTCACTCTGGGGGCGGCGCTCGATTCCCTCGCGCGGGCCGCGACCGAGGTACTGCCCCGGGGCTCGGCCACGGCGTTGACGGGGGAGTCGCGGGAGTTCGAGGAGAGCGGCAACGCCCTCTATTTCGCCTTCCTGCTCGCCCTGCTGGTGGTGTACATGGTGCTGGCGGCCCAATTCGAGTCGCTCATCCATCCGCTGACGGTGCTGATGGCGGTGCCGCTGGCGGTGACGGGCGCCCTCGTCACCCTGCTGCTGGCTGGATCCACCCTCAACCTCTACAGCCAGATCGGAATGATCCTCCTTATCGGCCTTGCCTCCAAAAACTCCATCCTCCTGGTGGAGTACACCAACCAGCTACGGGACCGTGGCATGGATCTCGTCGAGGCGGTCTGTGAGGCGGGGCGGGTCCGGCTCCGCCCGATCCTGATGACGGCGGTGTCGACGGTGTTCGGCGCCCTGCCGATCGCACTGGGGCTCGCGGCCGGGTCGGAGAGCCGGCAGCCACTGGGGTACGTGATTGTGGGAGGAATTCTGGTGTCCACCGTGCTGACGCTCTTTCTGGTGCCGATCATCTACATCGCGTTCGAACACCTTCGTCAACGGGTGTGGGGAACGCGGGTGGCGGTGCCTTCCGTTCTCGAGGCATGAACATGACAGCTCCCATGTGGAGAGGGGTACGATCCGGACGGCGTGCATGGGGTCTTCTCCTGGTGGTGGCGGCCTGCGGAGAGGCGGCCGATGCTCGGGGGGGGGGGGGAGGAGGACCTCCTCGGGTTCCGGTCGAGGTGGTGGTGGCCCGCACCGACACGGTGGTGGACGCGATCGCGGCTACCGGACAGGTCGAGGCGGTCCAGGCCATCGCGCTGCAACCGGAGGTGAATGGACGGGTGACGGCGATCCGGGTGCGCGAGGGTGCCACGGTGAGCGAGGGGACTCCCCTGGTTCAGATCGACGATGCCACCCTCCGGGCGCAGGTGGCCCGGGCGGAGGCAGACCGGGATCTGGCGGCCCAGGCGCTGGCCCGATCCCGGGAACTTCTGGCTCTGGACGGGATCAGCCGGGAGGAGATGGAACGGGCGGAGGCCACGGCCCGGAGTACCCAGGCCTCCCTCGACCTTCTCACCATCCAGCTCGAGCGGACGGTTGTGCGTGCTCCGTTCGCGGGGGTGGTGGGGGAGCGCCGGATCAGCCTGGGAGACATGGTGACCCCGGCCACCCCGCTCATGACCCTGCAGACTGTCGACCCCCAGAGGGCTGTGTTCAGCGTTCCCGAGCGGTTCGCCGATCAGGTGGGAGTGGGGCAGGAGGTCACCTTTCGGGTGGCGGCACTCCCGGGGCGCACCTGGCGGGGACGGGTCGACTTCGTCTCCCCCGCCATCGACCCCTCTTTTCGCACGGTGTTGATCAAGGCGCAGGTCCCGAATCCGAACCGGGACCTGCAGGCCGGGATGTTCCTGGAACTCCGCCTCGCCACGGAAACCCGACCCGAGGCCGTGGTCATCCCGGAGGACGCGGTGGTCCCGCTCGACCAGGGGACCTTCGTGTGGGTGGTCACGAATGGCCAGGCCGAGCGTCGGGAAGTGACCCTTGGCGTGCGCACGCCGGGGTTCGTGGAGGTTCGGAGTGGCATCGCGACGGGGGAGCAGGTGGTGGTGGCGGGTCAGGTCCGCCTCCAGCCCGGCGCCCCGGTATCCGCCACCGTCGTGGAACGGACCCAGCCTCGTCCCGCCCGGGTCGAGGTGAACAATCCCTGAGGTGCCTGCGGGTGCCCAATCTCGGAGACCGGCTCATGAGGACAGGATCCGCGCTGCTCTGTCTTGCTCTGCTCGGGGGGGGTCTCCCCTCCGCGGCTCAGGCCCAGGGTCCGCGACCGGAGGACATCTCCTCGATCGATGGGATCACCCGGGCCGTGTACGAGGCGATTTCCGGACCGGCCGGCGCCCCGAGGGACTGGGCTCGCTTCCGTCCCCTCTTCCATCCCGGAGCTCGCCTCATTCCTACCGGCAGGCAGAATGGCGCCGGGGTGGCGACGTCACTCACCGTGGAGGAGTTCATCACCCGGGCCACACCGGGCATGGAGGGGCAGGGGTTCTTCGAGCGGGAGATCGGCCGGGTGGCGGAGCGGTACGGCAACATCGTGCACTTCATGAGCGCCTACGACTCGCGCCGCACGGCGGAGGACCCGGCGCCGTTCCAGCGCGGGGTGAACAGCTTCCAGCTCTTCTGGGATGGATCGCGCTGGTGGATCGTCACCATCTTCTGGGAGGCGGAAACACCGAACAACCCCATCCCGGAGCGACTGCTGCGCGCACCCTGAAGTGTTCACCATGACGGCGGACGTTGTGGTGGCGGGGCTGGGCGCCATGGGGAGCGCCATCAGTTGGCGGCTCTCTGAACGGGGGGTGAGGGTCGTGGGCCTCGACCGGTTGACGCCTCCCCACGCGAAGGGGAGCAGTGGGGGGCGGACCCGGATTCTCCGTGAGGCGTACTCTGAGGGCGCCGCGTACGTTCCGCTGGTGCGCGCAGCGCGGGCGGAGTGGCGCCGGCTGGAGGAGTTGTCCGGCCGGGAACTCTTTCGGGAAACCGGGGGACTGTTGCTGGGCTCTCCGGACGGTCCCCTGCTGCGCGGGGCGCGAGCCAGCGCGGCGGAACATGCGGTGCCCCACGAGTTCTTTCCTCCCGATGCTCCGGCACCGGTGGATGCCGACTGGACCCGGCGGGCGGGAGAGGCGGCGATGCGGGAACCCGGCGCCGGGGTGCTTTTCCCCGAGGCGTGCATCAGGGCCGCGCTGGATCAGGCCCGGAGACTTGGCGCCGACCTCCGGTTTGATGACCCGATCCTGTCGTGGTCCGCCACGCCCGATGCCGTCACGGTTCGGACCGGTCGCGCCACGCTCCGGGCTCAGACTCTCATTCTCGCCACGGGGGCCTGGATGCCCGAGCTGCTTCCCGCCGGCCTACTTCCCCTCACCGTCACGCGACAGGTGGTGGCGTGGTTCGCCCCGGAGAAGCGGAACCAATCACGAGCGAGTGGCGTGCCGGTGTTCCTGCGGGAGGATGCCGCGGGGCGGATCCTGTACGGACTTCCCGATGTGGGACATGGCCTCAAGGCGGCGCTGCACCACCCCGGACGGGTCACCACCCCGGACCAAGTGGACCGCACGGTCACCACCGAGGAGGTTCAGGAGATTCGGCACCTGGTGAAAGGTCTCTTCCCGTGGGATTCCTGGGAGCCGGCGGGAGCGGAGGTCTGTCTCTACACGTCCACACCCGACGGTCACTTCACCATCGATCGCCACCCCGAATACCCGAACGTGCTGCTGGTGAGCGCCTGCTCGGGTCATGGGTTCAAGTTTGCCCCTGCGATCGGTGGCCTGGTTGCCGCTGCGGCAGGGCTCGGGTCCGGCCGCGACCTTCCTCCGGAGTTCAGCCTCGCACGGTGGTGACCATCTGATTCTCGCGCCACGGCGCAACCCCAACCAGCCGGAGCGCCTCCCCGATCTCCTCCAGACGGAACGGGGTGGTGAGCACCCGGGGCAGGGGAGGGGGAGAAATCCCCTCGGGTTCACGAAACACGACGAATCGCTTCTCCGCCTTTCCCCGTACCAGGGGAAGGCTCATCACCACCGCAGCCCATCTCTCCCTCTCCAGAAGAGTGCCGGCTTCACGGGACGACCGGACGGCCACGGCGTCGTATCCGATCCGCGGGAGGTAGCGCGCCAGCATGGTTCGGACGAGAGCCCCGTCGTCGATCACGAGGACACGCGCGGGCCGGCTCGTATAGTCGAGGGCCTCCCGCCCCGGAATCGGAAGGCTGGTGGTGGCGGTCATGGGGGCGACCCTTCGCGCGGGGGTGGGGAATCGTCCCGGTGACCGCCCTGAATCGGCTCGGGCTGTTCCCAGGGCCGGGAGGTCGAGTGGGGAAGGGGCCACGGGGTGGGGGCCGTCATGGGATCGTCTCGCTCCTGCTCTCGAGGTCTCCGCCGCCGGGTGATGCGGTTGACGCGGGGTGGCGGCGGTACTCCCTCAGTGTCGGCAGGTGAGTCCACTTCTTGAGCCCAGGGTGACGGCGCGTTGCCCCTGGACGGGAGCGGAGGTTACTATCCGACAGATCATCTCCCGTGGAGGTCAGTTCAGGCATGGCCACCATCTTGTGCGTCGATGACGACGAAGCGGTGGGACGCGTGCTGGAACAGGCGTTGCGGGGGTTTGGCCACACCCCCCGGATCGCGACCTCCGTCGCCGGCGCCCTCGAGATCGTCGGCCGAGTGGCGATCGACCTGATCATCACCGACTACCGCATGCCCGGAACGACGGGCCTCGATCTGCTGGAGGTTCTGGAGCGGGAAGAGAGGGGCATCCCGGTCATCATCATGACCGGATACTCGAGTGTGGAGCATGCGGTGACCTCGATGCGCCACGGGGCCATCGACTATCTGACCAAGCCGATCCGCTCGGAGACGCTCCGCATCGCCGTGAACCAGGCCCTGGCCGTGGTCCGGCTCCAGCGGGAGAACGACGCGGTCAAGCTGGAACTGCAGGCCCTGCGGAGCCGGCAGTCCATTCTCGGCGAGAGCGCGGTCATGCGCGGTGTCCTCGACACGGTTGCGACCGTGGCTCCCACCCGCACGACCGTTCTGCTCCAGGGGGAGTCGGGCACTGGCAAGGAACTCATCGCCCGGGCGCTCCACGACCAGAGCTCCCGCCACACCGGTCCCTTCATCACCCTGAACTGTGCCGCCCTTCCCGAGGGGCTGGTGGAGAGTGCGCTGTTCGGGCATGAAAAGGGAGCGTTCACCGGCGCGATCGGCCGGGTGAAGGGGGCCTTCGAGCGAGCCGATGGGGGTACCCTGCTGCTGGACGAGATTTCGGAGATGCGCCTCGACCTCCAGGCCAAGCTCCTGCGGGTGATCCAGGAGCAGGAGTTCGAACGGGTCGGAGGGGACCGCCCCATCCGGGTCGATGTCCGTCTGGTGGCGACGACCAACCGCGACCTGGCCGCCGAAGTGAAGGAGGGGCGGTTCCGCGAGGACCTCTTCTACCGGATCAGTGTGGTTCCAATCCGGCTTCCCCCGCTGGCCGAGCGCCGACAGGACATTCCGATGCTGGTGCACCACTTTGCCGAGAGGGCCGCGGCTCAGCTTGGTGTCGCCGCGCCCGAGATCAATCCCGCCGTGCTGGCGCAGTTGCAGGCGCGGGACTGGCCCGGTAACGTGCGCCAACTGGCCAATGTGGTCGAGCGCGGGGTGGTGCTCGGGGGGGGGCGGTCGCTGGCTTTCGAGGCCCTGCTCGATTCTGATGTGTCAGGGGCCCGGGATCCCGCCCTGCCGAGTCCCGTCGATGAGGGCCAGGCACCGCCGGCGGAGGGAGTTCTCAACCTGCGAGACCTTGAGGCCAACGCCATCGAGCGGGCCTTGGCTCGGACCGGGGGGAACAGGACGCGCGCCGCCGAGCTGCTGGGCATTACCGACCGGACCCTCCGGAACAAGCTGAACAAAGGGGATGGAGACAGTCGATAATTCCGGAAATGGTTTCCGAACCGGAACCTGTTTCCGCAAAATAATTGACCATCTGCGTGTGTAGAAAACTCTGCTAACTTAATGATTATAAACGATATGCGCTGTTGAAAACTGTCACGTAACCGATTGGCAAGGCGATTGCCCCCTGTGTCGGAAGTCACCGACACGGAGGCATTGTGGAAAAAGTCGAAATAGTCACCGATGGTGCAACGGCCCGGGGCGAGTTCGCCACCCGACACCTGCGCCTGGTCTATCGGGCCGCTCGGCGCATGGCCTCGAAGGGGGAAGGGGCGGTCGATGAGGACGAACTGATCAGTGCCGGGACCCTGGGACTTCTCCAGGCCGTCGAGCGGTTCGATCCCTCCCGGGGGCTGGCGTTCAGCACCTTCGCCATGCAGCGGATTCACGGCGCGATGCTGGATGAACTGCGGGGGCGGGACACGTACCCTCGCCCGCTGCGGGCCCGGTCCCGGGAACTGGCCCGGGTGGTCTCCCGGCTGTCGGGCACCCTCCAGCGACTGCCCACGGCCACGGAAATCGCGGAGGCGTTGGACATTCCCCTCCGGGAGTACTGGTCCCTTCGGGACGCTCTGCACTGCCGCCGGGTGGTGCCGCTGGAGACGGACACGGGAGGCAGGAGGCACACCCCGGACGCGGCGGACGAGTCGGCCCCTCCCGACGCGGGGCTGGAGGACGACTCGCGGGCGTGGGAGGTCCAACGCGCTCTCGATCAGTTGGCCCCGATGGACCGGTTGGTGCTGGCGTTGAGTTTCTACGAGAACCTGACCCTGGGTCAAATCGGAGAGGTGCTCCGGGTGACGGAGTCGCGGGTGTGCCAGATCCGGCGCCGCGCGCTCGCCCATCTGCGGGCGCACCCCACCCTGGCGGCGGCGTGACCCTGCGCTCGATGATCGGTGGCGGGTCGCCTCACCTGATCGAGCCGGGCCCCGTCTGCCAGGACAACTTCTTCCGGGGACTGCAGGATCTGCTGCGCACGGATGCGCCGCTGCCCACGCTTCCGGTGGCTGTCTTCCAGCTGCACCAGGCGCTGGAATGCACCGTTACCACCGAGGCGTCGGTTGTCCGCATCATCGAGCGGGACCCGGCCCTGGCGAGCCGGACCCTCGCGGCGGCCAACGCGGTCCGCTTGTCGCAGGGGGGGACGGCGGCCGGCAGCATCGCCGAGGCGGTCGGGAGCCTGGGGGTGGATCAGGTGCGCTCGGTGTGCATCGCGCTCGGCGTGGTGCGGGCCTTCGAGGGTCGGGATGGGGGGCTGGACTATCAACGGTTCTGGGAGCACTCGATCGCGGTGGGGATGGTGGCCGAACGGCTGGCTCAGGAGCTCTCTCCTGCCGCGATGCTGGGGGTGGACGTCTACGTCGCGGGGCTGCTGCACGATGTCGGGCATCTCGTGCTGGCCCACCATTTTCCCGGTCTCTTCGGCGACATCGCCCGGGAGGTGTCGGCCGGTCCCGAACCGGCGTGGCAGGTGGAGGAGGCCCGGCTCGGGCTCGATCATGGTGAGATCGGAGGGTTGCTCCTCGGTCGCTGGGCCTTTCCGCGCCCCATCGTGGATGCGGTCACCTTCCATCACCATCCGGCGATGGGACCCGCGGCGCATCTTCCGGTGGTGCAGGTGGTCTGGGCCGCGGAGGCGCTGTGCAGCGCCGCCGGGCTCGATCTTCCCCACGAGGGTCTGGCCCATGTCCGGCCGGGGGCGGTGTTGGAGGTGTTGGGCATCCCCGCGAATGAGGAGCGGTCCCTCCTGGAGGAGATCGGGCGGGTGGGGGAAACCGCGCGTGAGGTGCTGCATGAAGTTTGAAGTATGAAGTGTGAAGTGTGAAGTTCGAAGGTCCTCACCCCCCGCTGGAGAAGTGAGTGGAGAGGAGTGAGGAGAGAGAGGGCGCCGGGAGAGGGGAGCACACCGCCAGGCGGCAATGACAAGGAGCGTCACCCCGGCGGACGCCGGGGCCCACTCCGATATCCCATGTTCGTCCTTTAGTGTGGCGGGTGCCGGACATCTGCTGAAACGGCTTTGGATCGTGGTATCCCGGGGCTCACGCCCCTTGCTCGGCTGCGGGAGGTGGCTCACGCCACCCGGCATTCCGGCATGAACGCCAACCATCGCTGACATAACCGACATCTGCTCACGGGATCGCCGCGAACCCCTCCGGGGTCCTCGCGATGAGGGGCGGGGAAGATCTCGCGGGATCGTGGACGATCTCACGCGGCAGGGGAGCGGGTGGCGCACCCCCTGCTCCCTACTCCCCATTCCCCACTCCCTATTCCCTGCCTACTCTCTCTCTCTCTCTCTCTCTCTCTCTCTCTCTCTCGGCCAAGACGCGAAGCTCGGTCTTTGCTCGCTCGAGGTACGTGCCGACACTCTTGGAGGTCACGCCGAGGGTCTGAGCAATCTCCCGGTAGGAAGCCCCTCGGACCACAGTGTGAGCACCTGCTGCTGCCGCTCGGACAGAGACAACCTCCAGCGGGTGAGTTGGAGGGATCGGGTGTCCTCCTGACGCTCAGGTAATGTGGTGGTCCTCGGCTCGGGTACGGTCGGGCCGAGCGGCTGCCATCTCCGCTCGCGACGCTGGTGATCCCGGCATGCGTTCCGCACCGCGACCACCAGGTAGGGGAGACCGAGTGACTCAGCGGATCGTGCTGTTGTCACGATCCGCAGGAACACGTCGTGGCAGGCGTCTTCCGCAGAGGAGTGATCGGGACAGACGTGTCGTGCATGACCCAGGAGGGTGTCGAAGTGCTGCCGGTATGCCGCCTCGACATCCTCCGGCCACGGGTCGGTCCGGGGCTCACGATCTGCCATCGGGGCCTCCCGGCATACTGTGCCACCTGGGTCCGCCAAGGAGTGTCACCTGCCCGTCACGGCTCCGGCGATCGTGGCGAGATCCGCTCCTGCCCCTGCTGCCTGTCATGGCGCTCCTCTCTTCCCCGGCCCGGGGCCGCGTGACTCTCTCGGCGAGGGATGCCTGAGGTAAGGAGCCCACCGCCGTGGTGGTTCTGGGGAGATGGCCAGTCCCATCGATGGCCCGCCTGGGTTGGGTTGCGAGGCCTGCCGGAAAGGGGCCGTGGGAGTGGAATGCGACGGTCGTGTAGGGAGAATCGGGGGCGTGATACGTTATAGAGAGGAAGGGCGGGTTCGTCGATCCCATCGAGACGGTGTCCGACACGATCCTCCACCGCCTGGCGATGGAGGCCACGCCGTTCCTCCTTCCCGAGATGAACGTGGCCTCGCGGGAGGTGGCCTGTGCCGCCGGGGGAGTGGGCGGGGCCGACCTGGTGGCGGTCTGGGAGGAAGCGCGCAAAGCGCTGACGGCCACGGTGCTGACGGAGGAGTCGGTCCAACCCATGCTGCGGCGGTGGCGGTGGGTGCGCCGGCTGGATCAGGGCCAGCGCGAACGCGGGGAGCAGAGCAATCTGGTGGAATACGCCCGGGGACCCTCCTTCGTGAGCGCCCCGCCCGACGTTCTCCGGGACCGCGGCTACATCGAACTGGGGGACTCGCTGACCACGTTCTACGCGCCGGACGCACGGGTGCTGCTGGAGGATCTGTTTCTCGAAACGCACTGTTTTCGCCTGGACGTGGAGGCGCGTCGAACCGAAGGGCTGGTCGGGCTCCAGTTCACACCACTGGCGGGGAGAAAAGTGCCCGGGATCAGGGGGACCTTGTGGGTACGGCGGAGGGGAGCGGAGCTGGCGGAGATAACGTATCAGTATGTGAATCTCCCGCCGGAGTTCCGGGGCAATCCGGCATTCGGGGGGCGGGTCGCCTTTGCCCCGGTACCGGGGGTCGGATGGATCGTGCGGGAGTGGTCCCTGCAGACGCCGGTCTACGGTGTCCAGGAGGATGATGGCAGGATCAGCGACCGGAGCAACCTTCGAGCCGTGATTCGCGAGACGTCCGGCTTTCGGCAGGCCCAGACGATTGGTCTCGTGGGCTGGACCCTGGAGGGGGGAACCGGGTGGGTGGTGGGTGGAGATCCCCCGCTGCCCGGCGCGTCCACCGTGGGGGGCGAGAGACTCGCGGGACCAGTGGTCGGCAGGCCGCAGCTCTGCCGCTCCAGTGCCGATGTGGGGGGCGGCCTGGGGGCCGTCGTGGTCCGGGTGGAACATGCGGATTCGGCCGCTGTCGCGCCGGATGTCCCCGTGGTGGTCCTGGTGGGAGACCCGGAGGTCCAGTCGGTGCGACTGGCCAATGACCGGCAACTCAGCGTGGTGCGGCCAGTGGTGCGGATCGATGGCATGAGCAGCTCGGACGGGTTGGTGGCGGTGTGCGGAGTTCCGGTCGGGGCCCGGGTCCGGGTGCACGCCGGCTCCGTGGCAGCTCCCCCGGTACACGCCGAGGTGGCGGAATCCCCGGTGCCGGTGCGCGTGGCATACCGGCCGGTTCCAGCGACTCGCCGGGCATCGGCTCCGGCGGGGGTGCTGCAGGGACGGGTGATCGACTCGGCGGGGACGGATGTGCAGGTCATTGTTGTGGACGCGGGACGCCTGGCCACCACCGACAGTGGGGGGCGGTACCGGGTCACCGGAGTGCCCGAGGGCCGGTTCGAAGTGATCTTCCGCCGGCTCGGCTACCAGCCGACCCATACCTTCCGGGACTTCCGGCAGGACACGAGCCGGGTCGACATGCGGCTCCAGGCCGAGGCGTTCGTGCTGCCGGAGGTGGAGACCCGGGTGCGGGGTCCGGCGGAGGTGCCCGTGAAGCTTCGGGAGTGGGCCCGGCGGCGGGAATACAACGTGGGAGGGAAGTTCTGGGACGATTCCCTGCTGAGGACGAAGGAGTACCAGCGGCTGCCGGAACTGCTGCAACTGGTCCCCGGGGCCAAAATTATCCGGGTACGGGGAAGGCGGTCCCTCGTTGCGGGAAGGGGTGGGGGGAAACGGACGGACATGGATCCCACGATACCCCAGGCCTGCTACACCGAGGTGTATCTTGACGGGGCACGCCTCTCTTCGGCCTGGCTCCCGTTCAATCTCGATGACATCCCGGTTGACCAGATCGCGGCGATGGAGTTCTATCGGTCGGCCGCGGAGATCCCGCCGGAACTCAACGCGACCGGTTCGGCCTGCGGGGTACTGGCGATCTGGACGAGGTAGGAGTGAGGGGAGAAGAGAGAGGAGTGAGAAGGGCCCTTACCCCCCGGGAAACGAGAAGTGAGGAGTGAGAAGTGAGGAGTGAGAGGAGGGGCTGGTGCCTTCGCGCGTTCACGGTGGCCGAAGCCAACGCGATGCACGCGCGCGTGACCTGCCCTGAAGGGCAGTCACCCAGTGGTCGCGCCACGCGGAACCGCGAAGGGCACCCCGCCGTGCGAACGGCCGCATGGCCGAGCCCGCGGCGAAAGCCCCGGGGATCCGGCATGAAGGCCATCCATCGCTCACATCGCCGACATCTGCTCACGAGATCGCCACGGACCCCTCCGGGGTCCTCGCGATGACGAATCCCGAGCAAGGGCATCACCACGGCGAAAGGCCCGACGTTCTGCCAGCACTCTGAGACCCCGCTCCCCCGCGGGCGGGTTGCCGCCAGGGCGGGGGGGGAGAGATACTTGGCCTCATGACGCCCTCCACCGCGTTTCTCACCTCTCTCATCGACTATGCCGGGCTCTTCCCCCCTGCGGCGCTCCCCGTGGCCGACGCTGTCGAGAACTACGACTGCTACCGCCGGGGGCCCGATTCCTGGATGCTGGGGCGGTTCATCCTGGGCTACGCCCACGCGGATGCGTTTCGCGATGCCTTCGCGTCCGTGTCCCCCTCCCCCGAGTCCGTCCCGTGGCGTCTGGGTATCGTGGCCGGTTCGGGGGAAACTGAGAACAGCGTCGTGATCGAGGCGCTTCGGTCCGATCTGGCGGGCCGGGTCGAGATCGACACCGTCGAGTGCGCGCCAGCCACGGCGGGACAGGTCGAGGAGACTCTGGGTTGGCTCCCCAAGGTCGCTTTCCGGTACGTTGAGGTCCCCCTCGGCGAGGCCCCGGACGAGTGGCTCACGGCGATCCAGCGGGCCGGTGCATGCCCCAAGATCCGCACCGGGTCGGTGATGGCGGAGGGGATTCCCGATCCTTCCTTGGTTCTCCGGTTCCTCCGTGCCGCCGTGACCCGGGGCGTTCCGTTCAAGGCCACCGCGGGGCTTCATCATCCGGTGCGGGGGACCTATCCTCTGACCTATGCTCCTGACTCCCCGACCGCCGTCATGCACGGATTCCTCAACCTGATCGCGGCGACGGCCCTGCTGCACGAAGGGGCCACCGACGCCACCGCGCGTGAGGCCCTGGAGGAGACCGACCCGGGGGCGTTCCAGATCGATGGACCCCACCTCGCCTGGCGCGGGCGGCGGCTCGAAGCCACGGCATTGAGCCGGGCCCGCGACCACAGTCTGCACTCCTTCGGATCGTGTTCCTTTCTCGAGCCCGTCGAGGCGCTCGCGGAGCTTGCCCGATGACCCTTCCCGTCCTGAACGTCACCCACGACCCCACCCGCCGGTCCTGGATCCCCTCGGCCAACCGTCCGGACCACGATTTTCCCGTGCAGAACCTTCCGTGGGGTGTGGTCCGATCCGAGCAGGGGGACGAGCGCCTCGGAGTCGCGATCGGCGACGTGGTGCTCGATGTGGCGACGGTGGCTCCGATGCTCGACCTCCCCGAGGATGACCGGCGCCTGCTCCTCGCCGCGCGGCTCGACCCCCTGCTGGCGGCGGATCCCGCCGCGTGGTCCCGGCTCCGGCGCGCGCTCTTCGACCTGTTGGCTGCGCCGGAGAATCCCGGCGTGCCTGACGGAGCATTGTTTCGCATGGAGGAGGTCACTCCCGCTCTCCCGTGCACCATCGGCGACTATACCGACTTCTACGCCTCGCGTCACCATGCCACGAACGTCGGCCGGATGTTCCGCCCCGACGCGCCGCTGCTCCCCAACTGGCTTCACCTGCCGGTCGGATATCATGGGCGGGCCAGCTCGCTGGTGCCGAGCGGAACATCGGTGCGGCGACCGTCGGGTCAGAGGGAGGAATCCCCGGGGGTGCCGGTGTTCGGTCCGAGCCGCCTGCTGGACTATGAGTGCGAGGTGGGAGCGCTCCTCGGCGGGGCCAATCCTCTGGGGACGCCGGTCCCGATCGCCCGGGCGGGAGAGCGCATCTTCGGGCTCTGCCTGGTGAACGACTGGTCCGCACGGGACATCCAGAAGTGGGAGTACCAGCCGCTCGGTCCGTTCCTGGCCAAGAGCTTCGCGACCACCCTCTCCCCCTGGATCGTCACCACAGAGGCCCTTGCCCCCTGGCGCATTCCGGTGGCGGCGCGGGCTCCCGACGACCCGCCCCTGCTGCCGCATCTGGTGGATCCGTCCGACCAGGCTGCCGGCGGGTTCGACCTCACTCTCGAGGTGCTGCTCGAAACGGTCCGGATGCGGGAGGCGAAAGATCCCGCCTTCCGGGTGAGTCTCGGGTCATTCCGGGAGATGGGGTGGACTCTGGCCCAGATGGTGGCCCACCACGCGAGCAACGGATGCAATCTCCGCCCCGGCGATCTGCTGGCGAGCGGCACGGTGTCGGGTCCCGAGCCGGAGAGCCGGGGCTGTCTCCTCGAGCGCACCTGGCGCGGCAGCGAACCGTTGATGTTGCCCGGTGGTGAGCAGCGTACCTTTCTGGAGGACGGGGACCGGGTGACGATGCGGGCCTGGTGCGAACCGGCGAGGGGGACAGGAGGAGCGATCCGGATCGGGTTCGGGAGCTGCGTCGGGGCGGTGCTGCCGGCGCCCATCGGAATGGATGACACTCAGGAGAGCATGGCATGACGGAACCGGATCTCAACCTGGCGGGCCAGCGCCGGGAATACAGCGGTGGGACGCTCGACGAGGGCACAGTGGCACCGGACCCGCGGGTTCAGTTCGCGCGCTGGTACGGCGACGTGGCGGTCACCTCGGAACTCGACGCCAATGCCTGCGTGCTGGCCACCGTGGATGAGAACGGTCTTCCCGACGCGCGCGTGGTGCTGCTCAAGGGGCTCGACCCCGAGGGGTTCGTTTTCTTCACCGATTACCGGAGCGCCAAGGCGCGGGATCTCGGGGCCCATCCGGTGGCGGCTCTCTGCTTCCACTGGCCTGCGCTCAGCCGGCAGGTGCGCGTCCGGGGGAGGGTGGCCCGGATCGCGCCGACGGAGAGTGACGCCTATTTCGCCACCCGGCCCCGGGAGAGCCAGGTGGGCGCCTGGTCCTCAGAACAGAGCACGGTGCTCCCGGATCGGGCGACCCTCGAGGACCGGGTGCGGTCCGCCACGGAGCGGTTTGCCGGACGGGACGTCCCCCGGCCGCCCCACTGGGGCGGGTTTCGTCTCACGCCGGACACGCTCGAGTTCTGGCAGGGGAGGGAAGCCCGCCTGCACGATCGCATTCGATACCGCCGCGTCGGCGGCACCCACTGGACCCTGGAGCGACTCTCGCCATGACCCGTTCCCTTTGCCTCGCATGCCCCCGCGGTCTGGCCGTCACCCTTCTCGTCCTGCCGGCGGCCCTCGGCCCGGGACTGGCCGCGCAGGCTCCCGCCGTGGCCCCCCGTCTGGACCTGACGGTGGCCGGGATCATGCGCGGTCCCGAACTGGTGGGACGAGAGCCGTCCAACGTGAGGTGGTCTCCCGATGGTGCCTGGATCCACTTCGAGTGGGTTCCCCCCGGCACCGCCTGGGATGCCCCGCTCCGCCCGTTCCGGGTTCGGGCCCGGGCCGGCGCGGTCCCCGAGGAACTTGCCCGGGCGGAGGCGGACTCGCTGGAGCCGGCCCTCGCCGAGGGGTTCACCGACCGTCGGCGGACCCGGAAGGTGGTGTCGGTGGAGGGGGATCTCCATCTCGTGGCGCTCCCGGGAGGGACCATCCGCCGGTTGACCGCCACGACGGCACAGGAAACCGCTCTGGGGATCACCCCGGAGGGGGACGCGGTGTTCTTCCAGGAGTCGGGCAATCTCTTCCGGCTCTCGCTCGGGGATGGGGCCACGACCCAGCTCACGGATCTGCGGACGGGACCGGCGCCGCCCGACCCGACGAAGGCGACCGGGCAGAGGGGTGCCCTGGTCCGGGATGAGATCCTCCTCCTGGCCGCGGTACGGGAGCGGAAGATCCAGGACAGTCTGGCGAAAGAACTCCGCGAGGCCCGCCAGGCCCGCCGCCCCCGTCCGGTGTGGCTCGAGCCCCGGGAGCGTGTCGTCCGGTTCGACCCCTCTCCGAACGGTGGGTGGGCGCTGGTGATCACGACCCGGCCCCCGGTGGGTTCCCCGGGGACCGTGGTGCCCAACTACGTGACCGACACCGGCTACACCGGATCTCTCCCGGCCCGGCCCAAGGTGGGTGATGCCCAGGCCACCCAGCGGGTGGGCCTGGTCGAGACGGCGACCGGGACGGTGGAGTGGCTCCGTCCCATCCCCGGGGATTCCGCCGGCCACTATGCCGCGCTGGGTTCGGCCGGGTGGAATGAGGCCGGCACCGAGGCCCTGCTGCGTACCGTGTCGGCGGACCGGACCACGCGCCGTCTGCACCGGGTCCAGGCCGGGTCGCCGGCGGTTCTGAGCGTGATCGACGAGCTGACCGATTCGGCCTGGATCGGAGGACCCTGCGTGTTCTGTGGCGGGTGGCTCCCCGGTGAGGCCGGGATCTGGTTCGTGTCCGAGGCCGATGGCTGGGCCCATCTGTACACCGTGGCCGCGGATGGAACCCGGCGGGTGCAGCGCACCCGGGGCGACTGGGAGGTTCTGAGCGCGGAACTCACCCCGGCGCGGACACATTTCGCGCTGCACACCTCCGAGGGGTCGGTGTATGAGCGGCACGCCTGGTTCCTTCCGGTGGAGGAGGGGAGACGCGGCCAGCGGCTGACCACCTCCGCGGGCGGCCACAGCGTGGTCTGGTCCCCTGACGGCCGGTGGCTCGCGGACGTGTACTCCCGCGCCAACCGGCCGGGCGA
>JBGSKF010000095.1:0-64392 GCA_041741375.1 Gemmatimonadales bacterium | reverse complement strand
GTCGAGGCGCTTCCCGGCGGGGGACGAACCAGCTTCCTCTCGGTTCTGTCCGAGGAGATCGAGAGTGTCCCCGTCCGGTGGATGACCCTGTCCACGCGGATGACCTCGGAGGCGGTCCTCGCGGAAGCTCTCGGCGCGGTCCTCGGCCACTCCGGTGCCTCCACGCTCGCGGATCTTGAAAGGGCTCTTCTCTCGGACGAACCGCGAAGTGGTGGCGTCGTGATCGTGGACGATATCGAGTACCTCTTTCTCCACGTGCCGGAAGGGGCATGGATGATGGAGGCGTTCCTGGGGTTCTGTACCCGTTCCGACAGCAGGGTACACTGGATCCTGTCGATCAATGGTGTGGCGGGGCCGGTCGTGCGTGCCGAGCTCGCCGAGGCGCTGCGTGCGTTCCGCCACCTTCGCCTCGACCCCCTGGGCCGGGGGGAGTTGGAACAAGCCCTCCTGACACGCCATGAATGGAGCGGACTCGCGCTTCAGGTGCTTCCTCCCGACCTCCAGGGGTTCCTTCTGCGGCAGAGGCTGGCCCGGGTGCGAACGGCGGAGGCCCGTGATCGTCTCCTGCGCTCACTCTACATCGATCGGATGGCCCGGGCCACCGAAGGGGACATCGGGCAGGCCCTTCTGTATTGGCTCCGCTCCGCCAGGTTTGAGGAAGGAGGCGGAGAGGGGCAGCCGGGGGGCCGAGTGATGCTCCGGCCGATTGACCGGCTCGACTATCGCTTTCTCGACTCCCTCCCCCTGGTGAGTACGATGACCCTCCGGGCGCTGCTCATGCACGGGACGCTGACGGTGGCAGAGCACGCGGCCATCTTCCGCCTCAGCGAGGAGCGAGCCCGGCAATCCCTGGAACACCTGTTGGCGCTGCGCCTTCTGGAGCCCCGCCTGGCCGAGAGCACCCAGGAGACTGATCGTGTCGAGGCCGGGGTCCGCGTGGTCCCGGGAGTGGCCTATCGGGTTCGCTCCGTGATGCGTCACGTCGTTCTGGATCGGATTCAGGCGGCAAACCTCCTGCCGCGGGGAACGGGATGAGGTTTCCTGATGCTTGATGGACTGCCTCCCTGGCTGACCAATCCGCTGAGCTTGCGACTGCTGCGCATCCTGATCGGCCTGATGGTCATCTACACCGCCGTGTGGGTGGTCACTCGCCGCCTGACCCCGCGAATCCATGACGTGGATGGACGATATCGAACCAGAAAGCTCGTGATCCTTCTCGGGTATGCGGTGGCGGCCGTCTACATCGCCGAGGGGTTCAGTGATCGATTGGGAGGACTGACCGTCGCATTTGGGGTGGCCGGGGCTGGTGTGGCCTTTGCCCTGCAAGAGGTGATCGCGAGCGTCGCGGGGTGGGTGGCCGTGCTGGCGGGTGGTTTCTTCCGCGTGGGGGATCGCGTCCGGCTTGGGGGCATCCGGGGGGACGTCATCGACGTTGGCATCCTTCGCACCACCCTCATGGAGTGCGGGGATTGGGTCGATGGTGATCTGTACAACGGGCGGATCGTCCGGGTTGCCAACAGCTTCGTGTTCAAGGAGCCAGTCTTCAACTACAGCGCGGATTTCCCCTTTCTCTGGGACGAGATTGTTCTACCCATCAGCTATCGTTCGGATCGTGTGCTCGCCAGGAGCATTCTGTAGGAGACGGCGAGTGCGGTGACGGGGGCCTATGCCGAGTCGGCCGCGGGTGCCTGGGCCGAGTTGGTCACGCGGTATCGGATTGAGCAGGCACGGCTGGTTCCCTTCGTGACTCTGGTGGCCACCGACAACTGGTTGTCCTACACGATCCGGTACCCCGTCGACTACCGCCGCCGCCGCGTGACGAAGGATCAGTTGTTTGAGGCCGTGCTGAACGCGATCGATGACACGGCGGGACGGGTACAGCTCGGCTCCACGACGGTCGAACTCGTCGGGGTTCCTCCGGTCACCGTACCTCACGCGGACTCGCATGCCAGGAAGGGATAGCGCCCCCGCGCCTGGGGAAAATCCGGTCCACCCCGATCCAGGGGGATGGCTCCTCACCCTGGGGCGCGTCGACATCTACCTCCTCGATCAACTGCTGCGGGGGCGGATCACGCCGGGCATGAGCCTGCTCGACGCGGGAATGGGCACGGGGCGGAACCTGGAATACTTTCTGAGAGCGGGATACGTCGCCTGGGGTGTGGACACGTCGGAGGAATCCGTGCGAGTGGTGCGGGCCCTGGCGGCAAGGTTCGCTCCGGCCCTTTCCCCGGAGAACTTCCAATGCGCCTCCATCGAGAGCGTCCCCTTTCCGGACCGGAGCTTTGACGTGGTCGTCGCGAATGCGGTCCTGCACTTTTCCCGGGATGAGGACGCCTTTCACCGCGCGACCGAAGATCTCTGGAGGACCCTGCGACCGGGAGGGATGCTGTTCTGCCGGTTGGCGTCGACCATCGGCATGGGGGACCAGCTCGATCCCCTGGGAGGTCGCTGGTTTCGCCTCCCGGATGGATCCACTCGCTTTCTGGTCGACGCCCCTTTCCTGCACGACGCGACGGCCGCTCTCGGGGGGCGCCTCCTCGACCCCCTCAAGACCACTCTCGTCGACCAGCGGCGGAGCATGACCACCTGGGTCGTGCACAAGGAGGGTTCCGAGGGGAGGGCGTCCTCCGTTCCTGCTCAGTACTCCGAGTCGTAGGTCAGGAACTTGAATCGGCCCTCGTGCTCGAGAATCGGGCCGAAGAGGCGCTGCTCCCGCACCGGGGAATCCCCTTCTCGTTGAACCAGGCAGGGGGACCAGACCCGGATGGGGCCGAGGGACATCGGGGCTTCCTCGCACCGGAGCCCGCGAAGAGAGAAGGACTGCCCCCCATGGCGCCGCATCACTCTCGTGGACCCCCGACTCGACGAGTTCACCATGCGGAACCAGACTAGCGAAGGACTCTGTCGGTAGGGGGGAGACGTATAAACAGAGTTCGGATAGTAGATGCCGATGAATTCACCGGGAGTGATGTGCAGCCGGGCCAGAGACGCCGAGTCCCGTGCCGCGACCGCCGCGGCCCACTGGAACACGAGCTCCTCGCGGCTGTGAGCTCCGTGGGACAAGGACGACTGAGGGGGGGAGAGGGCCGCGAACCGTCTGATCTCCTCCTCCAGCGGGAGGATGCTGTCTATGACCCTGGCGGGCGACACGGTCTCCCGCCCATCCCGCGCGTCCTCTGAGGCGTGAGGAGCAGGATGGCATGCCGCGACCAGAATCAGTGCCAGCAGGGCGGTTCCCGCTCCTGATCCGAGTGATCGGCACGCGACACTGCCGGCGCCCCCCGAAGGGGACACCGGCAGTGGGCGGGCAGGAAGCGAAAGTCTCAATTGACCGCGAAGTTGGTCCATCCCGACCACCACTTCGGCTGCCCCGGGCCCGCAGCGCCCCGGTAGCTCGTGGGTTGGACGAACGCCCCGGCCTTGGTGGCGAGCGGCCCCGTGAAGATGGAAAGACCACCGGTCGTAAGGGGGCTCCCCGCGGCCGGACTCCAGTCGAGGCCGGCCGGTCCCGCGGGTTCCGCGTCAGGCAAGGCGGTGAAGAGCGTTCTCGCTGGGGTTGTCAGAAGATCTTCGATGCTGTTGGTGCCGGTGTTCACCGTGCCCTGTACGGTGGTACCCGTCTGGGGCTGGAAGATCACCGGGGATTCGGCCACGGCCACGTTCGACAGCCGGAGCTCACCCGAGGCGATCCGATCCAGGGTGCTCTGGTCCCGGAGACTGATCCCGGCCCGGCTCCAGCGGGCGGTGACCCCGTTGATGTAGACTCCGGCCGTCCCGCGGCGGAGCATCATGCCAATCCCGCCCGAGGAGCTGGTGACGGTGCTCGGGGGACCGACCAGGGTAAAATTCGCCACCAGGGGAGCATTCAGTGGCAAGGAGTTCTGGCCGTCGGTGCAGTTGGCGCCGGCGCAGCCGTCGTTCTCGATGCCCTGCGGATCGCTGGAGATGTTTCCCGCCGTGGGTCGGGGGATCACCGTGCGGGTTTGGTAGGCGATCAGGAACTGGAGGCGCCCCACATATCCTTCCGACATGTCGAAGTGGTCGTCACCGGAGTTGTAGCTCACCAGGTTCTTCCCGTCGACCGCGCCCCCGAAGAACTCAAACGAATCATCCAGGCCGTTCAAAGACTGAAGATTCTCCAGCACCGTTCCCGACCCGACCGCGGCGAAGGTGAAGGTGTTGAGCTCGGCGTCCGGCGCGGGTCCGAATCCGGCGAATTCCACCCGCACGAAGCGGAGGCTTCCGCTGGTGTCCGTGTTGTCCGTCCCTCCCGCATAGTCGATCGCGAAGTTGCTGGCATTGGTTCCCGTCCCTTCGAGAATGACCGGCGCGGCGCGATTGATGATTCCGTTCCCCACGAGGATCAGTCCCCCCCAGTCTCCGGCCTGCCGCTGCCCCACCGGCTGCGAGCTCGTGAAGACGATGGGCTGAGTGGCCGTGCCGTTGGCGATGATCTTCGATCCACGCAACACAAACAACGAGGATCCCAGGGTGTTGAAATCACCCTGAATGACCGTGCCCGGCTCAATCGTGAGCGTGGCGCCGTTGGCCACGTGAATGAATCCCTTCAGGAGATAGGTGTTGGTGGCCGTCCACGTCGTGTTGGTGGTGATGTCGGTCGAGACCTCCACGGTGCCCGAGCCCGGTTGCAGTGCCTGGGTGGTGGCCTGCACCTCGCCGGACGCCGCCTCCTCGGTTCCCCGTACAGCCACCACCCTGTAGCGATACAGGGTGGTGGGAGTCAGGCCCGTATCGTTGAAGGGGCTGGCCGTGGTCGTGCCCGCCTGAGCAAATGTGCCACCGGCGCCCTGGGCCCGCTCCACCCGATGGGTCGTGGCGCCCGCCGAGGGAGTGAAAGAGACGGTGATCGCGGTGGCCGACGCCGCGGTGGCGTTCACTCCGGAGGGGGCCACGAGGGGAATCGCGGGGGGGGGAGGTGTCGGGTTGGTCCCCGGCCCGTCATCGTCACTGCAGGCGGCCACCAGGACCACCAGGCCGGCGGGGATCCAGCGGGTCGTGCGGAAGAGGGTCTGCAACATTGTACCAGGGTCCTTTGAGCTGAAGTCGGTGAACGGGTGAGTCTCGGGCGTCCCGTCCTCAGGACACGTCGCCCGAGGCACCCGAAACTTCGGCACCCCGGGCGACACCCCGGCGTCACTCCTGTCACACCTCGGTCACGAGCCGGAGGGAACCCAGCTGAACCCCACGGAGAACTGGCGCCCGCTCCGGCTGAACTGCTTGGTCACGGACCCCTGGGTGAGCTGAGCCGAGGCATCGAGCAGGTTCTTCGTGTCGATCCGGCCGCTCAAGGCCCCCGGCATGGGAAAGCGGAGTGACACATCCACCACGTTGCGGGCTTCCTCGAACACGTTGGGAAGGGGGCTCTCTCCGACGCTGAAGATGCGACGGCCCACGACGTTGTAGAGAACCGAGCCCGCCCACTGCGACGAGGGGGATGTCCACGTCAGGCCGGCATTGACCACGTAGGGGGCCTGACCCACCATCGCCCGGTCGTCGTTGAGCAACGCCGCCAGACCCTGGCTCCCCGCCACCGTCACCCGGCTGTTCATGAACGTCGCATTGCCGAAGAACGACCAGGGGCGGAAGGACTCACCCAGGAGATCGAGATTCTTCCTCAGTTCCAACTCCACCCCGAAGTTCCGGGCCGATTTGGCATTCAGGAAGCTGATGATCCGTGTCCCGGACGTGCCGAGGAAGACCTGCTCGATCGGGTCGTCGAACCACTTGCCGAAGGCCGCGATGCTGATCACCTCCGTCGGCCGGGGATAGAACTCCCACCGGATGTCGGCATTCCGGATCAGGGTCCGGACGAGATCGGGGTTCCCCAGGATGTTGTCCCCTCCCAGGACCTCCCGGAATTGAACCGGCGCCAATTCCCGGTATTCGGGGCGGGAAAGAGTCTGTGATCCCGCGAGGCGCAGCACCTGGCGATCGTCGAGACTGATGTTCACCGCCACGCCGGGCAGCACGTCCGTGAAGGTGGGACGGGTTGTGACATTTTCGCCGACGGTCGGCTGTGTCGTCACGGACACTTCGGAACGTTCGAAGCGAGCCCCGCCCACGATCTCCACCCGCTCCGACGGGAAGAGCTGAACCATGGCATAACCGGCGAAGAGATCATCCTCCGCGGAGTAGGATCCACCCTGGCTCAGCGGAGTGATACGGAACACGGAGCTTCCCGGCTGGGAAAACCGTCCGTCGAAGATCTCCTCGGGCGAGAGCTCGCGACTGGCGCGGTCCAGGGAAGCGGACAGACTGAAGACCCGGTTGTCGGCATCCCGCGTGGTCCGGCGAACCAGACCCCCCACCTTGAGTGCATGGGGACGATCGAGGGGGCCGAAAACCACCCTGTAATCCACCGCGGCCTGAACGCTCTCCTCAGCCAATTCCGCGAAGGTCCGCACCGCCCCCTCGTTGGAGATGCTGAACCAGGCCGGGGGAAGCGGGCTGCCGAAGGGATCGGTGTCGAGCTGGAACACGAATTCGCTGCGATCAGGCTCGTCCCGGGTCACCCGGGAGGCGGTGACCTTCCAGTCGAGTTGATGGCGCAGGCCGAATCGGTGCTCGCCACCCAACTGGCCGGACAGGGTCGAGCGCTCCACATACCGCTGGCGCAGCACCTCGAAGCGCCCTCCGAGATTCTCGCTTTCTCCAATTTCTCTCCGGCCCTCGCTGTCCGCCGACCGGTTGTAGGTCGCGTTGAGGGAGAGGCGGGAGCCGGGGGCCACGTCCGTGCTGAGGGTCACCAGTCCTCCCCAGAGGACACTCTCCCGCCCGGTGACACCCTCGAACATGTCGACCTCGCGCTGGGTGCCCGGTGTGTCTCCCACGATGGCGTTGGCGCGGATCTGCCCGTCCTCGATCTCATGCGTGCGATTGTAGGAAAAGGACGCCAGGTACCCGACATCCTGTCCAAACACCGGGTCCTTGCCTCCCAGGGACACCCCGAAGGATGCGGCCGGCTCGCCGCGGTCGCGCCGGGGAGACCAGGAGTTCCGGAAGGAACCCACCATCTGGTTGATCGCTTCCTGGGAGGGCTGGGTGCTGAAGCTTCCCGCATCGCGCACGATCGAGGGCAGGGAGCGCTGATCCGACCCGAAGGCCAGCCATTCCCGGCCGGTTCGACGGGCTCGCGGGAGCAGTTGGCCCGTGGCGCGGCTGTTGACCCCACTGCCGACACTCACGGAAAACCGCCGCTCCGCCGGGAAACTCCGGGTCACGATGTTGACCTCGCCGCCACTGAAATCGCCCGACCGGTCGGGGGTGAAGGTCTTGGCCGTCGTGATCCCCTCGATCATGCTCGCGGGGTACAGATCCAGCGGCACGACCTTTCGCTCCGGCTCCATGGAGGGAAGACGAGTGCCGTTCAAGGACGCCACCGTGTAGCGCTGCCCCAGGCCACGCACCGAGACATACCGTCCGTCCTGCACCGACACTCCGCTTACCCGTTGCATCGCCGTGGCGGCGTCCCCGTCGGGACTCCGCGCGATCTCCTCCGCGGTGACGGCATTCACCACATTGACCGAGACCCGCTGCTCGTTCAAGGCGCTCGCCACGCTTCCCCGCTCGGTGGCGGCGGAAACCGTGATGTCCTCCAGCTGGACCGACTCCGCGTCCAGCGTGATGTCTTGGGTGGTGACGCCCCCTTCCCGAACCGCCACGTCGGTCACGACCTTCGGGCGGTATCCCAGCATCCGGACGCGCAGCGAAACGACCCCGGGGGAGATGTTCAAGAGCACGTACCGTCCATCCACACCCGTGAGGGCGCGGTTGACCTCGGGGCCTGGCCCCACGACCTCGACAAGGGCACCGGCGAGCGGGGTGCCCCGAGCCGCATCGACCACCCGACCGGCCAGGCGGCCGGTGCTCTGGGCGTGTGACGGAAGCGCGACGACGATCGAGGCGCACAGGGTCAGGAGGAGCAGGCGAACGATTGCGGACATGGGGCGCCCTCGAGCGATCGGGGAATGGTGGTCTCCCGGTCACAGGGGGCGACCGGAGACCGCAAAGATCCACGGACTCCGTGTCGAAGGGTCAACGCCTGTGCAACGACTGTGTCACGTACGGGTGAACCGCACCCCGCCCCGGCTCTCAGGCATCCCGGGGAGGGACACGCTCCGTGGTGCGGGCCGAGGGGGGGGCATTGGGCTTGATCATGACCGACTTGGCGGGGACCCCGACGTTCACATGGTAGGCCCGCACGCTCTTCGTCGCCATCGCTCCCGCGCCCACCATCCCGTTCTCCCCGACCCGCACTCCGGCCAGCACGGTGGCATGGTAGGTGATCCGCACGTCCGCCTCCAGGACGGTTCGCAGCGTCGTGACATCCTTTTGATCCACGATGCTGTGGGTGTGGCTGTAGACGTTGGCATAGTCCGCGATGCTCACCCGGTCCCCCAGGACGATGCCACCGCGGTCGTCGAGCAGGACGTGGCGGTGCACCACCACGTCGTCCCCCACCTCCAGATTGTATCCGAACGAGAACTCGGTGTGCTGGAAGCACTTGAAGTTCCGCCCGCAGCGCGCAAAGATCCGCGGAGCCAGGGTGCGCCGGAGCCGGACTCCGAGGTCGACATTCTGCCCGCCGAGGGGACTGCGATCGAAGCTGTACCAGAGCCAGAGCAGGGGCTTGACCCGCCGGAACCTCTCCAGGTCGACGTCCGCGTAATACTCCGGCTCCAGGGTGACGTGGCGGGGATCGAGCGCCAGGAGGGATGCCCGCGTGGGAATCGGGGTTGCGGGATCGTCCAGCAGCCCCTGGACATCGGACAGACCGGGGTACCAGAGGGCGCGCAGTGTGTCACGAACGATGAGGTTCCAGTCGGCATCCGGCGCCGAGAGGGCACTCTCCAGATCACCGATCCACTGGTCGTGAACGGCCTGGACCGGGGCGGGGAGGGCAATGGTGCGAAGGGGGCGAAGGGGCATCGAGACACGGCACCGGTGAAAGATGCCGGAAACCTACCCCGCCATGCGGTGAGTGCAAGCACGGAGATCCCGACCGTCCCTCGCGTCTGTCCCGGTTCTGACCGGGCGACGGTCCCATCCTGAGATCGCGGCCTCTCCACGTCGGGGAGGCATCACGATGGGTCGGTGACCTCTCCCACCGACTGATCCGCCAGCGCCAGGAGACTCTCCCCCAGATCGGCGATGCCTTCGCCCGTCTCGCTGCTCACCGGGAGCACTTCCGACGGCGGGAGGCCGAGCTCCGTGCTGCGCTCCAGGATCGCCTCCCGCCGCCGCCGGGGAGCGAACTTGTCGATCTTGGTGAGCGCGGCGAGGATCGGCCGTTCCGCCTCGATCAGCAGCTCCTGCATGGCCCGGTCCTCGGCGGAAGGTGGGTGCCTCACATCGAGCAGCCACACGACCCCGGCCAGAGTCTCCCGCGTCCTCAGGTACGCGTCGACCAGCCGCCGAAACTCGGCCCGGGCGTCGCGGGACGCACGCGCATAGCCGTAGCCCGGAAGGTCGACCAGATACAGTCCGGGGAGGTGGAACACGTTCATCAGCTGGGTCTTGCCCGGGGTGCCGCTCACCCGGGCCAACTGCTTCCGGCCGACCAGGGCATTCAGCAGGCTCGACTTGCCCACGTTGGACCGCCCCACGAAGGCCACCTCCGGAAGTACCGGGTCGAGAGCCTGCCGGGGATCGGCAAAACTGCCCCGAAAGGTGACTGCCTGGGTTGTCAGCCGGGAGGGAGGAAAGGCCACGTCGGCGAGGTTCAGGCCTCGCGCTTGGCGCGCGGCCGTTCCGTGATGATCAGGGGCGTGGTTCGCTCCGTGATCGACTCCGGTGTGATGACCACCTCGCGCACATCGTCCCGCGACGGGAGATCGAACATGATGTCCGTCATGACCGTTTCCAGGATGGCGCGAAGGCCGCGCGCCCCGGTCCGTCGCTTGATCGCGAGACGCGCCAGGGCCCGCAGCGCCTCGGGGGCGAAGGTCAGCCCGACCTTCTCCATGTCGAAGAGCTTGGTGTATTGCTTGGTGAGCGCGTTCTTCGGCTCGAGCAGGATCTGCACCAGGGCGTCCTCGTCGAGCGAATCCAGCGCCACCAGCACCGGGAGGCGGCCCACCAGCTCCGGGATGAGACCGAAATGGAGGAGATCGTCCGGCTCGACGTTGGCGTACGGAGTCCCCGCGTCGAACTCGACCACGTCGGCGTCGGCACCGGTGGCAAACCCGATCTGCTGCCGACCGAGCCGGGCCTCGATGATCTTCTCCAAGCCATCGAAGGCTCCGCCACAGATGAACAGGATGTCCTTCGTGTTGATCTGGATGTATTCCTGCTGGGGATGCTTGCGCCCGCCCTGCGGCGGAACGGAGGCCACCGTGCCCTCCAGGATCTTCAGAAGCGCCTGCTGGACTCCCTCGCCGCTCACGTCGCGCGTGATGCTCGGGTTCTCGCTCTTCCGCGCGATCTTGTCGATCTCGTCGATGTAGACGATGCCGCGTTCGCACTCGGACACGTTGAACTCCCCGGCCTGGAGCAACCGGACCAGGATGTTCTCCACGTCCTCCCCGACATAGCCCGCCTCGGTCAGCGTCGTGGCGTCGGCGATGGTGAAGGGCACGTCGAGGATGCGGGCGAGGGTCTGGGCCAGGAGGGTCTTGCCCACCCCGGTGGGGCCGATGAGAAGGATGTTGGACTTGTCGAGCTCGACGCCGCCATCCCGGTTGCCGGCCGCGTTGATCCGCTTGTAGTGATTGTAGACGGCCACGGCCAGCGTGCGCTTGGCCCGTTCCTGTCCCACCACATACTCATCGAGAGTGGCCTTGATCTCCGCGGGGATCGGGACCTGGGTGATCCGGTCAATGACCTCCCGCTCCTCGTCCTCCGCCAGGATCTCGTTGCAGAGCGTGATGCACTCGTTGCAGATGTACACGGACGGCCCCGAGATGAATTTCCGGACCGAGTCCTTGGACTTTCCGCAGAAGGAGCAGCGCAGATGCTTGTCGGTGGACATGGAGGTCACCGCCGCCAATCACTGAGGGGTGCCGGAAGGTGCTGCCACTCCCGCCGTCCCGTCAAGGTGTCTTGCCTCCGGATGCCGGCGCGGCCCGGGGTGTGAACACGGTGTCGATGAGGCCGTAGTCCTTCGCCTCTTCCGCGCTCATGAACCGGTCCCGGTCCATGTCCTTCTCGATCGTCTCCACCGTCTGCCCCGTGTGGTGAGCGTAGAGCTCGTTGATCCGGCGCCGAAGGTAGAGAATTTCCCGTGCCTGGATCTCGATGTCCGCCGCGGTTCCCTGGGTGCCGCCCGACGGCTGGTGGATCATGAGCCGAGCGTGGGGCAGGGCGCTGCGCTTGCCCGCCCGCCCGGCTGCCAGGAGGAAGGACCCCATCGAGGCGGCCATCCCCATGCAGATCGTGTTGATCGGAGCCCGCAGGTGCTGCATGGTGTCGTAGATCGCCATCCCGCTCGACACCACACCCCCGGGGGAGTTGATGTAGAGGTAGATGTCCTTCTCCGCGTTGTCCGCATCGAGAAAGAGCAACTGGGCGATGATGATGTTCGCCACGTCGTCGTTGATCGGCGCGCCGAGGAACACGATCCGATCCATCAGGAGGCGCGAGAAGATGTCGTAGGTGCGCTCTCCCCGGCTCGACCGTTCGATGATGTAGGGCGGATACAGGGCGGACGTCGTCACGAAGCGACCTCGGTCACGGTGGACGTGGACAGGAGGAAGGCGAAGACCTTCTCTTCCGTCACGGACATTTCTATTTCGGCCAAACGGTTGGCCTTCTGGAGCGAGGCATAGACCTGGCCCGCCGGGACACCCCGACCCTCCGCGATGTGAGCCACCCGGGCATCGATATCCTCCTCCGTGGCCCTCAGGGATTCCGCTTCCGCCACCGCTCCGAGGATCAGGTCGCGGACCACCCGCTCCGACGCGATGGGAGCGAACTGTTGCGCAAAGGTCTCGAACCGGTCCTCCGGAACCTCGTAGGCCCGGGCAAAGGCCCCCAGAACCCGCTCCACCATGGCTCGCGGTGCCTCGACCCGGTTCGTCTCCGCAATCTGCCGGATCAACTGGGCCCGGACCTCGGCATCCGCACTCCGGGAGGCCTCAGCCTCCAGGTCGGCGCGGACCGCGGCCCGTACGGCCTCCAGGGAGTCAAACTCCCCCAGTTCCCGGGCGAACGAGTCGTCCAGGGGAGGAAGTTCCTGCCGCTTCACGTCGTGCAGCACGATTCGTACCCGTCGGGTCTGGCCCCGGCGCGTTTCATCCGCAAAATCATCCGGAAAGCGGACCTCGGTCTCCACCTGCTCCCCGGGGAGGAGGTGCATGATCTTCTCCTCCAGGTCGGGAATTGCCTGCCCCGAGCCGAGGACCATCGTGTAGGGCTTGGCCTCGTGGGCCGTGCCCTCCTCGAGGGGAGCAACCTCAACCCGGACCATGTGCCCCGGACCGGGGCGCTCTCCCTCCACCGGGATCCAGGCCGCCTTCTCTTCCCGAATCTTCTCGATCTGCTCCCCAACCTGGTCATCACTGACAGTGGGGAGGGTGCGGGTGACCGTGAATCCGCCCGTTGTCCCGAGAGTCAGCTTCGGCTGAACCTCGACCAGCAGTTCGAACTCCACCGGCTGACCGTCCTCATACTTGAGGTTCCGGATCGAGGGGTCGGCTATTGGAGCAAGAGACTCGGATTCCTTGGCCCGTTCCCAGCCGGCCCGCAGAACCTCCTGCAGGGCCGATTCCCGGATCTCGGAGCTGAACCGCTTGCGGATGACGGCCTCGGGGGCCTTTCCCGGTCGAAAACCCGGGATACGGGCCCGGCGGGTGTACTGCTGCACAGCGTGGGCCTCGGCGGCGGCAACGCGGTCCACGGGGATCGTGATCTGCAACGAGCGGGACGCGAGGTCTTCACCGGTCTTCTGAACCTGGATATCAGTCATAGGGGAACAAATCTACCCGGTTCCCACGAAGGGGGTCAATTTGCCAGTTTCGCCCGGGGAGGAATTGGCGTAGCTTTACTGACACATGCCACTCTCCCGGACACCCGGAACCCGCGGGAAAGGTTCTCCACCGACGGTTCTCCTCGTGGATGATGAGCCCGCAGTGCGGTCGGTGGTCCGTCGCACGCTGGAACGCGCCGGTTTCCACGTGGTCGAGGCATCGGGCGGAGACGAGGCCCTGGCCATCGCCCGGGAGTCCGGACCGATAGACGCCGTGATTCTCGATATCCTCATGCCCACCTCCCTCGGAGGCGAGCACTTGCACCCTCTCCTACTCGAGATTCGACCCGATTTGCGGGGTCGTCTCGTGTTCTTCACCGGAGTGGCCGAGGAGGGTGTGGTGCAGCAGATGGCGGAGAAGCTCGATGCTCCGCTCCACTCCAAGCTGGATGATCTGGAGTTGCTCATCGACTCGGTGCGCCTGGCCATTCACCGATCCGCTCCACCCTCGAGCTCCCGGACCGACCGAACCTCCTGATGCGAACGCCGGGAGTCGAACCCGGATGGGTTGCCCCACAGGATCCTAAGTCCTGCGCGTCTGCCAGTTTCGCCACGTTCGCCTGCGCGGAATGAAAACTACATCGGTTCCGGCGGGAGGTTGCCCGGGCTCCGCGCGGCTCCCTCAGGGGTCGGTTTTCCGAAGGCCGGTGAGCGCCACCATGACGCCCGGGATCAGCTCGGCGAGTTCTTTCAGGAGACAATCTGCCCCTTCCAGGCGGCACTCGCGCCCCGCAGCCTCCAGCTCCCCGCAGCGCAAGGCGAGCCCTGTGGCCCCCACGGTCCCGGCGCTTCCCTTGAGGGCGTGGGCCGCGGATCGAAGCGCGGCAGGATCTCCCCGGGCGATCGCATGGCGGATGACCTGGATCCGCTCCTCGAGGTCTGCCAGGAAGGCATCGACCAACTCGGTGATCAGGTCCGGTTCGCCGTCTTCTTGAAGCAGACGGTAGCTTTCCAGGATGGAGGGATCGAGGACCTCATCCCGGTCGGGAGGTTCGCCTGGCACGTGGGTCGCCATTTCCTGGTTGAGGTCGCCGGGACGCCGTTCACTTCCCCCCGCGATTAGGTTTCCCTCGGGGCGGCCTGCCGGTTGCCCCGGTGCCATGACCCTTTGTCCCCGGAGTACACCGTGTCACGCTCCACATTCTGTGCCGCAGCCCTGCTGGTCACTGCCGCCTGTTCCTCGTCCGATCCCCGCACCGGTGCGCTGACGGTCGGGATCACCAAAGATAGCGCCCAGGCGGTCATGGGCGCCGCCCAGCCCCACGAACTTCCCTACCTCGTCAACGGACACTACATCGAAGCGTTGCTGTACGCCCGGGAGGGGCAATCCGCCCAGGAGCTGGCCGAGTCCGCCCCACGGTCCCTGACCCCTCTCGTGGTGGTGGATGGCCAGCTCACAGGCTGGGGATGGTCCGCCTGGGATTCGGTGGCCTCGGCCAACGGCATAGAGGTCCCTCCCAAGAAGTAGGTACCCGTTACTTCGGGTCGAGGCGGATGTAGGCCACCCGGGACTCTCCCAAGCCCTCGTTGGCGCCCCGGTTGTACACGGTGAGGGCCACGATCCCGCTCGCGTTCTGCAGGGCCGCGCGCAGTTCGGCCTCGTTCCGAACCGGCGATCCATCCACCTCGGTGATGATGTCCGGGGTCACACCTCTGTCAGCGGGGATCAGACGTGCCCGCTCGGCGGGTCCCCCGGGCGTGATCGAGGTCACCACCACTCCCGCCCGGACGGACGCCGGCAGCCGCAGGTTGCGGGTCCATTCCGGCGTGAGCGACTCCATCCGGATCCCCAGACGGCTCAGTTCGCTCCCGTCCCGGGAGGGTGACCCACGGTCCTCGGCCGGTTGGGCACCCGAGGCAAGCTCCTCGGGATCCTGGGCGGTGAGCCGGATCTGGTAGGTTTTCCGGGCGCCATTCCGGCGCGCCACCTCGACCCGGACCACCTCGCCGGGCTTGCGGAACCCGACCATCTGCTGCAGCTGGGCGATGTAGTCCACCGGCTGCCCGTCCACCGACACGATGATGTCTCCCCGCTCCAGACCGGCCCGCTCGGCCGGAGAGTTGGTGCCGGTAAATCCTTGGACGATCACGCCATGGATACGGTCGAGACCGGCATACTCCGCCGCTTCCTCCGTCACATCCTGGACGCTCACTCCGAGCACCGACCGCTGCACCTTGCCGGTGGCGATCAATTGGGACATGACGTTGTTCGCCAGGTCGATCGGGATGGCGAATCCGTAGCCCACGTTGTAGCCGGTCTGGCTGGCGATCGCCGAGTTGATCCCGATCACCTCGCCGCGCACATTGACGAGCGGCCCTCCCGAGTTGCCCGGGTTGATCGCGGCGTCGGTCTGGATGAAATCCTGGATCCCGAGGCCCGCGTTGTTGCCGAGCCCCAGGGCTCCCCGTCCCTTGGCGCTGACGATCCCGCTGGTCACGGTGAAGGTGAGTCCCTCACCCAGCGGATTGCCGATGGCCAGAACCCATTCGCCCACCCGGGCCGACTCGCTCTGGCCGAGCGTCGCGGGGGTGAGTCCCGTGGCGTCGATCTTCAGGACGGCCACATCGGTCGTTGGATCGGAGCCGATCACCTTGGCCGTGAATTCGCGGCGGTCGAGCAGCCGGACCTGAACCCGCTCGGCATTTTCCACGACATGGTTGTTGGTCAGGATGTAGCCATCATTGGAGACGATGAAACCCGATCCGCTCCCCCGTTCCACCTGGGGCTCCTGTCTCTGGAAGAACTGCTCGAACCCGGGGGGAACCCGTCGAGCCGTGGTCGTGCCGGTCCGCATGGAGGTGATGTACACCACGCTGGGCCGGACATGCTCCACCACGGCGGCAAAGGCATCGCTGAGTGTGGTGAGGGGCTGCGTGCCATCGATCGGGGAAGAGCGGAGGTCCCCCCTCGCGGGGAGCACCGGAGTGGCCTGCTGCTGGGCAACTCCCGAGCTCGGGAGGTCCAGCAGCCCCGCGAAGAGCAATCCCAGGGCGAACGCCAGCCCCACCAGCCCACCGAACTTGAGCCAATTGCGTGAACGAACGGACATAGTACCTGCCTGCTGAAGGAAGACCACGATCCCTCACAATAGTACCCTGACGAACAACCCCCGGGGAAGGATTCGGGCCGGAGGTTGTTCCCGGACTTCAGATGCCCGGCGACCGGCAAGCGTCGCCTCGGCTGGTGCGTCAGGACGGCTTCTTCTCGTCCACGATCTCGTAATCCGCCTCGACGACATCCTCCGCGGGTGCCTCGCCCCCGGCGGGGCCCGCGTTCGCCGAGGGAGCCTCCCCGTCACCCCCGGTCGCAGTCGAGGCCTCGTACAGCGACGCTCCCGCAGCGGAGTAGGCCGCGTTCAGTTCGTCCAGGGCGGTCCGGATCCCGGCGATCTCCCCGGTCCGGAGCGCGCTCTTGCCACTCTCGAGCGCCCCATCGAGGCGACCCTTCACTTCCGGAGTCAGGCGCTCCACCCACTCCTTGCTGTCCTTCTCCACCCGGTACACCAGGCCATCGAGCTGGTTGCGCGCTTCGATCTGGTCCCGGCGCTCCTTGTCCTCGGCCTGGTTCGCCTCCGCCGTCTTCACCATCTTGTCGATGTCGGCGTCGGAAAGCCCGCTGGAGGCCTCGATTCGGATCTTCTGCTCCTTGGACGTTGCCTTGTCCTTGGCGGACACGTGCAGGATGCCGTTGGCATCGAGGTCGAACGTCACCTCCACCTGCGGCATCCCGCGCGGGGCGGGTGGAATGCCGGTGAGCTGGAACTTGCCGATGGTCCGGTTGTCCACCGCCATTTGGCGCTCACCCTGGAGGACGTGGATCTCCACCGTGGTCTGGTTGTCCTCCGCAGTCGAGAACGTTTCCGACTTCTTGGTCGGAATCGTGGTGTTCCGAGGAATCAGAACGGTGGTCACCCCTCCCAGGGTCTCGATGCCCAGGGAAAGCGGGGTCACGTCGAGCAACAGCACGTCCTTCACCTCTCCACCCAACACGCCCCCCTGGATGGCGGCGCCAATGGCCACGACTTCGTCGGGGTTCACCGAGCGATTCGGCTCCTTCCCGAAGAAGGTCTTGACGATCTCCTGGATCTTTGGAATCCGGGTGGAGCCACCGACCAGGATCACTTCGTCGATGTCGCTGGTCTTGAGCCCCGCATCCTTGAGCGCCTTCTCCATCGGCGGGATGGTCCGCTGGACCAGATCCTCGACCAGTTGCTCGAACTTGGCCCGGGTGAGGGTCAGGTTCAGGTGCTTCGGTCCCGACTGATCGGCCGTGATGAAGGGGAGGTTGACATCGGTCTGCTGGGTGCTCGACAGCTCCATCTTCGCCTTTTCGGCCGCTTCCTTCAGTCGCTGCAGGGCCATGGCATCCTTGGAGAGATCGATCCCCTGGTCCTTCTTGAACTCGGCCACCAGCCAGTCGATGAGGCGCTGGTCGAAATCGTCTCCCCCGAGGTGGGTATCGCCATTGGTGCTCTTCACCTCGAACACCCCCTCGGCGAGTTCCAGGATCGAGATGTCATAGGTGCCGCCCCCGAGGTCGAACACCGCGATCTTCTCCTCCTTCTTGCGATCCAGGCCATAGGCCAGGGCCGCGGCGGTCGGCTCGTTGATGATCCGGAGCACCTCGAGTCCCGCTATCTTTCCGGCATCCTTCGTGGCCTGGCGCTGGGCGTCGTTGAAATACGCCGGAACGGTGATGACCGCCTTGTCCACCGTCGTGCCGAGATAGTCCTCCGCCGTCTGCTTCATCTTCTGCAGGATCATCGCGGAGATCTCGGGGGGCGTGTACGACTTGCCGGCAATCTCCACGGCGGCGAGGCTGTTCTTCCCCGTGCTCACCTTGTAGGGCACCCGGCTCACTTCCTGGGTGATCTCCCCCATCATGCGACCCATGAACCGCTTGATGGAAAAGATCGTCTGCGTCGGGTTGGTGACGGCCTGACGCTTGGCCACCTGGCCCACGAGGCGCTCCCCGTCCTTGGTGAACGCCACGACGGACGGGGTGGTCCGGCCTCCCTCCGCATTCGGGATGACAACCGGGTCCCCGCCCTCCATGACCGCGACGACCGAGTTGGTGGTACCCAGGTCGATACCGATGATTTTGGAGGCCATTTCTCTCTCAATTCGTTGAAATGTAAGTAGTTATAACACCAGCATCCACAACTGCCAACCACCCGCAGCACATCCGTTGATCCTTCAAGCAACGGCTGTACCCAAGAAAAGTGCCAAAATGGCAGGAAACGGAACGGGCGGTTTCCCAGAGGTGTGGAGCTCCGAACGCGGGCGCCCAGGCGTCGATCTGGGGCGGATCAGCCACCTTCGGCCGGTGTCTCCTTCAACCGGGCGATGCGGTTGGACAGGGTCGGGTTGCAGCGCAGCACGTCGGCCAAGGGGATGGAATAGAGTCCCCCCTCCCGTCCGGCGATGAGCAAGGCCCCCTCGGCCAGGGTGGGGCCGGCCCGGTCCACCGGCTCACCGAGCGGGATGGCGCAGCGCTCGTGCAAATCATCCGTCGCGAGGACATGAATCACCCCCTGCCGGTCCGCCGCGATGACAGTCGAATCCACGACGAGGGCGGGGCCGCGCGGAAAAACGGGGGTCGGCTCGCTCCGCGCCAGAATGACGCCGGTGTCCTCGTCGAGGCGGTAGACCCGATCGGCGTAGGGGGAGACGACGACCAGGGAACTGTCGTGCGGCACGATGACCGGGGTGCCGGACATGTGGCCCGACCTCCCCGGTCCGCAGCACGTACCCTCATCAAGTTTCTGCCACCAGGTGAGTCGTCCGCTCGCTCTCGAGATGGAATACACAGCTTGGCGGGGAGCTACGGGGTTTGTTCCCGTCGTCCACCACGACCACAGCAGAGGCAGAGCCCTGAGACGGAATGCGAACAGAAGTTCCCCCGAATCCTCCACGTGTATTGTCGCGCTGCCCGTGACTTGAGTGCCGGTCAAGGTGGGAGCCACATGACCCACCCGCGCCGCGTTGGGTGGGAGCTTGATGCACCAGTGCCTGTATCCCGTTTTCACGTCGAGTGCACAGAGCCCTCTGGGGTCGAGAGGGATGAAGACGGTATCTCCTCCAACCGCCGGGGGGCCCATGATGTGGTTGCCGGGAAGCTGGTGCTCCCAGGCAGGCCACCGTGCCATCCATCGTGTTCACGGCCTGCACGGCTCCGGACGCATCGCCGAAGACCACGAGATGCTGCCAGAGCACCGGGGAGGTCATGACGGAGTTGTCGGCGAACCGTACCCAGCGTCGCTCTCCGGTTTCAAGGTCATGGGCCGCCACACCGGACGGAGCGGCCCCCTTGAAGGAACGGTTATTGTCGCCAAACCCGACATAGACGGTCCGGCCATCGGACACCGCATCCTGATGGATCCAATTCGGCTCACGCTGCCGCCAGAGCAGCAGGCCAGTTCTCCGGTCCCGGGCCTCGAGTACGCCATTGCCATGCGTTCCAATCAGCACGACATCGCTCACGAGGCTTGGAGTGGCCCGGGCCTGCCCCTGAATGGTTGTGTACCAGAAGGGTGCCGTGGCATACGCCCCGCTCGATCCCACACTGCCGGTCTTGGTCCCCACACGCCGGTACTGAGGCCATGGCGAGACAGTGTGCGTCTCCGCCTTGGACAGCAGAGGGATCGACTGGATGAGTTCGATCTCCGACCATGGCCCGCGCGGGGCATATTCGCTTTCCACACAGGTAAATCCGTATTGACTCCCCATGAGCCGCCAGTCCTCACTCAGGGTGGCCCGGCAGATGAGGCCGTTTCGTCGACTGAACAGGTGCGCCGTGGTCGTGGTCAGGGGGGCAATGTGGAACTGGAACCCTTCGGGCACGAACCAAGTTCCGACCACGGGAGTCGGGCGCACTTCGGTGCGTCCATCCACGCGGGCAGAAAGGCTGGACGCGAGCAGTCGCAGAACGAAGGCGTGAGCGTCCCGTTCTGCAAGAGTCCGTTCCCGGTAAAAGTAATCATGGGCGCCGTCATCCGACCGGATCCGGCTCAAGGTCGCGCCGCCGATCTGCCGTACCACGGTGGTGAGCAGGAGCAGAAGGGGGAGGAGAAGAAGCAGAGTCGTCCAGAGTGACCGCGCGCCGGTCCGGATTCGATGCCAGAGAATCACGGCCACACTAAGCAGCACGATACCGATCCCCACAAAAACCAGGGTGGCGGGTAGGTGTCCCAGGCCAGGGATCTGGAGCGATCCGGTGTGTTGCGCCCGCCGACCAAGCGTGAGGAGGACAATGAGAAGGGCAAGACTCGACAGCGCTTCCAGAAGGCGAACCATATGGCTTTCCCGGAACAGTCGGATCGGGTCAAGCACCGAAGGGCCAATATCGAACCGATCGGGCAGAAGGGCCAGTAGCGTTTTGACGTGCGCGACGGGCGGCTACCAATGGATCCCCACCCGATGTCAACGGGGAGGCGAGGGAACGCCCCCGCCACGCTTCCTTTCCGTGATCCCACCAGCAAGCGTCGGATTGCAGCGCAGCACCTCGCTCACGGGAATGGAATAGAGCCCCCCCTCCCGGCCGGCGTGAAGCAGCGCTCCACCCGCGAGCGCAGGTCCCGCGCGATCCGCGGGCTCTCCGGTCGGGAGGGAGCAGCGTTCCCGCAGGTCGTCCACGGACAGCACATGTATGACCCCGTGACGATCGACCGCGATGACGGTCGTGTCCACCACGAGGGCGGGGCCACGCGGGAAAACGGGGATCGGGCCGCTCCGGGCCAGGATGGCGCCGGTCTCCTCGTCCAACCGGTAGACTCGGTCGGAGAAGGGCGAAACCACAACGAGGGAGCTGTCCTCCGGCACGATGACCGGAGTTCCCGACATGTGGCCCTGCTGGCCCGGGCTCCCGCAACAGTCACCCCCGTCGAGATCTGATTCCCAGCGCAGCGAGCCGGTGGCCAGGGAAATCGCGAACACCTTCTGGTGCACCGGGATCGGATTCTCCCCGGTGGTGGCCCAGGTCCAGAGCAGGGGCAGGGCCTCGATCCCGAAGTCCTGCACCAGCCCCAGCGGACTCGGCGGGAATGAATTGAGGCTTCCGTACACCTGGCCACCGAGGAGCGTGGGCGAGATGTGCCCGACGCCTCCGGCGTGAGGTGGGAGCCGGGTGCACCAGTGCACTGTGCCGTCTCTTCCATCCAGGGCACACATGCCGCGTGGATCAAGAGGGACGATCACGGTGTTGCCCGAGAGGAGCGGGGGACCCATGACGAGATTGCCCGGGAGATGCCGCTCCCACCGAGTCTCTCCGGTGTTCTTGTCCGCGCCGGTGAGGTCGCCCTTGGAGGTTCCGAACACCACCAGGGAGTCGAGCACCACGGGGGAGGTCATGGTGGAGTTGTCGAGGAATCGGGTCCAGATCCGTTGCCCGGTCCGGAGGTCGTGCGCGGCCACTCCGGATGGGGCCACTCCCTGGAACGATTTGTCGTTGTCTCCAAACCCAACGAAGACCAGACGACCATCGGTGACGGCGTCCTGGTGAATCCAGTTGGGCTCCCGGGTCCGCCACACCAGGCGCCCGGTCCGCCGGTCGCGAGCCTCCAGCATTGCGGTGCCATGGGTGCCGATGAGGACGAGGGGGCCCGACACACTGACTGATGCCCGTGAGGGACCGCCGATGGTCGCGTACCAGAATGGCGCCGTGGAGTCGACGGCGGTGTCCCTGACTGTGGCGGTTCGCAACGGATCGAGGCGATACTGCGGCCAGGGGGTGAACGGGGAATCGACGGGTGCTGGTATCAGTGGCGCCACGGCCGGTCGGCGGTCGACGGGTTCCCAGGAGGTGGGGACGGGGCCCGCAGGGTCGCAGGTGAATCCGCGATCAGGATCCGCCGTCCGCCAGTCCGGGGTGAGGAGGATCCGGCAGGTCTGCTCGTTGTGCCGTGACCAGAGCGCAAGGGCTCCCTTCTCTTCGGGCACGAGGGCAAACCCGAATCCCTCCGGCAAGGGCCAGTCTTCGGGGACCTGCAAGCTGGTTGCCCTGGACACCGGCACGTGTCCACTCTGCGTCCGGTCCGAGAGGGCCGTGGCAAGGAGTCTCAGGGCGAACGCGTGGGCTTCCTGTTCGGACATGGCGCGGGTGAACCAGAACTCCTCGTCACCGTCCTCCATTTTCAAGTTTCGCAGGACGCTCCGGCCATTTGCCCACCCGCCCGCGAAGACCCCCGTCAGGAGGGGAAGAACGAGGAGCGTGGTGAAGAGTCCCCCGGGGGCACGTTGCTTGACTCGGAGCCACGTGACCCCCACGACCGTGAGGGCCAGAATCGTGAGCGCCGGGATGACGACCAGGGGAGGGACGACTCCCAGGCGAGGAATGTCAAGGCCTCCGAGGGTCTGTGCTCGAACGCCCAGCGTGAGGAAAATCAGGAGGTACACCAGGCTCGACAGGACTTCCAGGACGCGAACCACGAGGACCCTCCGGAGCAGGACTCACCCGAGATGTCGGCTGGATGACATTCAATGTCGCGACTTGGGTCGGGTGAAGCAAGAAAGGTCTCAGTGGTTCATGATGAGGGGCTCGAATCGGGCCTGGAAGAACCGGAGATACTTGGGTTCCGACACGAACCGAAGCCCCGGGACCTCTCCCCGCTTCGCCATCACCGCCTCCACCGCCTCGGCGGTCACATCCATGTGCGCCTGGGTGTATACCCGCCGGGGAATCGTGAGCCGGACCAGTTCCAGTCGAGGGAACCGGTTCTCGCCGGTGACGGGATCCCGTCCCGCCGACACTGCTCCCCGTTCCATCGCCCGGATTCCCGATTCGAGATAGAGCGCCGCCGCGAGGGCCTGGGCCGGGAACTGGTCGCGGGGGAGATGGTCCAGAATCGCCGCGGCGTCGAGGAACACGGCGTGGCCCCCGATCGGAAGGACGATGGGGACGCCGGCTGCGCGCAGATTCTCCCCCAGATAGAGCACCTGTCCGATCCGGGTCCGGATGTGATCCTCCTGCACCGACTCCTCGATGCCGATCGCCATCGCCTCCAGGTCCCGTCCCGCCAGTCCGCCATAGGTGTGGAGCCCCTCGTAGACCACCACCAGATTCCGCGCTTCTTCCGCCAGGTCGGGATCCCGGAGCCCCAGCCATCCCCCGATGTTCACCAGACTGTCCTTCTTCCCCGACATCGTCGCCCCGTCGGACAAGGCGCAGAGATCGAGCAGAATGTCGGCAACCAGGCGGCCCGACTGCCCCGGCTCGCGCTGCTGGATAAACCACGCGTTCTCCACCGCCCGCGTCGCGTCGAGGATGATGCGGATGCCGTGTGCCGCGGCCCAGGCGCGAACCTCCCGGAGATTGGCCAGGCTGATCGGCTGTCCGCCTGCCAGGTTGACGGTGGCTGCCACGCATACGTAGGGGATCCGATCGGCCCCGACCGTCGCCACCAGCCGGTCGAGTTTTGCCAGGTCGATGTTGCCCTTGAACGGGTGCTCGGACCGGGGGTCGTGCGCTTCGTCGATGATCACGTCGTGGAAGCTTCCCCCTGCCAGTTCCTGGTGCAGCCGGGTCGTGGTGAAATACATGTTCCCCGGGATGTGGTCCCCGGGATGGATCAGAATGCGGGACAGAAGGTGCTCAGCCCCGCGACCCTGGTGGGTCGGGATCAGGTGCTCGAATCCGTAATGACGGCGCACCGCCTCTTCCAGCCGGTAGTAGTTGCGAGACCCGGCGTAGGCCTCGTCCCCCAACATCATCCCGGCCCACTGGCGGTCCGACATGGCACTTGTGCCGGAGTCGGTCAGGAGGTCGATGTAGACGTCCTCGGAGCGGAGGAGAAAGGTGTTGTACCCCGCCTCCGCGATGGCTCGCTCCCGTTCCTCCCGCGACGTGAGTCGGATCGGTTCCACCATCTTGATCTTCCACGGTTCAGCCCAGCTTCGGCGGGACATTCCTCTTCTCCGGGGGTAGGGGAATCCGTAGAATAGGCCCCCGTTGATGAGGAGAACGTGAGCGTCTCGTGAAGGGACCCCTTGCCTTTCCCCGTTTGCCGAGCGTAGCGTATGGGCATGCCCGCGGCTGGATTCTGGACCCGTGATTCCGTCCTCGCGCTTCCCGAGGATGGAAATCGTTATGAACTGGTGGACGGGAAACTCCTGGTGAGTCCCAGCCCCCGGGGTGCGCATCAGGCGGGGGTTGCGGAACTCTTCAGACTCGTGGATCCCTATGTACGTGCGCACAGGATGGGCCGCGTGTGTTTTTCCCCGGCTGACCTCGATTTCCGGTCCGGGCAACTCCTGCAGCCCGATCTTTCCCTCTCCCCCTCCACGGCGCATCATGACCGGGTGACGAAACGCCAGTACTACCAGCGCGCAGGGGTGCCGGTGTACTGGATCATCGACCTGGACCTGAGAAGCGTCGAGGTCTGGAGTCCGGGGGACCGCGCTCCTGTGACCACGAAACACAGGCTTCTCTGGCAGTCCGATATCGGGATACCACCCCTGGTGATCGACCTGCCCCGGTACTTCCGCGCCGTCTGGGCCGAATAGCCGGACCCCTTGTCCACTTGGCAGGTGGGCGCCGTGGCTCATCTCCCTTCCGGGGCCCTCCCTGTGTGCCCCCCGTGCTTCCCCCGCGCCTGTGAGGTCGAATCGTGAATCCGGGAATGGACCAGACGAATGCAGATCCGGGGGCATCGCCACCCCAATTGATCAGGGCCGTGTCCCGACGGCAGCTCGTGGGGCTCTCGATCAACGACGTGATCGGGAGCGGCGTCTATCTCCTGCCCGCCGCCGCCGCGTTGCTTCTGGGCGCCGCGAGCACCTGGGCGGTCATCCTGGCCGGCCTCGCTGTGGCGCTTCTGGTGCTCTGTTTCGCCGAGGTTGCCAGCCACTTCGACCAGCCGGGGGGGGCGTACCTCTACACCCGCGAGGCGTTCGGGGCGTTCGTCGGATTCGAAGTCGGGTGGATGACCTGGCTGGCGCGCATCGCATCGGTGGCGTCCCTGGCCAACGGATTCTCACTGGCGCTCGCCTTTCTCTGGCCCGCCGCGGATGAGGGGATCCTCCGGGTCGTCCTGATCACAGGGTCGCTGGCGCTGCTGGCGTGGATCAACGTGGTGGGGGTCCGCTCCGGGGCTCGCACCGCGGTGGCCCTGGTGGTCATCAAGATGGTCCCCCTGGTGTTCTTCGTCGTGGTGGGGCTCTTCTTCGTCGATTGGTCGCTGGTCACGGCTGTGGAGGCTCCCCGGCCCGGAGTCCTTGGCGAGGCAGCACTCCTCCTGCTCTTCGCCTATGCCGGCTTCGAGAACGCCCCCGCAGCGGCGGGTGAATACCGGAACCCCCGGCGGGACGTGCCGTTCGCCATGCTCACGATGATTGTCATCATCACGGTGCTCTACACCCTGGTGCAGGTGGTGGCGCTCGGCACGTTGCCGGGTCTGGCGGAGTCCCCCTCGCCCCTCGCCGAGTCGGCAGGGCAGTTTGCCGGGAGCTGGGCCGCGCTCTTCCTCACGGTGGGGGCGGTGATCTCCATCCTGGGCAACATCAGCAACACCATCCTGATCGGTCCGCGGTATCTCTTCGCTCTGGCCACCGACGGATATGGGCCCCGGCTCTTCGCCTCCGTGCATCCGCGCTATCGCACGCCGGCCAACGCCATCATTGCCCAGACCGGAATCGCCCTGGCCCTGGCCCTGTCCGGCTCCTTCGTTCAACTCGCCATGCTCTCCATCATCGCCCGGCTCACCACCTATATCGGGACCGCCGCGGCGGTGCCGGTCCTGCGGAAGCGATTCGGGCACCGCCCGGGGGCTCTGCGACTTCCCGGCGGCCCCACCATCCCGGTGGCCGCCCTCCTGGTCAGTCTCACCTTTCTGTTGAGCACCACCGGGGACAACCTGGTGGCGGGAGGGATCGCGCTGGTGATCGGTGCGGTGATCTACCGTCTCCGTCGGCGCCCGACCGAAGACTGAGCCACTGGCAGGGGCACTCCTCGCGGTACGTGACGTGCGTCACCGACCGGGGAGGGGATGACCCCCAGCTTGGGGCATGGAGTCCATTGCCAGGAAGCCGGGAACACGGCGGGGAGCCCGGATCCGATGGCGCTCAATCCACCTGTCCGGTCGAGGGACACGGGCCTGGTGGCTTCTCTGTCTGCTGGCGGGTACGGGGTGCATGCCCTACACCTCGGGCCTCACGGCACGGCCAGTTCCACAAGGGACAATCCAACGCAGCATCACCATCTCCACCGTATGGCCGGGAGCCTTCCTGAGGGACAGCATCGCGATCCCCCTCCCATGGCCGGATGCGGCCGTGCGTTGGCCGATCGATGCCCGGACCGACGTCGGGGTTCGCCTTCCGTCCGCCCTGATCGTCTCGCTGCGCCGGCAGGTGATCGGGGAAGGCATCCAGGGCCTTGCCGCGGCCGTGGAGGGAGCCGTGGGTCTCACGTTCGAGGGAAAGCCTCACGCCGGGGCCACCGTCACGGTGTCGGGGTCTGAAACGGGACGGGTGACCCCCTATGGGGGAGCGCGGGCTCTGCTCACCGGTGCGGGCGACAGACCCTTGGGCCTGCAGCAGGTGCTTTCGGGGGTGACGCGAGAGGCCCGCACGATGCAGGCGGTCGGCGCGTTTCTGGGGGTGCGCCTGGGGGGCATGGACCGAGGCGTGGCTCCGGAACTCGGCGTGTTTCTGGTGCGCCCGGGGTTCGCTTCCTTTCCGCGCCGCGTGGTGCTGGTGCCGGGCTTCACGATCTATGGACTCCGGTGGCAATGAGGCCGCGCCGGACACGAATCGCCAAGGTCACCGCGGAAAGGCCGCCGCGTTGCCCCCGTCCACCGTCACAAAACACCCCGTCGTGGCCTCCGCCGTGGCAAGCCATCCAAACGCCTCGGCCACATCGCGCGCGGTGGTCTCGCGGCGGAGGAGATTCTGCTGGAAGTAGTCCTCGGGGGACACGCCCCGAGCCCGGGCCCGCGCCTCGAGCACCCCGTCTCCAAAGAGACCGGTCCGGATCCGATCGGCGTTGACGGCGTTGGATCGGATTCCATGGGACCCCAGATCAACCGCATATTGCCGCATGAGGGCCAGCACTCCCGCCTTCGGAATCGCATAGGGCCCGAACTCGGGACCAGGGTTGACGGCACTCTTCGACGCGTTGAAGAGGAGGCAGCCTCCGCACCCCTGGGCGAGCAGCACACGAGCCACGGCATGCGCCACCCGTTGGTGGCCCAGGAGATTGATGTCCAGCGAGTGTTCGAGCGCCGTCTCCCCCGGTGGCGTGTGGAGCAACCCGGAGGGAGCAGTCCCCGCATTGGAGACGAGGAGGTCCACTCCGCCGAAGGTCTCGATCGCGATCTCCACGGCACGGGACACGGAGCCGGTATCGGTGACGTCGCACGGTGCTGTGGACACTCGGCGACCATGCCGGCCTCGGAGCGCGTCCGCCGTGTCCGACAGCGGGGCCGGGTCCCTGTCGGTCAGCAGCACGTGGGCCCCGAGGTCGAGGAGGTGCAGAGCGGTCGCACGTCCGATTCCGCCGGCGGCACCCGTCACCAGGGCGATGCGTCCCGCCAACGGTCCCTCGCGTCCTCCCCGGGCCAGCTTGGCCTGTTCCAGACTCCAGTATTCCACGTCGAAGAGGTCGGCCTCACTCACCGGGCGATAGCGCCCGACGGTCTCGGCCTCCTGCACCACGGCGGCCGCGCGGGCGACGATGTCTCCGGCCACCACGGCATCGGTGATCGTGCGCCCGACGGTCAGGGCGCCGAGCCCGGGCACCAGAATCACTCGCGGAAGGGGATCGAGCGCCGTGAGCGGGCGTCCTGCCCGCGACACGCCGCGGGCAAAGTACTCCCCATACCAATCGGCATACCCGGCCACGGCCTGCTCGACGAGGTTCCGAGGGTATGCGGTGCCGCCCTCGGGGGGAGGAAGCCAGAGGGGGCGAGGCTTGGTGCGGATCACATGGTCCGGAGTGACGGTGCCTCGCGCCGTAAGGTCCGGGCCATCCGGTCGACCGGTCAGAGCCAGGATCGCAGGGTCATCCCGCCATGACGTGATGAAATGCCTTCCCTGGGCATGGGCGGCCAGCACTCCCCGGACCAGGAGGGCAAGATGCCGTTGGGTCGCGTGTCGTGCCGCAGGATCGGGGGCGGTGGTGGTCGGCATGACCGTGGGGGGACGCGAAGCAGCGCGCCATTTCTCCGCGGCCACGACTCCCGCGAGCATCCGCTCGTAGCTCTCGCGCGCGGTGCTACCCCACGTGAAGATCCCATGTTGCTCCAGAATCAGTCCCTGGATCCCGTCGAAGGATGAGGCGAGGTCCGCCACGCGCCGCGCCAGTACGAAGCCGGGCATGACGTAGGGGATGAAGAGAAAGGACGGCCCCCAGATCTCCTCCGCCAGGTCCCGGGCGTTCGGTTGATCCTGCACCGCCAGGACCGCATCCGCGTGCGTGTGGTCGACGAACCGGCCGGGGAGGAGCGCGTGCAGCAGGGCCTCGACACTGGGGGTCGGGCTTCCCGGGTCGAGCATCTGGCTCCTCAGGCCCGCCACCATCTCCTCGTCGGTCAGGGAGGAAAGCTGGCAATACCGGAGGAGGGGACCGAGACGGCAGGCCGGAAAGCCCTCGGGGCCGATGGCCGACAGGTCCGACCCGCTGCCCTTGACGTACAACACGTCGACCGGTTCCCCCGCCAGGTCCCGCACGACGGTCTTGACGGACGTGTTGCCGCCGCCATGGAGCACCAGGGAAGGGTCACCACCCAGGAGTCGTGAGGTGTAGACCCGTAGAACCAGGTCCTCGCCCCATCGGGGTGACCACCGGGAGAGCATGGCCTCGGCGTCGGTGTCGCTGTAGATGGGGTGGGGTGGAAATGTGACCATGCGGGCTGCCGGGTTCTCTGGTTGGTGAGCGGGACATGGGTGTCCGGGACAGAAGAATGTGGGAGACAGGGGGAGCGCGCCACCCTCTCCGGTGGGTGGGACTGACCCCAGGACCCCGATCGATTGATCCGGCCCGCATCTTCCGGGTTATCGGGCCCTGGGGAAGGGTGGCGAGGTTGGGGACATGCCGCCTCCTTGCCTCCTCTCACTCGCCGAGCGTAACGTATGGGTATGCCTGCCGTGGCCCGCCACTGGACCCGCGAGGAGGTGCTCGCCCTCCCCGACGACGGAAACCGCTACGAACTCGTGGACGGCGAGCTCCTGGTGAGCCCGGCCCCACGATGGTCCCATCAGAGGGTTGTGGGTCAGTTCCACCTGCTGATTGGGTCATGGCTGGCGGTACATCGACTGGGCGAGGTGCTGTTCTCCCCTGCGGACCTTGACCTGGACGCTGGACACCTGGTGCAACCCGATCTGTTCGTGGTGACGCGACGGGAGGGCACTCCGCTCAGGGAATGGTCGGATGTGCACATTCCCCTTCTGGTGGTCGAGGTCCTCTCCCCCTCCACGGCCCGGTATGACCGGGTCACCAAAAGACGGCTCTATCAACGCTCCGGCGTCCCGACGTACTGGGTCGTGGACCTCGATGCCCGGCTGGTGGAGGTCTGGACCCCCGGGTCCAGTCGGCCCGTCATCGCTGAGGGCATCCTGGTCTGGCGTCCCGAGCCTGCAGTCACGCCGCTGGAGATTGACCTGCCCGCGCTGTTCCGGCGGATCTGGGGAGACCCCCCGATCGACTGATCCGGCCCGCGTCGTTGGGGTTATCCGTCCCCGCGAGGGAGGGCGAAGTTCGGGGACATGCCGCCCCCTTGCCTCCTCTCACTCGCCGAGCGTAACGTATGGGTATGCCTGCCGTGGCCCGCCACTGGACCCGCGAGGAGGTGCTCGCCCTCCCCGACGACGGAAACCGCTACGAGCTCGTGGACGGAGAGCTCCTCGTGAGCCCGAGCCCGCGGCCGCTTCACCAGCGCGGGGTGGTGGAGCTCCTGCTCCGGATCGCTCCGTATGTCCGCGTCCACCGGATCGGGGACCTGTGTATCGCTCCCGCCGACCTCGACTTCCACCTGGACAACTGCTCCAGCCCGATCTCTTTGTGGGTCGCATGGTGGAGGGACGGCCCCCTCGCGAATGGGACGAGTATGGTATCCCGCTTCTGGTCGCAGAGGTGTTGTCTCCCTCTACCGCACGGCATGACCGGGTCACCAAGCGTCGGCTCTATCAACGCACCGGGGTCCCGACCTACTGGATTGTGGACCTCGATGCCCGGCTGGTGGAGGTCTGGACCCCCGGGGCCGACCGACCTGTCATCGCCGAGGATTTCCTCGTCTGGCATCCGGAGCCCGCCATCACACCGCTCCAGATTGACCTGCCTGAGCTGTTCGGAAGGATCCTGGGGGATACCCCGATCGATTGATCCGGCCCGCATCTTTCGGGTTGTCGGGCCCGGGGGAAGGGTGGCGAGGTTGGGATCATGCCGCCCCCTTGCCTCCCCACTTTCGCCGAGCGTAACGTATGGGCATGCCTGCTGTGGCCCGCCACTGGACTCGGGAGGAGGTGCTCGCCCTCCCCGACGACGGAAACCGCTACGAGCTCGTGGATGGCGAGCTCCTCGTGAGCCCGAGCCCACGCGCGCTCCACCAGTACGGCGTGGTGGAGCTCCTGCTCCGGATCGCTCCGTATGTCCGCGCACACCGGATCGGGGGCCTCTGCATCTCTCCCGCCGACCTCGACTTCCACGCCGGCCAAATGCTCCAGCCCGATCTCTTTGTGGGTCGCATGGTGGAGGGACGGCCCCCCCGCGAATGGGACGAGTATGGTATCCCGCTTCTGGTCGCAGAGGTGTTGTCTCCCTCTACCGCACGGCATGACCGGGTCACCAAGCGTCGGCTCTATCAACGCACTGGCGTCCCGACGTACTGGATCGTGGATCTTGATGCCCGGCTGGTGGAGGTCTGGACCCCCGGGGCGGACCATCCCGCCATCGCCGATCAGGAACTCGCCTGGCAGCCGGAAAATGCGGTCTCTCCGCTCCGCATCGATCTCTCGGCATATTTCCGTGCCGTGTGGGGCGAGTAGCCACCCTGGCTGTCCTCCCTCCGGTCGCTCTACCGGCTTCTGCTCAGAATCAACTTCTGCTGGGGTGCCACAAGGTACTCGGCGCCGTTCGCCGTGATGACCGCCATCTCCTCGGATGAGAAGCTCTTGGTGCCATCACCCCACGCTGCGGTGGTGCTCCCGTCGAGGGCCCATGCGTGGAGACTGTCGAAGGCCAGCACCTGCCCCTCCACAAGGGGACGGGTCTCCCGCCGGTTCAGTCCCGTCCCCGCATCGTGGGCCCAGTACCCGACCGGGTGACCGGTGCCCCAGGGAACGGCGAGGGATCCGGTGTCCGGGCCCCATCGCCTCGAACGCGGCTCGTCCCGCGGCGAGTGCCGCTTCCCATCGCCGCTGGACCTCCTCGGGTGGGGCCGTTTCCCCCGGGCGAAGCACATTGGCGAAGCGCTGGATGTCGGTCACCCAGACGCCGTGCACCCGGATGCCGAAGTCGGTCTGGATGAGGTCGCCGGGCTGGATGACGCGTTCGGTGGCATGGGAATGCCCGCGGTCGGGCCCCGAGTTGACATTCGGGTTCTGCGCCGGGGACCACCCGTCCTCCACGCCGAGTTCCCGCATGCGTCGCTTGAGAAAACGCGCCAGGTCGGCATCGGTGGTGGTGCCGGGGACGACCGTGGCGTAGGCCTCACGCTCGAGACCCTCTGTGGGCGACGGCCTCGCCAAATCCGCTCAACACGGTTGACCGCACCTCGTTGCCCTGCCGGAAGAAGAGAATGGCGGAGGGGGCACCCGCGTTCTCTCCTCCCACATGAAGGGCCAGGGGATCGTTGGCGTTCTCGCGCACGAGGACGATCCAGGCGTCGACACCGGCGGTCGTCATCGCGGCGGGGAGGAGCTCACGCACTTGTGTTTCCCGGATGGAGGGCCAGGGCGAGGGGCCCCCGAAGGGCACGTCGGGCGGGGGCTGGTCGGGGGCGCACCCGGCCAGAGCGGTGAGCCCAAGGAGGAAACGGCCGGAACGGAGGGTGCGGGCGAGAGCAGGTGTCATCACATCAATCCGGGAGCGGGGTTCGAATGGGAGGAAGATGGAGAACCGTGCCCCGCACCGCCAGCTTGCCATTTTCCCGAGGGCGAGTGAATGTAGACGGGTGAGGTGGTCGATCCCATCGTCTCCGGCCGGCCGCCGTCGTGGCCGGGGGACACCGGAGTGATAATTCACCGGAGGTTCCGATGTCCATCCGTCCCGTTCAGCGACTCGCACAGGCTCGACCCACTGTCGAGGGGGCCGGAGTCCGCCTCCGGCGCGCCTTCGGCTTTGGGGACACCGCCGAGACCGATCCCTTCCTCCTCTTCGACGATTTCCGGAACGAACAGCCCGACGACTATCGCGCCGGCTTCCCCTGGCATCCGCATCGCGGCATCGAGACCATCACATATGTGCTGGCCGGTGCGGTCGAGCATGCCGACAGTCTCGGCAACAGTGGCGTGCTGGGCGGGGGGGATGTCCAGTGGATGACCGCCGGTCGTGGCATCCTTCACCACGAAATGCCCATGGGGGATCCGACAGGGCGGATGCATGGATTCCAGCTCTGGGCCAATCTCCCCTCCTCCCTCAAGATGACGGCTCCCCGATACCAGGACGTGGCCTCACGGGACATTCCCGAGGTGACCGAGGATGATGGCACCCGGGTGCGGGTCATCTGCGGTGAATTCTGGGGTCGGCGGGGACCGGTCGAGGGGATCGCTGCCGATCCCGGCTACCTGGACGTGTGGGTACCCCCCGGGACCCGCCGTCGGCTCCCGGTGGACACCAGGCGCCGCGCCTTCGCCTACATCTTCGAGGGGAGCGCCACCTTTAGGGATGCCTCGGAGCCGTTCGGCGTTCTCACGGAGCAGTTCGCCGGGGATGACGACTCGGTCCGCAGGGAAAGGGCGGGGAACCGGTCCCTGATCGTGTTCGGGGACGGCGATGAGATCGTGGTGCGGGCCGGGGAGGAGGGGGTCCGGTTCCTGCTCGTTTCGGGGCGGCCGATCGAGGAACCGGTGGCGTGGCATGGCCCCATCGTGATGAACACCCGGAACGAGATCCAGCAGGCAATCTCCGAGCTTCGTGAGGGGACGTTCATCCGCCCCTGAGGTGCGGCCCCGGAAGACCAACGCACGTCCCGCCAGTGCCCGGAGGAGCGACCCGGCGCCGCACCTTCCCACCCGATCAGGGGGGATCCCCTTGGTGTGAGGCGGTCCCGCAGGGAGGGGGCTTGTCACGCGAACCCATCGTGAGTCATCGCCCCGCGGCCACGATCAGCGCGAGCGGCCTTCGTCAGATTGGCGACAGGAACGGTGAGGGCGGCAGACTTCCGACTAGATTCCTCCTCAGGATTGTCACACGGAGAGTGCTGCGCTGGAGCCGACCACCCCACCCGGGACCATTACGCCCTCCCGCTTTGCTCGATGGCGAAAATGGGTCGTGCGGGCACTCGTCTCGGTGTCCGTGGTGCTCGTCGTGGTCTATTCCGAGGCGGCGGCCTGGACCTGTGCCCGGCTCCTCGCCCGGTATGTCCAGGGGATCTCCTACGCCCTCGAGCCCGGACCCAGCCCGAACCCCGCCCGTGCCCCGAACGGTCCATTCGACATTCGCCTGGGGTACCGGGCCCTCCCGGATCTGATCGACCGACTGGAGTCCCGTGGATTCGTGGTCGCATCCCAGGCGAGGATATCCGATCGCTTCAACCAGATCGCCGGCTGGGGACTCTACCCTCCGTATCGCGAGAAGACCCAGGCGGGACTGCGGCTGACGGGCCGAGACGGCACCCGGATCTCGGTGAACGACTTTCCCGAACACGTCTATGCCTCCTTCGACGAAGTTCCGGGGCCGGTCCGCGAAACCCTTCTTTTCCTTGAGAACCGGGAACTGTTCGATGACCGGTCTCCCTTCCAAAACCCCGCGATCGAGTGGGACAGGTTTGTCGCGGCGGTGGCAAGCTTCGCCGGAGGCAAGTTGCTGGGTGGTGGTGGTCGCTTCGGTGCCAGCACACTGGCGACGCAGCTCGAAAAGCTCCGCCATGCCCCGGGTGGCATTACCCGCACCCCGGGTGACAAGGCGCGGCAGATGGCGTCGGCCACCCTTCGGTCGTACCTGGAAGGAACGCGGACCACCGAGGTCCGACGGGTCATCCTCACCGACTACCTGAACGCCCTGCCGATAGGAGCCTTTCCCGGCTATGGCGAGGTGATCGGACTCCGGGATGGCCTCCGGGTCTGGTTCGGGCTCAATGCCGATTCGGCCGATGCGCGAATGCACGCGGCCATGTCCGGCGTCGTCTCGGCGGAGACCGCCGAGGCCTATCGCGCGGTCGTCATGTTGTTGATCGCCCAGCGCCGCCCGACCTACTACCTCCAGACCGCGGAGGGGCGAAGGGCTCTGGCCGCGATCACCGACTCGCACCTCCGGTTGCTCGGGGGCGCCGGGGCCGTACCGCAGGCACTGACCCGGAGGGCCTCGGGGGTGACGGTCGATGTCCGTGCGACCGCACCCCCGTCACCCCCGGCCCCGTTTGTGGAACGCAAGGCGATCAACGCCACCCGCTCCCGCCTCCGGGCCCTCCTCGGAGCCCGCAGTCTGTATGAATTGGATCGGTTTGATCTGACGGCCCGCATCACCATCGATGAGTCAGCTCAGCGGGCAGCCACCGGCCTGATCCGCCAGATGGGCGATCCGGACTTCGTGCGGACGTCGGGTCTGGACACCGAGCGCCAGCTGGGCCGCTCCGATCTGAGCCAGGTGGCCTACAGCCTCGTTCTCTATGAACGGACACCTCGCGGCAACGCGATCCGGGTGCAGGTGGACAACCTCGATCGGCCGTTCGACCTCAACACCGGGGCACGGCTCGAGTTGGGGTCCACCGCAAAGCTCCGCACCCTGGTGACCTATCTCGAGATCGTCGCAGAATTGCATGCGGAACTCTCCGACACAACCGGCCGTGACTCGACCTCCCGGGCTCGGACCGCACAGGATCCGATCAGTCGGTGGGCCCGCGAGTTCCGGGAGGCCCACCCCGAGGCGGACCTCCGCGCGACCCTGGAGGCCGCGATGCAGCGGCGGTATTCGGCGAATCCCGTGGAGCGCTTCTTCACCGGCGGTGGGGTCCACGTCTTCGGAAATTTTGATCGGGTCTTTGACCACCAGTCACCGACCGTGCTGGAGGGTCTCCGGCACTCAATAAACCTGGTCTTCATCCGATTGATGCGGGACATGGTGAGCTACCATGAGCACCGGCTGCCGCAATACGGCACGGGCCTTCTGGAGGATCCGGGGCATCCCGCGCGCCGGGTGTTTCTGGAACAGTATGCCGAGGCGGAAGGCCGGACTCTGGTGGCGCAATACTACCGGAAGCACCGGACCATCGGTGGGGATTCCAGTTTCACCCTGATGCTGGGTGGTCGTGTCACTCCCCAGCGCTGGGCCCGCATGGTTCTGGCGGTGGCGCCCGCCACCTCCGCAGGAGCACTGGGGGCTGAGATGGCCGGACGATTTGGCTCCGACACCCTCTCGACGGCCGAGGCGCAGCGGATTCGCCGGGCACTCCCGGAGGGACTCGGCCTGGCGGACCGTGCGTTCGTGACCGGCGTCAATCCTCTTGAACTCTGGGTGGTATCGCAGCTCCGGGAAGCGCCGGAGGCTACCCTGGATCAGATTCAGACTGCGGGAGCGCAAGCGAGGCGGGAAGCCTACGCGTGGCTGTTTCGGAACACGACCGCGGTGCGACGAGCGCAGGATCGCGCCCTGCGGATCATTCTGGAACGGCACGCCTTCGCGCCGATTCGCACGGCCTGGCAGCGCCTCGGGTATCCCTATTCGGACATGGTCCCCTCGCTCGCAAGCGCCATCGGGAGCTCGGGTGACCGGCCCGGTGCGCTCGCCGAGCTGGTCGGGATATTGGTGGCGGATGGGATCCGGAATCCGGTCGTCAGGGTACAGGAACTGCACTTTGCGATGGGAACGCCCTACGAGGTGGTGTTGCGAAGCACCACCCTTCCGGGAACGAGGGTGCTCCCCCCGGAGGTGGCCGCGGTGGCCCGGATGGCCATGGCCGACGTGGTCGAATCGGGCACCGCGTCACTGCTGCGGGGCTCGGTGCGGGCGGCGGACAGCTCGGTGGTGGTGATGGGGGGAAAGACCGGCACCGGCCAGAACGACGGGAATAGGACGGCGACCTTCGTGTTCTACATCGGGGACCGGTTCTACGGGGTCGCCACGGCCTACGTCGAGGGGGCCGACGCGGAACGGTTCCGCTTCACCAGTGGCCTGCCGGTGCGGGTGGTCAAGCTGCTGCTGCCCCGGATCACTGACTTGCTAAGCACCCCGGGAGGGTCATGAACTCCTGACCAATGATCACCCCCTGAACGCCATCCTGCTCCGGGTGGCAGCCACCTAGGGTGGCGTGAGCCACCTCACATGGCCGAGCAAGGGGCGTCAGCCCCCGGAATCACCTGTCACGACCGAGCACATCGAGCCCGTGTGCCCGACGCCCCTTTGCGTGCCCCCGTTCGGGCTCCGGCATCGCCATGATCACGTGGCACGGACCGACCAGTCTCAGGACCGCTCAACGGCCTCCGAATCTCTCCCGGATCTCCGTGAACCAGTTGAAGACAACCTTGAGTTGGCTCGAGTTCCCGGCCAGTGATCGGATCATGAGGAACCGGCCGTCCGGAGCGATATCGTACTGGCGGTGATAGGGGCTCGTCAGGGCCGTGGGATCGTTGAACAACGTGACGGGGGACTGACTGGCGAAGGCCTCGTCCGCCGTCACCTGGACGGCCATCATCTCGCCGCGCTCCGTCCGATAGAACAACTCATCTCCGGTCCGGCTCCAGAGGGGCTCCAGCCCTCCATCCACCGACACCTGCCACCGCGCGGTCTCCACATTGGGAAAGGGCCTCACATACACCTCCGCCCGCCCCGACTCATCCGAGACGTAGGCGAGCCACCGGCTGTCGGGAGAGAGGGCGGGGGTGTACAGGTCGCTGGGGCCTTCCATCAGAACCCGCATGGTGGTGTCGGGGCCGGCCTCCCGTGCCAGGATCCGCCTGCTGCCGGCCCCGGAGCCGAAAGTTCTCCCGATGAACCAGCGTCCGTCTCGGGACCAGTCAAACTCGTCCATGCCTTCCGCATGAAAAGCCACGATCCTGGCGTTGCCGCTCCCATCGGCGCGTTGGGCCCAGGCCAGCCGGGGATTCGTGCCAACCCGGCTCAAAAAACCCACTTCGCGACCATCCGGAGACCAGACCGGGCGGTCGGTATCGGGGCCGGCGAAGGTGAGCCGGGTGAAGGGCCCTCGTGGGAGGGTCTTGACCCAGATCTGCGAGCCATCGGTCGCGGACTGGGTGACCGCAACCCGGGATCCCTCCGGGGAGAGGGCGATCCCCTCCAGACCGGACACCTCCCAGGTGGAATCAATCACCGTGGCGGAACCATCCCGGCCGATCCAGGATGGCATGAAGCGCCCCATTCCCTCGCGGGTTTGATGGATCAACGTTCCATTGTCGGAGATGGCGAACTGCATTGTCCCGGTGAAGCCGTCCACCGGCACTCCCTCGAGAACCACGGCTGGTTGTCCCGTGGCCTCCAGCCGGTCCTGATCGAAGGGGAGGAGATGGAGCCGACCGTCCGAGGTTCCGAACAGGACATGACCCGTCGTCAGATACCTTGGGTAGGTGCCCCGGACCAGGGAGGTGACCCGGCCGGTTGCGAAGGAGACGACGCCGATCTCGTTGATCCCGACGCCGCCCTTCCACAGCTGTACCACTGCTCCCTTGCCGTTGGGAAGGACGTCCACGAAGTCGTGCTCGGTCACACCGGGCTGGGTGGAATCGATCGTCGAGACCGGGGACGCCGCGCCGCCGGTGGCGGGTACCTTGAAGAGCCGGGACTCGGTTCCCGTGTAGTAGATCATCCCGTCCGCGGACCAATCGCCGCCCCACGGTTCGGCACCCCTGGCCACCACCGTCTGGGCCGCGCCGCCCGCAGCCGGAATGGTCTTCAGGCTGCCGGATCCTCCTCTCCCGATGAAGAACCCGATCGTGGCGCCATCCGGGGAAAAGAACGGCGCATTCGCTCCCTCGGTTCCCGGGAGATACCGGGGGTCGGCCTGCTCGAAATCCTGGACCACGATGCCGGGCTGGCCGCCCGGGCCTCCGATCCAGGCGATCCGCCGTCCATCCGGCGAGATCGCCAGGCGGTGGGTGGCGATGGGGAGGATGCCGAGGGTGTCGGGGAGGAGCATGGTGAGACGGGTGACGGTTGGGTCGGGGGCGTCGCCTCGGCGGAACAGGGCTCCGAGCAGTGTCCCCGTCACCAGCAATCCGGCTCCGGCCGCGAGGAGAACGGCACGCTGGCGACGGCGCACTCGGGGGAGAGCGCTCGGCCCCGGCGCGGATACCGTGCCCGACCCCGGTGTGGTGAGGGCCGTCGTGAAGTCGGCGGCGGTGGCGAACCGGTCGGCCGGGAGCTTCTCCAGCGCCCTCACAATCGCCTGCTCCACATGGAGAGGGACGGTGTGGCGCTGGATCGAGACACCGCGGGGGGACTCGGTCATCACCCGCGCGACGATCGCCTGGGCGGTGGGACCGGTGAACGGGGGCTCTCCCGTGAGCATCTCGTACAGCACGCAGCCCAGGGCGTAGATGTCGGTCCGGCCGTCGATCTCCCGCTCTCCCATCGCCTGCTCGGGGCTCATGTAATACGGTGTCCCGAGCGACATCCCGGTTTCGGTGAGCCGGCTCCCCCCCTCCGACCGGCTGGCGGCCAGCGCGATGCCGAAGTCCGCCACGAGGGCCTGACCATCGTGCAGCAGGATGTTCTCGGGCTTGATGTCGCGGTGGACGATCCCCTTCCGGTGCGCGTAGTCGAGGGCACTGGCCACCTCGGTCGTGATGCGCAGGGCGTCCGCCACGGGGAGCTGCTTTTCCCGCTGGATCCGATCGCGGAGACTCTCCCCCTCGACGAACGGCATCGCATAGAAGACGGTGCCATCGGCGGTGCCGGAGTCGAACAGGGGGAGGATGTGGGGGTGCTGGAGGTTCGCCGTGGTCTTGATCTCGCTGAGGAAGCGCTCGGCGCCAATCACGGCGGCGAGTTCCGGTCGCAGCACCTTGAGGGCCACCTGGCGGTCATGCTTGAGGTCCCGGGCCAGATAGACCGTGGCCATGCCGCCCGCGCCAAGTTCCCGCTCGAGGGTGTAGCGGTCGTCCAGGGCGGCGCGCAGGCGGTCCAGAGTGGTCACGGGATTCCCTGGGGGGAGGCCGGGAAATGATGTGTCAGCGATGTGTCACAAGTTAGCCCGCCCGGGGGTGAATGGCCAGACGCCTCGCCCCAATCGATGATCGATGCAAATGAACAACGAGTGAGCCCCGCGACCCGCACCGACTCCCCCACTCTAGTCCCTTACGGACAAAATTCGAACACAAAACGGCAACAATTTCTTGGGCGATGCCCGAGAACCCGCGTCGCGAAAGGGGCGGAACCACCGATGACGCAGATGACACGGAGCCCCCCCGCCGACTCGACGCGGGACCGGTCTGGGGAGGACTCCTCTGAGTCATCTGTGTCATCCGCGGTCTGCTTCCGGGGGCGCGGTGTGGCGCGTGGACGTTCGGGGTGGCGGTTTTGTTTTTTGTGCTTTTTGGGGTGGGCTGTCCGGAAGTAGGGAGGGGCGCTCCAGCTGAACATGAACCCATGCCGAGCCGGAAGACACCCAAGGGGGTTCCGGCTCTGCCGGCTTAGGATCTCTACAGGCAAGTCGCGGTGGGTTCCCCCCTCCCGCGTGCGGGAGAGGGGCCCAGCCGGGGTGAGCGCTGCTTATGGGGTGAACTTCTCCAGCGCGAACCCCAGTTTGCCGGCCACGTCGCGCTGGCGCTGATCGAGGGTGAGGAACATCAGCTGCTCCGGCTCCGGCGAGAGGTACAGCGCCGTGGCCAGATGCCAGCAGTCTGCGCCGCGCACGTAACCCGTGTCCAGCACCCGGATGATCTCCGGCCGGAGGGAAAGTTCCGGGGCGACGAACGTGATGGCATTGAACCATCCCTCAGTGACGGGCATTCCTTCGCGCCTGGCGGCGGATCGTACCTCCGCCTCCAGCAGGGGGGCGGAATAAAGCTGCGCGTACTGTTGGAGACGCGCCCGCAGGTCGCCCGCCCCCGGCTCGACGAAGGCAATCGCGGTGACGATGGAACTGTCCAGGTACGCCCCCGTCATTCCCGGTCTTCCAGGAAGCGCTTCAAGGCTCCGGGAACGCGCTTTCCCACGGGGAATGCCTTCGGATCCGACGGCCTCATTCTCGCCGGAGTGATCAAACCCAGTGCCGTCAACTCGGCGACACGTTCCTCCAGCGTCTGCTTCTTTTCGGGCTTCTGATAGGGGCGGAGCTCTGCCACCGGCTCGCCATGAACCGTGATGACCACGCTCTTTCCCTCCCGGACCTGGCGAACCAGGGCAGAGAGCTTGGCCTTGGCGTCGTAAAGAGAGTACTCTTCGGACATCATGGAAGTTTAGTCAGACTAGTCAGACCATGCAACGTCATATGGTCCAGGCCGGTCACCCGGTCCGATCTACGCGCCGCACCCCAGCAAGAGCCCACCCACTCTCCCCGCGGCACGCTCCGCTGCCCCTCGGTCTTCGAACGGCCCCACCCGCACCCGATGGAGGCCGTCTGGCCCGGCGTCGACCCGAGCCGGGAGCTGGTCATCGAGGAGTCGAGCACGGAGACGCTCTGCATTCGCGCTATCGGCGAAGGACCCCGCTTGGACCTCCCAGCATTCCTGGGATGCCGGGGCATCGATCACCGTGATCCTGACCCGCGCCACCCCGGGTCCGAGGAGACGAAGTTCCTCGGCACCCCACCGGGACACGTCCAGGATCCGGTTCTTCGCGAACGGGCCTCGGTCGGTGATGCGCAGCGTGGCGGATCGGCCGTTGGTCAGATTATCGACCCGCACCAGGGTTCCGAAGGGGAGGGTCCGATGCGCCGCCGTGGGCGCATGCATGTCGTAGACTTCCCCGGAGGCGGTGCGGCGCCCATGGAAGGGCTCCCCGTACCAGGAGGCGACTCCTTCCTCCATCCAACCATTGGTCACTGGCGTGGGAAGACCGGGGGCTCGGCCGTGCCCTCCCGAGGCGCACCCGCTCAAAGTCACGAAGAGGAGGGATCGACCCAGGAGCGCCATGGCGCCTCGGCAATCGGCTCCCTTCGCTCGCGACGTGAGGGTCTCCATCGCACCTCTCTCTACGGTTCCGCCACCATCGGATCCACCGGTTCCAGGAAGGGGAACCGGTGAAAATCGCTGTCCCGGGTGCAGATACGGTGAATCCCATGTTTCCGCATCAGCACTCACCGCCCCTCCATCGCGCAGGAGAGCGACTCGCGATCCGCGACGTCCACAAGTGCTCCGCCGCTGTCAAAGGTCGGGAGGTTGGGGCGGGCCGTGGGAGAGGGCGTGTCGTCTTCATGTGGGAACCCTGTCCGCGAGATGGTAATCTGTCAGGATGTGAGTCCAGTCGGCACCCCTCTGGCGAAGGGCCTTCCGAGCGTCAGGATCAGACACGAATCTCCGGTCCGGGAGGCCGAGGCGAGGACTTGTGTGCCGGGGTTCAATCATGTAGCCTGAATGTAGCCACAAACGCTACACGGGAGGTGTCATGACGAGCAAACCGATCACCTATCGCGAACTGCGCAACACTCCAGGGCGCGTCTTCGAGCGTCTCGCCGAGGGCGAACCACTCTCGTTGATGTCCGATGGAACCACCAAGGCGTTGCTCATTCCGGTGGAGGAGGGTGATGCCACCACGGTGCTCGACGCCTGGCGGAGGGGACGGGCGCTGCTGGCGCTGTCTCGTCTCCAGGGTGAGGCGCGGCGGGACGGCACTGCGGTGTTGACGCAGGGGGCGATCACCAGCGAAATCCGGTCGTCGCGCCGGGCCCGTCGGGCCCGCGAAACCGACCAGTAGGAGTCTCGCGGTGCGGATCGTTCTCGACACCAACGTCCTGGTGTCCGCGATGCTCGCCGGAGGGGGAACGCCGGACCAGGTCCTTCACCTCGTGCTCCAGGGCGCCGCGACCCTCCTTGCCGACTCCAGGATCTTCGCGGAGTACGATGAGGTGACCGCGCGTCCGGCGTTTCGATTCGACCCCCGCGAGCGGAGGATTCTTCTCGATCTCCTGGAGCGGATCGCGGAACCGATGGTGGCCTATCCCCTGGAGCTGACCCTCCCCGATCCCGACGATCGTCTCTTCGTCGAGGTGGCAATCGCGGGAAGGGCCGATGCGATCATTACCGGAAATACCAGGCACTTCCAGCCGAAGCCCGGGTCCCTGTCGGTTCCCGTGCTGCTCCCTCGTCAGTTGGTGGACCGGATGCGGAGATAGTCTTGAAGAAAGGGTTTGACACCGCCAAGGCGCAAAGAGCTGCCAAGGCCGCCTTCAGAGCGGCCGAAACAGCAGCCAGACGAACGCCGCGAACCCGATCAACACCACGGCCCGTCGCACCGTCGCCTGTTCGACGCGCTGCGCCGCCCTGGCACCCGCGTAGCCCCCGACCAATCCTCCCCCCGCCATCGCGATCGCCACCGGCCAATGGACGATCCCCCCGGCGATGAACAACCCCGCGGCCACCGCGTTGATGCAGAGCCCCCCCCAGTTCTTGAGTCCGTTCATGACATGGATGTGCCGGTGTCCCATCCACTCCAGGGCGGCCAGCATCAGGATGCCGATCCCCGCGCCGAAGTACCCTCCATAGATCCCCACCGCGAATTGCGCTGCGAGGAAGGCGCCGCCCGGCCGAGCCCCCGCCTGCCGCGGCGTATGTCCCAACCAGCGGAGCAGGGGACCCTGGAACGTGAAAAGAATCGTGGCCACGAGCACCAGGAACGGAACGATCCGGGCAAAGCGATCCTCGCCGGTACTGAGGAGCAGGACCGCTCCGATGCCCCCGCCGAGGAGGCTCGGCAGGGTGAGGCCGACCAGCCAGGGTCTGGACTGCGTGAGGTGGGAACGGTATCCCCACATGCTTCCCACCGCCCCGGGCCAGAGCCCCACCGTGCTGGTGGCGTTGGCGGTGAGGGGGGGAAGTCCGAGCGCCACGATGGCCGGAAAGGTGACGAGCGTGCCACCCCCCGCGATGCTGTTGATGGCGCTCCCCGCCATCGAGGCGACAAAGGCCAGGAGGACGAGCGTCACCATGGGCGGAGGCCGTACGCGGAGGTCGACGGCCGATGCGGACTCGGATTCAGCGGGCCGCCGGGAGCCCCAGGACCTCGGGCCCCTGCTCGAAGACGATGTCCACCGGGATCCCCGCCGTGGCGAGGCGGTCGAGATCGGCTTGGAGGGTGGGCCGGATGGCTCCGACCGAGTCCATCCACGCCCGCACTCCGTCGAGGTCCCCGTCCCCCTGAAACCGCAGGATCCTGGCCGACAGCGAATCGGTGGCAACGCGCATTCGATCGAAGTCCACTCGGTAGGTTCCGGTGGTGGAATCGCGGGTAAAGGCGCCCATCTCCTCGAAGTAGTTGAACCGAGCCACGTTGGCCCGGCCGTGCGCGCTCGCGGCGCCGAACCGGACCGACCGGAAGATGCTGGCCAGAAAGGTGACCTGGTTGGTCCGGATGTCCTTCTCCCCCAGCTCGCCCCGGTCCGTCAGGGCGGTGATCATGTAGAGGCCCAGGACGTCGGCCTTCCCCTCCTCGAGCGACGAGGCCTGCTCCTGCAGTGCCTCCCGCACCGTGCGCCCGCCGGTCACGGTGTTCTTGATTCCGAGCCCGTGGGCCACCTCGTGGAACATCGTGTTCTCGAAAAAGGCGTCGAACGAGAGGTACTCCCGCTGGTCGGGCGCGATGAGCAGATCCGCGATCGGCAGGAGGATGCGGTCGAACTTGGCCCGCACCGCGTTCTTGAGCTGGAGCCGGCGGGCCCCCTTGGCCAGCTGAACCTCCTCGTCGTTGGGGAGGTTGATGGCGATCGTCTTCGATCCGGCGTTGGCCTGGCCGGCATAATAGAGCACGTCGTAGGCGTTGAGATCGGAATCGGTTCCCGGCGTCTCCCGCTTGTAGGCGTCCGGCACGGGGAGCCCGCGCTGCAGCGACGGAAGCAGCGCGGCATACCGGCTCAACCGATCGCTCCAGGCCTGGTCCTTGACCAGCACGTACGCCTCATGCGCCGCCTTGGCCCCGTACAACTGGTCGTCGTAGGTCTCGATCGGGCCGATGACGACATCGATCGGGTTCGTCTTCATGTCCATCCACGCCAGGTCACTGGGCTGATAGTCATCGCTCAGCAGGGCCTCGGCGCGAAGCTCGAGGTAGCGTCGGAGGCCGGCATCCTGAGCCAGGGCCGCGGCCTCGCGCAGCCGAGCCGCCGCCCGCTCCACCTGGGGGCGAAACGCCACCCGGTAGGGCACCGCGGTCAGACGTCCCTGGCCGTCCCGGCGGACCAGAGTGTACAGACTGCGCAAGGCAGCCCCGCCATCGGGAGCGGCGCGTGCCGCGGAATCGAATTCCGCCGTGGTGATGTCGTGGGGGTAGAAGTTGGCGCCGAGGGGCATGGCTCCGACCTCGGACACGAAGGGCTGGTTGCCGTTGAGCCGGTCCCAGGGGCCGTAATTGATCTCGGCGAACCGCCGCAGGGTCGGCGTGGGCATGGCGGAGAGCACGCTGTCCGAAGGTCCGGACACCTCGAGCCAGTAGATCTCATCCATCTCCCGCGCGGCCTCGATCAGGAGCGGAAGCATGCGTCGGGCCGAATCGGTGAGCCCGCTCAGGTCGGCATCGAGGCGGACCGTGGTGTAGGCGGCGAGGAGGTTCTCGGCGCTGTCGTCGGATCGGGTTCCCTCGTCAGGACCCTGGGGGGAACAGGCGGCAACGAGGAGGGGGAGGATCAGATGGGACAGGCGCATGCGTGGCTCCAGAAGGGAGAACCGGACAGGTGAATGAACGTATCGTCCCTCGCCGAACGATGGCAAGGATCAGGAAAGAAAAGGCCCCAGCGGGACCAGGTGCAGGCCGGGAACCCGGCCGAACTGGTCCCGGTTGAGGGTGGCCACCCGGTGCCCCCGTGCCAGGGCGGTGGCGGCAATCAACAGATCGTGAGCCCCGATCAACGCTCCCGACTGCGCCAGATGAGCCCAGACCTGCGCATGTTGCCGGGCGTCCGCCAGACTGAAGGGAAGGACCGGGATGGTGTCGAGCAGACCCTCCACAAAGGCGAACCGACGAGCTCGAACGCCAGGGGTAGCGCCCCGGAGACAACCGTGCAGCAGCTCGGAGGCTGTGACCGCCGCCATGCCCACCGGGACATCTCCCAGGTTTTCCATCATCGCTTCAAAGCGGAGGGCCCCTCGCTCGGCCGCGATGAGAACCGAGGTGTCGAGAATCACTCCCACGGCGGGGACGGTGGCGGCATCTCGGCGGCACTCGCGGAGAGATCGTCGGCGAAGGTGGCGGCTTCGTCCGGATGGAGTCGCGGGAGTGCCGCCCACCGTTGGCCCAGGGTTCGGGCGGTCAAGCCGGCTGGTTCCCGGTCTCCTTCGGTGGGCGCGTCGAGGTACCGGGCGATCGCTTCCCGAACCACCCGGGACTTGGGGAGGTCGCGTGCGTCGGCCCATCGGGTCAGGGCCCGGGCGAGGTGGGCGGGAAGCCGGAGGGTCAGGTGTTCATCTGCCATGTGTTACCTGTGCAAAGTGGCGATCGATCGCATTGTCGCTAGACCGTCCCTCGGCTCGCCATCGCCCGGAGCGCGGCCGCGAGACGCTCCGCGTCCGCCGGGGTGTTGTAGAGGGCCGGGGTCACCCGCACACAATCCCCCCGGGCCAGTCCGGTGCGCCAGACCGTGAAGAGCCGGTGCTGCTCGAACAGCTCCCGCACGATGGCCTGGTTCTCCTCCTTCCCGGTCCGGCCGTGAAGCCGGAACGAGGTGATGGCGGCCACGAGATCGGCATCGTCCGGAGTCAGGATGTCGATGCCCGGCGTTCCGCGCACGGCCCCGACCCAGAGGTCGCGGAGGTGGCGCACCCGGGCCGCCTTGTACGCTGGCCCCACCGAATCGTGAAAATCCAGCGCCGCAGGAACCGTCAGATAGGTGGCGAAGCTGGCGGTGCCGGTGTGCATCCGGCTCTCGATCCGGTCGAGGGGGCCGTCGTCTCCCAGCATCCGGTCGATGTCCGGCAGGCGATCGGCCTTGATGTACATCGCTCCGACACCGATCGGGGCGCCGAGCCACTTGTGCAGATTCAGGCCCACGAAATCGGCGCCGATGTCCCGGAGGGTCAGGTCGCACTGCCCGAAGGAGTGGGCCGCGTCGACGATGGTGTCGGCGCCCCGCTCGCGTGCCAGGGCCACGATCTCCCGCGTGGGAATGATCAGGCCGGTCTTGTTGTTGAGGTGGGTGAGGAGGAGCAGCCGAACCCGGGGGTGAGTCCGGAGCGCCTCGGCGTACATCTCCACGACGGTGTCCCGGGTGGCCGGTTCCGGAAACTCGATCCGCACCACCGTGACACCCCGGAGCTCGGCGAGGGCATCCATGGCGAACTGCATCGCTCCGTAGTCCAGGTCCGCGTACATCACCTGATCCCCGGGGGCCAGCTTGTTGTACTGCACGATGAGACGCTGGAGCGCCTCGGTCGCGTTGCGGGTGAACACCAGCTCCTCCGGTGCGGCTCCGAGAAAACCGGCCAGACGCTCGCGGGCCCCGGCGGATTCCTCTCCCCACGCCCCGCGGGCGTACCGGGAACTCTCGAGGTTGACCCGGTCGATCTGCCGGTGATACTCCGCCAGCACCGGTGCCGCCATCATGCCGAAATACCCCGCCTCCAGGTTGGTGAACTCGGAGGACACCCGGTAGTGGGCCGCCACGCGCCGCCAATATGCCTCGTCCCGGGCGACGGCTTCCGATGAACCGGTGGGACGATCGAGCGTCGGAAGAGTAGAGGCGTCAGACTGGTCCCGAGTGGGGGCACAGCGCGCCGAGGCGAGGGCAAGGCCGGCGACTCCGGCCGTTCCCAGGAACGAGCGGCGCGAGAGGGTCATGGCAGGGCTCCGGATGCGGGGTCGGGAGGGTGGGGGGTGGGGACGGTTGGAGAAAGGTACTCGGAGACCGGGCCACGCGGGGTAATCCGTGGACTGATCTCGATCTCGTGGGTGCGCCCGCTTGCGGCGCATCTCGGCGCACCCCGCCGGACTTGTGGTGTAGTCATTATGCAGTCATTATGCAGTTATGAAAACCCGAACCCTGACCCTGAGGGGAATTCCCGACCCCATTCTGAAACGGCTACGGACCCGTGCCGAGGCCAATCATCGAAGCCTCAACGGAGAATTGCTCGCGATTCTGAACACTGTGGTTCGCGAGGAGAGTGCAGTTCCTTTCCCTGCGATGGTCCGTGAGCCCGTGGCCCCCTTCCGCCCGGACCTGCCCGGGCCACCTCTCCACGAGTTGGTGGATCCCGGGAAACTTGCCGCCGTGTGCCGGCGCCACCACATCCGGTGGCTCGGTCTGTTCGGTTCCCACGCGGCGGGGAAACCGCACCCCGACAGTGATGTGGACCTCGCGGTGGACTTTGAGCCCGGCATGACACCGGGGTTTGCCATCGTCACCGTGGCGGCAGACCTGGAGGAGGTCTTCGGAGGCCGACGGGTGGACCTGGTCACCGCCGGGGGATGTCGCCACGCGTCCGCGAAGAGGTGATGGATCGGGCGCGGACGCTGTATGTCGCGTGATGATCGCCTCACGCTCCGGCGGATGCTCGATACGGCGTGCCAGATCCGGAGTCTCGCGCAGGGTCTCCCGCGCTCCGAGTTCGACGCCGACATCATCCGTCATCTCGCCCTGCTGCACCTGATCCAGCGCCTCGGCGAGGCCGCGAGCCGACTCCCCGCGGATTTCCGCGCGGCCCACCCGGAGTTTCCCTGGGCCGGGATGATGGGGATGCGCAACCGGATCGTGCACGGTGACGACGAGGTGGATCCGGACATCGTGTGGCGCGTGGCCACCGAGGATCTGGAACCGGTGGTGGCAGCCCTCGAGCGGGTGCTGGAGACCTGACCCCCGCCATACCACCCCGAGACCCGGTCCCTCTCACCTCCTCGCGCGGTCGCGAGAGCGGCCATCCACGCATTCCCCGCCAGGGCGCGGTCAGGGAGGAGTGTCGCCCGCATCCATGAGGTCGAGCAGTCCCGCGGTGTTGTCGAGGTCAACCCCCGGTTGGAGGCACTCCCCCCGGAAGATCGGAAGACGGTGCTTTTCCATGATGTCATGATACCACGACCTCTCGGCCGAGTCCACGGAGTCTCGTGGTCACCCGACCAACTCGACGAGGCCATCACACGTGCCCCCCCTTGTGGGGATGACAATGGTACCTACTTCGGCAGGGCGGCCAGCACCCGGCTCACCACACCATCGAGCGCAGGATTGCCCCCTCCGAGCCACCGCACGACGATGACGAGGTCATTGTCCCAGTCCACGTAGATCGCGTTGGTGCCGTTGCCGAGGAAGGCGACGGCCCGCTCCGGTGCGGAAGGAAGCATCTTCTGACCGGTGTTGAGGAACCAGTTCATGTATCCGTACCCCGGATTGGCCGGTCCCGGGGTACTTGCCATGGTGATCCACTCGAGGGGGACGATCTGGCGGTCGTTCCAACGGCCGTTCCGCAGGTAGAGATAGCCGAGACGGGCCATGTCCCACGCGTTGATGAACATCCCCCCTCCCCAGTGCCCTCCGCCCGACACCGACTGGACCCGGAGCCCGTCGATCTCGACCCAGGAATTCTCATACCCCTCCCAGCGCCAGGTGCTGGAGGCCCCGATGGGGTTCATGACCTCGTCCCGGAGCACGGCGGGAAGAGGGCGTCGGAGCACCTGGAGGGTGGCCAGGGCGAGCGCGTTCACCCGGACGTCGTTGTACTTGTAGCGGGTGCCGGGCTCGGAGAGCTTCCGATTTTCCCACTCCTCGCGGGTCCCCTCGGGACGGTCGGCCCAATCGGGCTTGTCCCAGAGGGTGCCCTGCCAGTCGCTGGATTGCCGGAGCATGTGGTCCCAGGTGATGCCCTGGTTGTGGGGAGCGTCGAAGAGGTCGACTCCGGGGGGCATGTAGGGTCGCACGGAATCGGTGACGCTCCGGATGAGCCCGTCACGCCAGGCGATCCCCACCACCGTGGAGAGAAAGGTCTTGGTGACGCTGTGGGTCATGTCGACCCGGTCCACCGGTCCCCACTCGGCCACCACGGTGCCGCGGTAAATCACCAGACCGCTGGGATCCCCCCGGTCCTTCATTCGGCCGATGATGTCGGCCATCGGTTCCCGCCGCCCGAACGACTGCTGCTGGCCGAGCGCCTGATCGCGGGGGGCGCGGGACTCGCTGCGGATGGCGAAGGCGCGTGCCGAGTCGAGTGCCGCGGCGTCGAGCCCGAGCTCGGCGGGGGCGCGGTGCTCCCACGAGCCGCGAGGCGGAAAGGAGCGATCCTGCGCCGGGAGAGTGGAAACCGAGGCCAGCAGGGCAAGCGAGAGCGAAAGGGAGCGTCGCGTCATGGGGTCATGATTCCAGTGGAGGAGGGCGGGCCATGCACCGGCGCCCGACAGAGAGCATCTGCCGGGCGCGGGTGTCGAAGGGCGAACGGCCGGGTCAGGGGGTCAAGGTCTGCCTGGGTTGCAGTCGTGCGGCCCAGAGCCCGCTGTTGAAGTCGGTGAACAGCACGTGACCCTTCCACGGCATCGCATTCATCACAAAGGAGGCGTTGGGCGTGAATCCCTTGGGATCGTAGGGCTTGAAGACGGCGATCTCGCGATTCTGATCGGCCAGATTGCCGAGCAACTCGCCCGAGACGTCCACCAGCCGGACTCCGCCCTCGTAGTAGGCGTGATAGAGCACGTCGTCCTCCACGATGATGTCGTGGGCTCCGAAGTCCTCCAGGTGGTAACGACCGACCGGCAGGGGATGGGCGGGGTCGGTGAAATCGACGATGTGGACGTAGCCGCCCGAGGTCTGCGGAATGCCCCCCGGGGTGGTCATTTCGCCGCGATAGTTGGTGCCCTCCCACACCCGGCCCGCCCGGTTCATCTCCTCGTCGCCGATGAAGAGATAGGTCCGGCCCGACGATTCCTGGTGGTACGGGTAGATCTCGTGACCACTGTTGACCTCGTACACGGTGATCAACTTCGGGTTCTCGATCGTGCCGCCGTACGTGCCGTTGCCGACATCGACCACGACGGTGCCGGCGCCCCCCTGGGCGGAATAGGCGATGCCGTCCCGCACCCAGAGATCGTGCAGGCGTGCATTGGGGTGGCGGTACTCGCTCACATAGCGGGGCTTGTAGATGTCCTTCACGTCCACGATCACGTACTTGGCGCCCCCGGACACCGCGAAGAGGTGATCGTTGGTGGCGAACATGTTGTGCACCCCCCCGGTCAGCTCCTGATCGAAGGTCGAGGCGATCGTGGGGTGAGCGGGGGTGGACAGGTCGAGGAGCACCACGCCGTTCACCCGGTTCGAGGCACCCTCGCGGGACAGGGCACCGTAGCGGCCATCGGGGCTCACGGTCACGTCATTGATGGTGCGGGCATCGATGCGAATCGAATCGGTCTTGACAATGTTGCCGAGGTCGGTGATGTCGAACACGAAGGCGTAACCGTCGGCGCCCCAGGTGCCCACCAGGGCGTAGTCGCGGCCGTCGGCTCCGGTCCAGGGCCAGAGATCGGAGGTGTGGCTGTTGGTGATCGATCCGCGGCTGGTCACCTCGATCCGCCGCCGGACGTCGCGGCGCACCACCTGGACGGTGGTTTCGGCGAACTGGTTCCCGGCGCGGGCCATCAGGGTGTAGCGTCCGGGGTGATTACCGGTGAACCGTCCGAACTGGATGATGCCGGCGCCACCCGGGATCCCATTGTTGACGAGGGAGTCGTCGGGAGTGTAGGTGTAGCTCCAGGTGAGCGGGATGTCGTCCACGACCGATCCGTCGGCCCGCTTCGCCGTGGCCTTGAGGGGAACGACATCGCCGGTGCTCAGGACATCGCGACCGAGGTCGAGCTCCAGGGAGGTGACGGGATTGGCCGCCACGGTGTGGGTGATCGTCGCGGTTCGTCCCTCCACGGAGGCCGTGATGGTGGCGGTTCCCGCCCGCAGTCCCCGCACGTTGCCGAAGCGGTCCACCGAGGCGACCTGTTCGTTGGAACTCCTCCAGACCGGGTCGAGCCCGGGCCGCGGACTGCCATCGGCGTGGGCGCCGCGGACGGAATGGGCCAGGGTCACCCCGGTGTAGAGCCGGCCCTCGGGGGCCGCGATGTCCAGGGAGGCCAACGGAGGCCACGTCACCGTGACCGGAATTTCCAACTGCACCGGAGTTCCTCCGGCCCCCGCAGCGGTGGCCGTGAGGGTATGGGACCCCGCCGAGAACGCTCGAACTTCTCCGTCACTCCAGGCGACCGCCCGGCGGGCCCCGAACACGCGGAGCTCGGGAGTGGTGATTTCCTGGCCGTTGGCGGCGAAGGCCCGGATCCGCAGCGGGGCGGCGGTCCCGGCCTGGAGGCTGATCGCGGCCGGTTCCGCCACCAGCCGAGCCACCGGCACCGGGTCCTGGGCGGCGAGGGGAAGTGCCATCGCCCAGAGGGAAAGCAGGGACATGGCACGAATCGAATTTCGAATTAGCTTCATGGGATGGGCCCTGGGAACGGGTCTGGCGCCACGGCAAAACCGGCGCACCCGGTTCCGCGACAGCCACACTGTATCTGGATGGCTCAACAATGATGCCGCGACCTCCCTCTCCACGCAAGACCATCGGCCTCTGTCTCCTCCTCCTCGGCGGCGGTTCCACGGTGGCCTCCGCCCAGTCCCCGAGCCCACGGGCCACCTACTGGGTGTACGTCGGAGCCGAGTCGAGTGACCTGATTCACCGGATCCGGTTCGGGCCGGAGGGGGCGAGCGTGGAGAAGACCATTCCGGTCGGGGAATTGGCCGCCGAGATGGAGGGGCCCCATGGTCTGGCGATCTCGCGGGACGGACAGACGCTCCATCTGACCACCGGCCACGGCTTTCCCGATGGCAAATACTGGCGGTATCACCTGGGACCCGACACGCTGATCGGAACCGGAACGTTGCTGGGCAACTTCCCGGCGTCGATCGACGTGTCGCCGGACGGACTCTACGCCATCGCCGCGAACTTCAATCTCCATGGCGACATGGTGCCCTCCTCGCACTCGGTGGTCTATACCCCGACGGGCACCGAGGTCACCCGCATCATTACCTGCACCATGCCGCACGGAAGCCGGATCAGCCCCGACGGGCGTTGGCACTACTCCGGCTGCATGATGGACGACCAGCTGGTCGAGATCGATACCCGGCGCTTCGAGGTGTCGCGCCGGTTTTCACTGGCGGTGGGCCGGGAGGGTCCCCTCGACGCGGGTGCGACGGGAGCGATGGCTCAGCATGGGGACCACGCCGCCGCCCCGGCTTCACCACGGGTGGCCCCGGTGGTCGATCCCGCCGACGTCGGCTACCAGGGGGAGCGGCACCGGATGGAGCCCAACAGTTGCTCGCCCACCTGGGCTCAGCCCTCCGTCACCGGCGACAAGATCTATGTGGCCTGCAACAAGGCCGATGAGATCGTCGAAGTGGACTTCGCGAGTTGGACGATCACGCGCCGGTTTGCCACCGGCCGGGGGCCGTACAACATCACCACCACTCCCGACGGCCGGTTGTTGCTGGTCACCCTCAAGCAGGGCGGGGGCTTCGAGGTCTTCGATCTCCGAAACGGCCGGAGCCTGGCGCAGCTCAAGAGCTCCGCCACCGTGACCCACGGCGTGGTGGCGAGCCCCGATTCGCGATACGCTTTCGTCAGCAACGAGGGTGTGGGAGCGGCTCCCGGCAAGGTCGATGTGTATGACCTCCAGACGCTGACCCGGGTGGGGTCGGTGGAGGTGGGACTGCAGACGGGTGGCATCGCCTTCTGGAAGATGGAGAAAGACTGAATCAATGAACAGTGACCAATGATCATTGATCATTGGTCATTGGTCATTGGTCATTGGTCAGCGACGTACTCGGAGTTCCTCACCCTCACGGAGCGTCACCCCGGCCAACGCCGGGGTCCATCTGTTCATCCCCGCGCACGCGGGAATCCATTTGTGACTCCTCAGGCATTGGCATGGGTTCCTGACCAGCCGGAGCACCTCTCCCTCCCCTTGGTGGGCCTCTCCGCGCAGAGGGGCGTGCCTCTTGTGACTTCTGTGCCTCTTGTGGCCATTCCCCCTCGCGCCTCTGCCGTGAGTGGGCCAGCACCACCGGTGTCAGACGCCGATGACGCGGAACCCCGATGCTCGAGCGGCGAGGGCGAAGGCTCGGTCGTGGGTGGCGATGACCAGGCCGGGGTCCCGGGATTCGCGCCAGAGCACCGCGGTGGCCAGGTGAATCGCGTCCAGGGTCCCAAGGACGGTGGGCAGTGGCTGGGATGCGGCGCCGAGGATGGCGGGGGTGACGGTCGAGCACGCGGAGGCATTCCACCTCAACCAGGCGGCTCGCCACTCCCGCCTCGATATGGGCCCACTCCGCGAGCCGCCCCGGTTGACCGAGCAGGTGCTAACGCTCCTCGAGCAACAGAGCCACGGCATCCACCCCGCGCCGGAGCGGAGGCGGCAGCGGCACGGCCTGGAGGGAGGGAAACGCCGAGGATCGGGCACGCACGATGAGGGGTGTGGAAGGATCCACGGGGACCAGCCGGGCCACCGGGGTGTCGCGGTCGCAGATGGTGACCGAGCGCCCCCGCCGCGCCTCCCGAAGGTAGGCACTCAAGCGGGCCTTGAGCTCGGCGACCCCGACGGTTTTCCGGTGCTTCATCATGGGCATAAGATGGCTATTGGTGGTCACAATGCCAAGCCATGAACAGTGAACAATAATCAGTGATCAGTGATCAGTGACGCACCCGGAGTCCCGCACCTTCACGGAGCGTCACCCCGGCGAACGCCGGGGTCCATCTGTTCCTTCATCATTGTCCATTGCTCGTTGGCGCCCCGAAGCAGATCCTCGGTCTGCTCCCAGCCGATGCACCCGTCGGTGATCGATCGGCCATGCACCAGATCCGGCCCGATCGCCTGGCGGCCCTCCACCAGGTGGCTCTCCAGCATCAGGCCCAGGATGCCGCCCTCTCCCTCACGCACTCTCCCCGCAAGCTCGGCGAAGACCGCGGGCTGCCGCCGGTAATCCTTCCCGCTGTTGTCGTGGCTGCAGTCCACCAGAATGGCCCGGGGGAACGGGCACGCCCGGTCCAGCAGGGCGCGGGCCTCCGACACCGCCTCGCGGTCGTAGTTCGGCCCCGAGGCGCCGCCCCGGAGGACCAGATGGACATCGGGGTTTCCCTTGGTGCGGACGATGCTGGTCTGTCCCTCCGGGTCGATCCCCAGGAATGCCTGCGCGGTGCGGGCGGCGGTCATGGCGTCCAGGGCGGGACGCAGGCTTCCATCGGTGGCGTTCTTGAACCCGACCGGCATGGAGAGCCCGCTTGCGAGCTGGCGGTGGGTCTGGCTCTCGGTGGTGCGCGCCCCGATCGCGACCCACGACACGAGATCCGCCGTGTACTGGGGGACGATGGGATCGAGAAACTCGGTGGCGCAGGGGAGCCCGAGGGCGTTGATCTCCCGCAGGATCCGCCGGGCCTCCCGGAGCCCGCGGTTGACGTCGTAACTCTCATCCCGGGCCGGATCGTAGATGAGACCCTTCCACCCGACGGTGGTCCGCGGCTTCTCGAAGTACGCCCGCATCACCACGATCAGCCGGTCCCGGCAGGTGTCCCGCACCCGCGCCAGTCGCTCGGCATACTCCAGGGCACTTGTGGGCTCGTGAATGGAACAGGGACCGGCAATGACCACGAGCCGAGGGTCGCGACCGGCGAGGGCGTCGCGAATCTCCTGGCGTCCGGCCGCGACCGTGGCAGCGGCGGGGTCGGTGATCGGAATGTCGGCCACCACCTCGGAGGGGGTGGCCAGCGGCTCGAAGCGGCGGACATGAAGGTCGCTCAGGCGACCGGGAGGGGCGGAGTGGAGTGGCGTGGGCATCATTCAGGAAAGAATAACGATCAATGAACAATGAACAATGGAGGAAGCTTGAAGGCGGAAGTTCGAAGTTTGAAGGAGGTGTTCACACTTCGAGCTTCCTGTACCCTGGAACCTTTCCACGTCACACTCTGGTGACGGGGGTTACCGGTCGGGTGGCAGTTCCCCGAGGGCCTCGAGATCGCTCAGGTCCTTGAGTCTGCCCGCCGCCCGTTTGCTCCGGATCAGCTCCTGGCGTCCCAGAAAAGCGACGGAGACCCCTTCGAAATCGCATTCGACCCTGTGGGCCCAGGCTTCCGCGAAATCCGGGAGCCGGAGACGCTGGACAGGAGATCGATGCGGTGGGGTGGCAACCCCAATTGAATCACCTTCTCCGGGGAACGCAGGTCCTCGCGCGAGATTCCAAGGTCTACCAGAGGAGCACCGAACCGGGAGAGGGCCGCCCAGATCAGTTGGGCGTTCTCCTCGGTGGGCTCAATCCAGATGTCGATGTCCTGCGTCCCGCGAGGGACTCCGTGCACCGCCATGGCATGGGCACCGATGATCAGAAACCGTGCCTCCACAGCGCGGAAGCCGGACAGCAGATCCCGCCAGTCGTCATTCATGCCGCCGGATGACCTGTCCCGGCATCGTGGAGCGGGAATACGCTGGAAAGGGCCTCCCCGTGAGCCTCCACCCGCGCTCCGAAAGCATTGTCACGAGCGCCAATCGCTCCTCGATGGTGGTCGTGGCGGATAGATCATCCCTCGGCTCCTGGCCCAGGGGGAAGATCCGGATCGGCCAGTCGTGGCGTGGGCGGCTCATATCAGTGGAACCTAAGGAATCTCCGGCCAAACGTCACCCCCGCGAAGCTTGTCCCCGCGAAATCGGGGAGCGGGGATTTATGGCCATGAGGGCTGCAGGAGGAAAATGGATTCCCGTGTGCGCGGGAATGACGGGCATGGGCTCTCCGTCAATTTCGCGAGGTTCGACACGGCGGCACGTCGCACGGCGGGCCTCAGGGTCGCCCCCGCAGGCGGCTGCGGAGTTCGGTGAACCAGTTTTCGACCAGGATCAGCTGGCCCGACGACCGGCGCGTGTCCTCCGGGAGCATGCGCAACATCACGAAGGCCCGGTCATCGCTCGTGACGTCGTACCCGCGGTAGCTGGGGGCGCGCAGATAGGCGGTGTCGGCGAAGAGGGGCTGCGCCCGTCCTGTTGTGAGAGTCGGGGAAGGGGACACCGGCACCACGACCATCCGGCCCTCGGGAGACCGGTAGAACAACTCGCGACCGCTGTGAGCCCACAGGGGTTCCGCGCCTCCCGCCACGGAGACCTGGCGGCGGCCCGCCCCGACATCGGGAAAGGGACGGATGTAGATCTCGTCCCGCCCCGACTCATCCGACTGGTAGGCCAGCCACCGGCCATCGGGCGAGAGAGTCGGCGCCCGTTCGTCGAAATCGGGGGTCGCCACCACCGGGATGCCGGCGGTGTCGGTTCCCGGCCGGAGGGCATGGATGTCGCGGCTCGGGATCGTGATCCGGTAGACCAGCCAGGAGCCATCCCCCGACCAGACCGCTTCCGCGATGGTGCGGGGTGACGTGACGATCGTATCCACTTCTCCCCCGCCATCGGCTCGGCGCCGGAGAACCCCGCTGGCCGCTCCCTCCTCGAACACGTAGCTCAGTGAGGCGCCGTCCGGCATCCAGACGGGCCGGTACACGATCGAATTGCCGAAGGTCACCCGGGTCAGGGGACCGCGCACCACATCCTTGATCCAGATGTCCCCCACCGGGTCGCCATGGATGGTGACTGCGAGGCGGGTGTCATCCGGGGAAAGGCTGAGGCCCCCGTTGTACCCCGGAGTATAGGTCCACTCCGGATCGAGGATCCGTTCCTCCCCGGATCGGGCCACCTGGACGGGGCGCACGAGCCGCTGGATCGCCTGGGCGGCACCGGAGCGATACATCAGCAGACCGGTGGACGACACGGCGAGATTGGCGGTCCCGGCGGTACTGATTGCGATCTGGTCGAGTACCATGGTCTCGGGGCCGGTGACGACGAGCCTCCGGGTGTCGAACGGCAGCGCCACGGCGGATCCGTTGGGTCGCAGGACGAGGAGGAACCCCGGCGTCAGATACCAGGCCTGGAGACCCTGGATGATCCGGACAGTGCGCCGGGTCCGGGCGTCCCACGCCACGATCCAGTTGTCGTTGGCACGCGTTGGACCGTGCCAATCGGTGTAGAGAACACCACGCCCGCCGGGGAGGGGGAAGGGCATGATATGGCTGACCGTGCCCAGGGTGCTGTCACCCGACGTGATCGGTTCGGGCGCCCCGCCATCCTGGGGCACGCGATAGAGAATGCCGCGCGTTCCCTCCCGGGAGGGGTAGTAGATGTGCCCGTCATCGGACCAGGCCACTCCAAAGGCGCCGCCTCCTTCCGCCTCGAGCAGGGTCACAGGGGAGGATCCATCGAGCGAAAGGACGTTCAGGGTGCCCTGACGCATGTCGCGGAAGGCGATCCGCCGTCCATCGGGTGAGAAAGCGGGTGACATGGCGGCCCCAGCTCCGGGAAGAACACGGCCACTGATCTGATCCCGTTCCTGCACCACCAGGGAGGCATTGCGAAGCGAGGGACCCCCGATGTAGGCGAATCGGCTCCCGTCGAGAGCGACGGCGAGCTCCGCCCCGTTGTTCGGCTGGTAGGCTGCGTCTTCGGGCAGGGCGATGGAAAGGCGGTGCGTGGCGGGTTCCGGCGGGGCGGGACGGAACCAGGTTGAGGCGAGGGCGACGAAGAGCAGGCCGGCCACACCCCATCCCGCGAGCGCCATCCTTCGACCGCCCCGGGTCGAGGGGGAAAGGGCCGTGGTGCCGCGGTACTCGGGATGGGCCAGGGCCTCGGCAAATGCCTTGGCGCTCTCGAAGCGATCCGCGGGGAGCTTTTCCAGGGAGGTGGCGACGGCGGCCACGACATTGGGGGGCACCGACCGGCGGAGCCGAGTGATGGAAGCGGCCTCCTCGGTCACGATCTTCATGATGATCTGCTGCGCCGATGCCCCCACATGTGGTGGACTGCCGGTGAGCATCTCGTAGAGCACGCTGCCCAGCGAGTAGATATCGCTCCGGGCGGTGATCTCCTTCTCCGCGGTGGCCTGCTCGGGACTCATGTAATGCGGCGTGCCGAGACTGAGGCCCGTCTCGGTCATCCGGCCACCGGCGGCGGCGCTCACCGCCAGGGCGATGCCGAAATCCGCCACCATCGGGCGGCCGTTGTGGAGCAGGATGTTCTCGGGTTTGATGTCGCGGTGTACCACGCCCTGGCTGTGAGCGTAGTCGAGGGCGTCGGCCACTTCGACCGTGATCTTGACCGCCTCCTCAACGCTGAGCTGGGTTTCGCGGTCCAACTTGCTTCGCAGAGTCTCGCCCTGGATATAGGGCATGACATAGAACAGGAACCCGTCGGCGGTGCCGGAATCGAACAGCGGCAGGATGTGGGGGTGCTGGAGCGCGGCCGTGGTGGTGATTTCCTGCACGAACCGCTCGGCGCCGAGCACGGCGGCGAGTTCGGGCTTGAGGACCTTGATGGCCACCTTGCGCTTGTGCTTGAGGTCTTCCGCGAGGTAGACCGTGGCCATGCCACCCTGGCCGAGCTCGCGCTCGATCCGGTAGCGGTCGGCGAGGGCCGATTCAAGTCGGTCGATCATGGCGGAAAGATCGCGTCCACGGCGCGGCGGAACGAGGGAGGGTCAATGGCGGGAAAGCGATACAGCTGCGGCTCCAGCAGGGAGAACTGGCGCCGCACCTCGGTGCCGGTGATCAGTCCCCTTGCCCGCATTGCCTCGACGTCGGCCAGGTCGCGAGTGTGACCGCGCTCGATCTTGGCCAGCGCCTGAGCCGTGAAATCGTAGTGGTGATAGGTGACCTTCCCGATGCGGACGATGACCGGGCTGCGCTGCTCCCAGCCGGGAGGCACCGGAATGAACTGGTCGGGCGAGGCGAGCTCGACGTTCAACCGGAGCCGCTCCTTGAGTACGGGAATCGCCCGAAGCAGGGCGTCCGATTCCGGGCGCATCACCAGGTCGATGTCGATCGTGGTCGGGCGCCACCCCACCAGAACGGCCGAGGTGCCGCCGACGAGATAGACGTCGAGGTCGGCCGTCGCCTCGCGCGCCAGCGCCGTGAGGAAGGCCTCGATCCGCGCCTGATCCGCTACGTCGCGCATGCGCTGGCACGCTGGAAGCTCACCAGCCGACGCAGGAGGGCGTTGTACCGGGCATGGGCCCCGGCACCGTGCCTCTCCGCGAGCAGCCGGTAGAGCCGGAGTTCGGGCTCCGCCCATGGCTCGGGCACGTGGAGTCCCAGCGTGCGCAGGCCGGGAGCGCCGAGCGAGACGAGCAGCGATTCGACGGTCTCGGCATGGTCGTCGAGATCGCGGAGGCCCTGCTCCACCAACTCGGCTCCCGGCAACACATCCCTGTTCATGGTGTCGAATCTACTGTCGCCGGAGAGGCTCGGCCAGACGCCAGGGGCTCGGCGCTTCCGCTTCCCGTCCTCCGCGAGGAAGACCGTGGCGATCCCGCCTGATCGAGCTCGCGCTCGATCCGGTCGCGGTCGGAAAGGCTTGCCCCGAGGGCGTCAATTTTCATGGCGGAGTATCCTCACTTGCGAGCCCGAGAGGGCGGCGGAAAGGCGGTCTGGCATTGTGCTCACCGATACACGTCCCTGCGGTGTCCGATCTTGAGGATGATCACAGTCAACCGGCGACCCTCCACGCTGTACAGGATCCGGTACACGCCGACGCGGATCCGGAAGACGTCGGAATACCCACTCAGCCTGCGCGAGCCGGGGGGATGGGGGTCGTCCGCCAACCCCATCAGGGCATGGACGACCCGGCCCTGGTCCAGGGCCTTGAGCTTTCGCAGTTGTTTTTCCGCCGTCCTGCTGACCTCGACCCTATAGTGCGCCATCGCGCTTCAGCTCCGCCAGCACCTCGGCGAGGGGACGGGTTGGTTCGTGGCGGATCGCCTTGAGGTCCTCGATATCCTCGAATTCCTCCAGGCGGTCGAGGATCGCCTCCTGAATGAAGTGGTTCATCACGAGGCCGCGCGAACGGCAGAACTCGTCAAGGACCTGCTTGAGCCTGGGATCGATGCGGGCATTGATCTGGACGGTGGGCACCGTTTCCTCCTGATGCCAGGTGATAGCAAATACTATTAATACATGGCGCAATCTATCGTACCACGTGCCCGTGTCCAGCCCCCAGGCGCTATCCCGTCCCTCCGGCTTCCCGGCCATCGCCCGAATGAGCGCCGGCAATGATGGAGCACAACCAGTCTCGGCCATATCGCTCCACGAACCGTTCGGCACCGAGCACGGCGGCCAACTCGGGCTTCAGGACCTTGAGCGCGACCTTGCCGTCGTGCTTGAGGTCCTGGGCCAGGTAGACCGTCGCCATGCCACCCTGGCCGAGCTCGCGCACGAGTGAATAGCGGTCGGCGAGGGCCGCGCTCAGTCGCTCCAGTGGGTTCACACTGCTCCGGGCATGAACGAGAGGTCGACTGTCAGGAGACTGTCACAAGTTACCCCGCCGGGAGGAGAGCGGCCAGAAGCCCTCAGTCCGGGGTTCCTCCCATCACTTCAAACCCCTCCTGTTCCGCGGCCAGGGCCAACCGGTCATCCAGGGTGACGAAGGGGAGGGTGCGCGGGTCGTGCTCGGCGAGAACCAGCGCGGCGGCGAGTTGGAGCGCGTCAGCTGCGCGCAGGGGATGAAGGCGGAGCAGTCGCATCGCCTGGTGACGCACGGGGTCGGTGGGCGGAACCACGCTCCACCCCCGCGTGGCGGTGGCGAGGAGCCCGGTGGCCAGGGTGGCATCGTCGCGCGACATCCGTTTCTCGCGAGCCAGTCGCGCCAGCGCGGAAGCGCATTCGACCGGGGTGGTCCACCAGACTGCCGCCGCCGGATCCTCGCGCATCAAGATCATCATGCGCTCGGTCCCCGGCTCCGGTGCCAGGAGGGGGACGAGGGCGGAGGAATCCCAGAACCTCATCGGCCCTCGCGTCGCTCCTCCAGAAGGAGGGCGGAGCCGCAGGGCCCGGAGGTCACAGCGGGACGAGGGAGGTCGAGCCAGTCGGCATTGGGCTCGCCTTCGGGGAGCTGAACCAGTCCCTGTTGGGCGAGGCTGAGAACTCCCGGCGAGATACCGACCCCGAGCCTCACCGGCTCGAGCCGGGCCACCGGGATACCCCGGTCGGTGATGAGCACGGATTGTCCAGCCTGGACGAGGCGGAGCAGGGCACTGAGCTGGTTCTTGGCCTCGGAAACGGAAGCAGTTGTCATCAGGCTATAATGACCATCCTGAAAGAGCCTGTCAAGTCATATCACCAAATCCCCAATGAGACCACGACCAGGCGTCCCCCATCCGGCGAGATGCGGGGCCACCGGTAGTTGTCCGGCGCGATCCCCAGCGGAGTGGTGCGGCCATCGCGCTCAACCCATACCAGCTCGAGGGCGCGGATGGTCTGCCCGTCTGCCCACGCCAACGATCGGGCGGCGCTCAGGCGTTCCGGTGGGTTCACGGGATTCCGGGATGGGCAGGACGCGAGGATGTCAGTGGACTGTCACAAGTTAGCCCCACGGGGGGAGAAGGGCCAGACGGGGAAGTGTGAAGGCGGAAGTGTGAAGTGTGAAGGAGGTGACTGGGGGACCGAATGAAAGTGTCAGGAGGGGAGCGAATCGGGGGCGTGGCGGAAGGGGTTCACGACAAGGAGTCCATCGAGGTCCTGCCCGTCCTGGAGATCCTCGGTCAGGAGGTAGCGGCACTGTGTGGCCTGGGCTGCTCCCACGATGAGGGCATCCCACCACGAGAGGGTGAACCTGTCCTGGAGGTTCCAGGCGCTCTCCAGAACACCGGGATCGACCGGGATCGGCTGCCAGGGAAGGAGCGCGCGGACTTCCCGTCGAGCCTCCTCAGGCTTGAGTCCCGGCTGGAGTTTGCGAGTGAGCGTGACGTAAAGTTCCTGCAGAACCTGAATGCTCACCCGACCGCGACCGGTCCTCCAGGCCAGAGTCATCCACTCCGCAGCCTGGACCTGCTTGTCTCCGGCCGCGGCGTCTCGAGCGTAGACCAGCACATTGGTGTCAACGAAGATCGGCGCGGCCATGCAGGGTGTCGCGAGAGGGGTAGGGAAGACCGGTGTCGTGGAGAACCCGGGGAGGCTCTGCCAGGTACCGCTGCATCGCCGCACGGTAGGCCACGTCCCGCGCCATCATCTCGCGGAGCTGGTCGGCGAGCAGCCGGGACACGCTGGTGTCGAGCTCGGCGGCGCGGATCCTGGCCCAACGGGCGACGTCCTCGTCGAGAGAGAGTGTGACGTTCTTCATGACACAAAAATAGTGTTACACGATATTTGTGTCAATTCCTCGCCTCTTGCCCTCACCTACACCCCGCATTAGCCCTCTCCCACACCCCACCTTCACCCTTGGGGCGGGAGATCTAACCGAAAGGGCAAACGCCCCGGATCCCGTCACCTCGAATCCCTCCCGCTCCGCGGGGGCATCGAAAATCGTCGGCGATGATCAGACGTCTCTTGGACCGGTTGGTTTCGGCCCCTCCCCCGTCTCACCGCTTGAGTCGCCGGGCCAGGTCGGTGAGCCAGTGCTGCACCAGGACCACCGTCGGTTTGGCGCCCGTGGCGCCGCTCGACTGCGGGCGCATGAAGATGAAGCTGTTGCCGTCGGGTGTCAGGTCGAACGACTGGTGAAAGACATCGAGGGTGTAGCCGCGGACCTCGAAGAGTGGGCGCAGCTCGACCACTTCCAACCCGGTCGCAGTGCGCAGCTCGGCGGCCACCATCCGGTTGCCAGTGTCAATGAAGAAGAGTTCCCGGCTGTTGGGGCCCCAGACCGGTGAGACGCCCCCTCCGTTCGAGACCTGCCAGCGTCCGGTGGAGGTGGCGGGGAAGGGGCGCACGTAGACCTCGTTGGCGCCTGATTCGTCGGAGATGTAGGCCAGCCAGCGACCGTCCGGCGAGAGCGCCGGATGCATCTCGGTGAACCTCGATGCGACCAGGGGGACCTGCGCGGTGTCGCCGTGGGTGCGCACGCCGACCAGATCACCGGCGCCCGCGGTGCCGTTGTCGGTGCGGACCACCAGCCACTCGCCATCGGCCGACCAGACGACTTCCTGGATCGGACGATCAAGGCGCGCCAGCAGCCGCTCGTTGCCACTGCCGTCGGCGGCGATGCCGTAGACGCCACCACCGTTCAGCGAATCACGGATGAAGGCGACCGTGCCTCCGTCGGGGGACCAGGTTGGACGGCGATCCTGCCCGCCGAAGGTGAGCCGGGTGAAGGCGCCACGGTCGAGCTGCTTGAGGTAGATGGACAACCCACCACCGGTGGTACCGGTGCCGACCGCCATCCGCCGACCATCCCTGGCCAGCGCGAAGGAATTGAAGGCCCCCGACCAGCTGGTATCGATCCGGGACACCTCCCCTCGCCGGTTCACGCGGACCAACTCGGCGGAACCGCTTCCACTGGTGCCGCGCGCGTAGAGCAGGGTGCCATTCCTCGACACGGCCAGGAGCGGCACCGCCCGGAAGGCGGCGTGGATAATGGCGCCGTCCAGCACGGTCGTGGCGGGGCCGGTGATTGTCAACTGGTCGAGATCGAATGGCGCCACCATCGCGGTGAAGTCGGTCCGGATGCCGAGCAGGTAGCCGTTCGACAGATACCACCCCTTCAGGACGTCAGGCAACAGCTCCGTCAGGGTGCCGGAGCGGAGGTCGAGTACGCTCAAGATGCTGGTGGCGCAATTGGAGGTGCATACGGTCAGGAGCGCGCCACGCGATCCGGGCAGCGCCGTGGCGTTGACCAGACCATAGCCCAGCAGGGCGGAATCGGAGTGCGCCACGGTGTAGCCTCCGCCGCTGGCGCTGACGCGGCGCATCGACGTCCCGTCAGGCGACGGATAGAGAATCGTGTCGTCATCGAGCCAGGCGATGGTGTACTCCTGCGACGCCGCGGAATCGGCGAGCAGCATCGAGGTGCCGCCGTTCGGACGGACCTTTTTGAGTTGGCGGTCGGCGGTGAAGGCGATCCATTCGCCATCCGGCGAGAAGACGGCGGATGCCCCGCGTTCGGTCCCCGGAATCGGGGTGGCGTCGAGGCGGTCGGCGCGCTTGAGCCAGAGCGGGGAGTTCTGGATCCCCTTCCGGAAGACGATGTTGCTGCCATCCGGTGAGACCGCCAGCAGTGATCCCGGCAGGTCAGTTTCGAGGGTGTCGCTGAGCACGATGGTCTGCCAGTGGGGCGTCGGCTCCGGGGCTGGTCGCAGCCAGGCGAAGGCGGCAGCCGCGAGCGACAGCGCCGTGACGCCGCCAAGGAGCACGGTGGTGCGGTTGCCGCG